>JAICWQ010000217.1 GCA_025934755.1 Chthoniobacterales bacterium | reverse complement strand
TTCTCATTGCGAACGAGACGCTCTACCAGCTGAGCTATACCCCCCGGCAAGCGGAAGACACTATCATGGGAGCGCCAAATTTCATCAGCGAATCTACCGATATTCCTTCGCAGGGCATAAGGACAAACCTCATAAATTTTGGCGTGAAAACACTGCGCTTATCCAACCCAGCCGTGGCTACTTCGCTTTGGCCGCCTTTACCGCGATTCGTAGGTCCGCGACAAACTTTGCATACTCGCGATGTCGGGATTCTTCATCGGGTTGTCGCAGCAACGATGAAGGATGAACGGTTGCCATGACGCGCGGCGCCAGTTTCGATGAAAGAATTTTGCCTCGCTCACGGGTCACGCGGAACGAAGGACCGAAGATAGTTTGAGCTGCCGTCGCGCCCATCGCGACAACCAGGCTCGGCCTAACGAGTCGCACCTCGGCTTCGAGCCATGGTCGGCAGGCTGCGATCTCGCGCGAGTTCGGCTTCTTATGAAGTCGGCGCTTGCCGCGCGGTTCCCACTTAAAATGCTTCACTGCATTAGTTACATAGACTTGCCTGCGGTCGATGCCAGTCTCTTCCAGGGCCCGGTCCATAATTTTTCCGGCTGGGCCGACGAAAGGTTCGCCCGCGACATCTTCGTAGTCGCCTGGCTGTTCGCCAACGAGCATCAAGGCCGCTGTTTTCGGGCCTTCCCCGAAAACGGTTTGAGTGGCGTGCTTAAATAAATGACAAGCAGTGCAATCCTTGGCGGCTCCGCGCACGATTGACATACTGGACGATTTCGGCGGCTTCGCTGGTGTCGCGTATTCGTCGGTCTTAATTCGCATGGCTCGTTAATGAATCGCAACTCGCACATAATCTGTCTTTATCGGTCACGACGGCGAATCCCCTAAGCAGCGCGACCGATACTCTGTGTGTTCGACTGGTTGACCAATCTTGGCCGGAAGAAAACCTTCGCACCCGGCTCCTATGATTGTTGTTTGCAATCGGCATTCGGCAGTGTATCCCCCAGTCAATGTCGAGCCCTGCCTCCCGAACCAGCGCCCGCATTTCGCTTGGGCTCCTGCTAAGTCTCAACCTTTTTAACTTTATTGACCGATATGTCCTCGCCGCAGTCGAGCCTTCGATCCGTGCGACGTTTTTTTCGCCAAATGATCCAAACGCGATGTGGTGGAGCGGCACGCTAAGCACCGCATTCGTTGTTAGTTATATGATTGCCGCTCCGGCGCTGGGTTGGCTTGCAGATCGGTATTGCCGCTGGGCCATTATTGGAACAGCCGCAATCACTTGGAGCATGGCCACTGCTGCATCAGGGGTAGCACGCAGTTTTGCTGCTCTTTTCATAGCCCGCATTTTAGTTGGCATAGGAGAGGGAGCCTACGGTCCCGCGGCTCCGCCAATCATTTCTGATCTGTTCCCAATAGAAAAGCGCGGCCGCATGCTGGCGATCTTCTTTTGCGCCATCCCAACCGGCGCTGCATTAGGTTATATCCTCGGCGGCCTAATCAATGTCCATTTAGGCTGGCGATCGGCCTTTTACGTTGCGAGCGGGCCGGCCTTGCTTCTGGGACTGCTTTGTTTTCACCAGAAGGACCCCCGGGCAGTCGCATCAATTGGCGGGGATCGCGTCAAAACCTCGATCGTTGCGTATCTGAAAACGTTGATTGTCTTAACGAAAAGACCCTCTTATGGCTTGAACGTCTCCGCGCAAACCGCAATGGCTTTCGCGCTCGGCGGATTGGCTTATTGGATGCCGGCTTACTTTCAGTTTCGTCATCAGCCGGCCTCGGCCACAGCGATTTTCGGCGGGATTACCGCCATCGCCGGATTGATTTCCACGCTAGCTGGCGGTTTTCTCGCGGACCGGCTTCGGTCGCGGATTCAAGGGTCAGACCTTCTAGTTTCGGGCATTGGCATGCTCCTCGGTTTTCCATTATTAGCGACGATGCTGTATGCGCCATTTCCCTATGCCTGGATTCTGCTATTCGGTGCTTTGTTTTTTATCTTTTTTAATACGGGCCCGGCGAACACGGCAGTGGCAAACGTCGCGCCACCCGCCGTGCGAGCCATGGCGTTTGGCTTGGGTATTTTTGTGATGCATGCACTTGGCGATGCGATCGCACCCCCGTTACTCGGGCTAGTCGCCGGCCACACAAATATGACCACAGCGTTTCTCGGAATCTCAGCGGTGATGTTGATATCCGGGGTGCTTTGGTTAATCGGTGCGAAATATCTCCCTGCTGATATGGCGACAGTGGAAGCCGAAGGCTGGGCTGCATCACCCGGCGGCAGCCTTTAACAAGTCCTTCGGATTAGGCGCGGACCGGCGCCAACGAGCCGTGGCGTCTGATAAACTCGCGAGCCAAAGCCCGATAAGCCATCGCGCCAACTCCACTTGAATCGTATTCTAGGATCGACTTTCCGAAACTTGGAGCTTCGCTCAGACGCACCGTACGGGGGATGACCGTTTTATAAACCCGCTCGCCGAAATGTTGGCGAACTTCGCTCACTACCTGCTCGCTGAGATTAGTTCGGCTGTCGAACATCGTCATCACAATCCCGGCAATCTGGATCCGATCGTTTGCCCCAGAGCCACGCACTTGTTCGACAACCCGCACAATCTTTACCAAACCTTCGAGGGCAAAGTATTCACATTGAATTGGGGTAAGAATTTCGTCGGCTGCCGCGAGGGCATTGGTCATGAGAATACCCAAAGAGGGCGGGCAATCTAACAATACGAGATCAAAAGTTTCGTCGGAGCGAAAAGCGGACAATGTAACCGCGAGGCGAGTGAGGTGATCGGGCATACGGGCGATCTCCACTTCGGCACCCGCAAGATCGAGATCGGCAGGAATTAAAAACATGTTGTCCAGGCGTGTCGGCAAAATTTTGGTGATGATTGGAACGCCTCCGATAAGTGACTCGTAAATGCTTTCACCTTCCACTTCCTGCATACCCAGCGCACTGGTTGCGTTCGCCTGAGGATCAAGGTCGATCAGTAATATGCGCAGGTTTTTTTCGGCAAGAGCAACTCCGAGATTTACGGCCGTGGTCGTTTTACCGACACCGCCTTTCTGATTGGCAATCGCTACGATTTTCATGTTCGCGGAACAATTAGCGTCCGCAGCTCAAAAGTGCGCCGGCCGTCGGGCTCTTTCCAAAATAGATCTTCCGGCCTCGGCAACATTTCAGTGGCCTCGATCTCACCTGCTTTGACCAACCAGCGATGAAAAATTTCGAGAAACAAGTAACTCTCA
>JAICWQ010000026.1 GCA_025934755.1 Chthoniobacterales bacterium | reverse complement strand
CTTACACCAAAGATAAACACCCCGCGCCTACGGTGCTTCCATTCTGACTGACTCACTTATACCAAAGATAAACACCCCGCGCCTACCGCGCCTCCATTCTGACTGACCCACTTATACCAAAGATAAACACCCCCGCGCCTGCGGTGCTTCCATTCTAACTGACCCACGTATACCAAAGATAAACACCCCCGCGCCTACGGCGCTTCCATTCTAACTGACCCACTTACACCAAAGATAAACACGCCACGCCTACGGCGCTTCCATTCTGACTGACCCACTTACACCAAAGATAAACACGCCGCGCCTACGGCGCTTCCCTCTGTAAGTGACCGACGTACAGCAAAAATGGGTGGTGGTACAGTACTGTACCCCACCGTAAAAACGGGTGCGGTGTCAGCCGGCAAAGTCGCCACGATTAGGGTTCAGGGAAGCCTTCTTCCGGTTATGCTAGCTCGTCGAGCGGACGCTTGGTCACTGCCGCCTGGAGATATTTTCCCCAGCTTAAATTGTCGCGGCCGGGGACATGCTCGCGGGCTTTGCGAATCGCCATTTCGGAAACGGCCTCGACCACCCACTCAAAGTTGGCCTGTCCAACTGATGCGGCTTCTGCGTCCGGAGCGGGATTGCAAAAATCGATCGCCACCGGAACGCCGTCGCGAATCGCGAACTCAACCGTATTGAGGTCGTAGCCGAGATATTGATTCAATCGAAGCACGCCCTCTTGCACCTTGTCCAAAATTTCTTTCGGGGCCTGCCATTCGGTTTGGTAACGCAAATGATAAGGATGCCGCGGTTCGTACGGCATGATGCGAACGTTTCGCTGATCGATCGAGTAACAGCGGAAGTACATGTCGAACTTCACTTCTTCCTGCAACATCATCACCAGCTGACCGGTGTCGTTGTAAGCTCGGTAGAATTCGTCGGGATTGTGCAGGCGATAAACATTTTTCCAGCCGCCGCCGGCGAACGGTTTAAAAAACGCCGGCCAACCGACGTAGGCGAAAATTTCGTCCCAGTTCAGCGGGTACTCGAGATTGCGAAACGATTTATCGTTGGTGTCCGGCGGCGGTTGGTTCGATGGCAGCAAAACCGTGCGCGGGACCGCCACGCCGATCTTGGTTGCGAGCGCATTATTGAAAAATTTCTCGTCCGCGCTCCACCAAAACGGATTGTTGACGACCGCGGCCCCGGTGAGGGCGGCGTTCTTGAGCCAGGCCCGATAAAATGGAACATCCTGGGAAATCCGATCGATCACCACGTCGTAACCGCAAGGCTCGCCCTGCAGGACTTTGTCGATCTTGACGAACTCAGCGACGATGTCTTTGCCGCCGGTTTTTTGGTTAACCCGCTCGACGAATGCTGGTGGGAAGCTGTGTTCCTGGCCAAAAAGGATTCCGATTTTTTTCATGAGAAGGAGAACCGCGGATTACGCGGATTATACGGATAGCAGCAAAAGGGGAATCCTAAAATCGTTTCGGATGCCAATCGGGATTTTTCAGGCTCCCCTCGCCTTTGTATTCGAACAACTTGTAGACCGGGGTGAGCAGAATGCCTGGTCCTTTGGGATCAACCCGCACATCGAAATCGAGTTTGTCGTCGAGGAAGTGAATGTCACCGTGGCCGACCATTGAAAAAAGTTTGCCGGCAACCTCGAGATCTTCGGTGTGAATCGTTCCGGCCTTGATCGCGAAACTGGCCGTCGCTTCCCGCCCGATACTGTAGCCGGCACCGGGAATTATCGCGCCAAAAATTCCCGAAAGCGGACCGAAAACCGGGATCGCAAATACATCTCCGTTGGCCACGTTCACTTTTCCGCTTCCCTGCATCAATCGCGCGTTGTCACCGACTCCGGTGAAATCATAAACGCCGCTCAACTGACCGTGCGCCGTCTTGTAATTCCAATAAAGATCGGTCAGGCGCGGAAAGTCCATTGCGTCGACCGTTAACTTCGCCCGGTAACGCTGATCGTTGTGGGCGAGCGAAATATCCGCGTTGGCGCGAACGCTTCCGGAAAGCAATGTACCATGTAGATCAACAATCTGGAGCCGATCGTTGGTAAACAGGAGCCGCCCGTTGATTTTTGAGAAGGGCAGGGTCTTTCCGAGAAAGACATAGTCCATCCCCGCCGGGCCATCGACATTGATTTCGAGCCGGGTCCCTTTGCCCCCGTGAAATTGATAGACGCCATTTGCGGTGATTGCCGGCGGCTGATGAAACTTGTAAGGCGCAACCGTCTTTGGAAGATCGGGATCGATCCACCACGCGACTTCGACCGGGCGGAGGTTTGTTTTTACATTTGAAACGCGAACTTCGTGATTGGCAAAATCGTAAACGAATGTCCCAGTCCCTACTCCTTCATCGCGAGTGACCCGAAAATTTTCGTAGGTCACGGCGCCGTTCGCGAAATGCACCTTTGCCGTCGCATCGTTCATCCACTGACCGCGAAACCGGGTGCGGCCAAGTCGAATGTTTCCATCTCCCTGCCAGTTGGCCGGCTCCCGATCCTTTCCCCGAATCGCGAGTTGAATCATCGGCGGGCCGGTAAACTCCCATTCGCCGAGAAATTCCTGGATCTCCGGCGAAACGAACGGACGCAATGCGCCCGGCGCCACCGGTCCGTCCACGTTTAATCGAAACTCGTCGGGCCCTTCAAATACTTCCGCGCGCAGGTCTCCCGTTTGATGACGAACCCGAATATCGCGGACCCATGTCCTCTCACCGTCCCAGGAGAACTCGGCGTGGCAATCGGACAGTGAGAGATTTTTGTAAGCCAGTTTCTCGGCGGAGAAATGCCCAATCAATTTTATCTGAGGCCGGCCGGTGGTGAAGTTGGCCGAACCCGAAACGTCAATCACCGGCGGGACCTTAAAACTTAGGTCTGCGAGGGGTTCGCTAATGTCCGCGGCATCGAGCAGAGTTTTGATATCGAGACTGCTGCGGGCTTCGAAGGTCGCCCGATCGGTCCTTCGACTCCAACTCCCCGTCGCGACAAGGCCGCCCATGTGATCGTTCCATTCACATCGAGTCAGGTTAAGGGTTTGATCGCTGAACTCGGCCGAAACGATCAGATCGCGCATCTCGTAATCCTCCCGCTTTAGCAATGCGCCTTGAAATGTCGCTTCGGCGCGCGCGTCTTCGAGATTGGCAAGATCCCCGGCGAATTTCACCTGCAACGACGGCGGGCCACTCGGAAAATTGAATTTTTGCAACTCGGCCACGATCCGGCGGATCACTGCCCAGCGTTTTTCCCGTTCCTCGTCCGAAAGCGGCGGTGACGGTTGATAGTCGGCGCGCTTGATCAATTGACCCGTAGCCGAGATTCGAATCCCGCAGAAAATGCCCTCAGCCTGACTGATCTGGATTTGTTCGGGCGGAAAATAGATGTGAGCATGGAACTTTCTGAGCTGCGGCCGCTGGCCTGTTTTTCGGCCCGGCCCTTTCAACGGCAGGGTAACTTCGGCATTGCGAATATCGAGCGCGTTAAGAAACGGCTGATGGTGAAAAAACGCCGCATAATTAATGTCGAGGGCGATCTCGCTGATGAAGGCCAGGGTTTCAGTGCGGTCTTTGTAACTGAAAACGCGCACATTTCGCGCGACCAGGCCGCGAAATGGATCGAGGGTGAGATGGCCGATCGACGCTTCCACTCCGCGCCGACGCAATTCCTCCACCACTCGCGAGCGCCATTGTCCGCGAAAACCTTTGCGGGCAAGATACCAGCCGCCACTGATCGCGCCCGCGATCAACAGAACGATCGACAACCGCAAGACGAGATGGACGAGCGGATGCCTGGGATGCCATTGCCCCGGTTGCGAGCTTCGTGCCGTCTTTTGTTCTTCAACCGTCGTTGGCATTGGCAGAGGTACACAGCCACAGATCAACACAGATTTACACCGATTTTTGTCGTTTCTTTTGATCTGCGTTTCATCTGTGTGAATCTGTGGCAATGACAATTCGGGATCTCCCAGCGATCAATGCCTCGCTCAACGCCGCCAGCACGGTGTTCATCGCCATGGGTTGGTTCTGGATTCGGCGGAACGTTTGGCAACGACACGTGCCGTGCATGATTCTCGCCCTGATTGCATCCACCGGTTTTCTGGCCGGCTACATCGTTTATCACGCTTACGCCGGCGAAAAATCGTCCGGCTACACCGGGCTCATCGCGTGGATTTATTTTCCGCTGCTAATTTCCCACATTCTGCTCGCGTTTGTCGTCCCGCCCCTGGTCATTGTGACGCTGGTGCCAGTATTCCAGCGCCGTTGGGACAAGCATCGCCGCGTCGGGCGTTGGACCATGCCGATCTGGCTTTATGTCTCGGTCACCGGCGTCCTTGTTTATCTATTCCTTTACCATTGGTACCCGCCTCCGAATGTTGCACTTGGGCCTTAGTTGATGTTTGCTGAAGAACGCCGTTCCGAGGCACAATCAGTCTATGGTCACGATCGCGACATTTAATGAGCCGGACAAAGCAAGGCGCCTGAAGCAGCGCTTTCAAGAAGCCGGAATCCACGCGGACATTCACAATGAGGGACCTCTGCAAAAAATGGCGTTCATGTCCCGGCCATTGGCCAACGCGAAAGTGATGGTGGATGACGCCGACTTCGAGCGTGGACAAAGCTTGATGATTGAATGGGAAGCGAGCGATCCCGAAATTTCCGCGGCGATGATCCGGTGTCCGCAGTGCCGTTCTTCGAACATCGAGTATCCGCAAATGACGCGGAAATTCATGACCCCGGCGTTGGTGGGTCTTCTGTGCACCCTGAAAATCATTCCCAAGGAATTTTATTGCCAGGATTGTCATTTCACCTGGAGCAACGAGGAAGAACGCACCATCGGCCGGCTCTGGCACCGTTTCTTCCCGGGGGAAGAAAAAGCGACCTGATCGCGTTGAAGGGTTGAACCGTTGAAGCGGTTGCGGTTCGCATCGATGTTAGTCCAACCCGTTTCAACGCTTCAACCCTTCAACCCTTCAACCCTTCAACCCTTCAACGCTTTAACGCTTTAACGACTCTCAAGCAATGAAGTGGCTCTTCGTCCTTTTTCTAGCAATCATCATTTTCGGCGGCGCCGCCTGGTTCGGTTACAACTTTGTCTTCAAGGAAGACATTCAGGTCGCAAAAGAGCAGCGGGGCGAGGTGACGCCCGAGCCCCGGATTGATCTCACCCTGCCCGAATACGAAGCCGCCGCAAAACTGCGCCAGGATGGAAAATTGCCCGAAGCCCGCGCCGCGCTGACCGCGTTCGTCCAAAAATATCCGACCAGCCCGCACGCCGATG
The DNA here is from genome assembly GCA_025934755.1 of Chthoniobacterales bacterium. Lineage (GTDB taxonomy): Bacteria > Verrucomicrobiota > Verrucomicrobiia > Chthoniobacterales > UBA10450 > AV40. Next base: position 18,622 of record JAICWQ010000026.1, on the reverse strand, counting down.
AAGCCAAAGACTTGTTAGGCGAAATCAATATCGGCATCTTCCTCTCCCGAACCCCATCGCCGGAGAAAGAGGAATACATCGTCAAACCGGGGGACGTCATAAACAAGGTTGCGCACAAGATGAAGACGACGCCAGAGCTCATCATGAGGATGAACAACATGAGTAGCACCATGCTCCACATCGGCGAACATTTGCTCATCTCACGTCCCGATTTTGCAATCGTGGTTCAGCGGAAACCGAAACTGCTCGTCGTGCTCAACCACGGCGGGTTTTTCAAGCAGTACCACATTCAAGAGGAAAAATTGCCGTCCAAGGCCCCCCCCAAAGTCACGACCAAGGTGTCCGAAGTGATGGCCTGGCGAGACGGCAAACGCGTCGGATTCGGCACCAAGGAGTTTATCGGCAGCACCCGCTGGGTCCGCCTCGCCTCCCAAAGCTACACCATTTATGCAGTCCCAGATTCGGCCCACCAAGTCGTCCAGCCTGCTCCCCCGCAAGGGATCGGCCTCACTGCCGCCGACGTGGAAGAACTTAGCAGCCTGGTGAATAATAAGACCCCGGTCACGATCACCGATTGATGAACGTTGAAGCGATGAAGCGTTTAACCGTTAAAGCGGGCGAAAGAGGGTATCTTGCCGGCTCGCTTCAACGCTTCAACCCTTTAACCCTTTAACGCATGGACCTCCAACCGCTCGATTTCGAGAAGCCGATTTTTGAATTGGAACGGCGCCTTCAGGATTTGAAGGAGCATTCGCGGGAACACGACGTCGACCTTGATTCCGAGGTCAAGGCGATTGAAGCCAAGTTGCGCGACACCCGTCGCGAGATTTACGGAAATCTGAGCGCGTGGCAACGCGTCCAGATCGCGCGCCACGTGCAACGGCCGTTCGCCCTTGATTACGTCGAGCGTTGTTTCACCGGCTGGACTGAGCTCCGCGGCGATCGGTGCTTCGCCGATGACAAAGCAATGCCAGCGGGACTCGCCACTCTCGACGCGACCCGCTGCGTCGTGATCACTCACCAGAAAGGCCGCAACACCAAGGAAAACGTGATGCGTAATTTTGGCTGCGCCCACCCCGAAGGTTATCGAAAAGCGCTTCGCCTCATGCGGCTCGCCCAAAAGTTCAACCTGCCGGTGATTTCGCTGATCGATACTCCGGGCGCATTTCCGGGGATCGGTTCGGAGGAACGCCACATCTCGGAGGCCATTGCGGTGAACCTGCGCGAAATGATGAATCTGCGAGTGCCAATTATTGCCGCCGTCATTGGCGAGGGCGGATCGGGCGGCGCGCTCGGCATCGGGGTGGCGGACCGGGTTTTGATTTTGGAGAATTCGTATTACTCGGTGATCAGTCCGGAAGCATGCTCGGCGATTTTGTGGCGGGACCGAAAGCACGCGCCGGAGGCAGCCGAAGCGTTGAAACTTACCGCGCATGATTTATTGAAACTCGAAGTGGTCGACGAAATTGTGGACGAACCGGAAGGCGGCGCCCACCGCGATTACGAGACGGCCGCGTTCAACCTCAGCAGCGCCCTCCGAAAGAATCTCGCCAAGTTGCTCGAAACACCGACCGATCAACTTCTCAAGAAGCGCTACAAGAAATTCCGTGGACTCGGAAATTTCGCCGAATCGAAGACAAATTCCGGGCGTTGATAATTGGTGATGCGAACCCGGAGCTGCCTGCCGCGCCGTAGCCTTGCGAAGGCGGGTCGATCGGTCAGTGTCATTCCGAGAGAAGCGAGGAATCTCCCATCCCAAGTGAGGATCACTCGGTCGAATTTGTGTGATCAAAGGCCTTATGGGAGATCCCTCACTTCGTTCGGGATGACGGCAAGAAAGATTGTTTGCCTCAGCGCGGTTTCAATCATCGCGATTGCAAATTGTTTCGCAGCGCAAGCTGGAACAACCACTGATGGTTTTAACTTCACTCGCGATACCCTGAGCTTCGCCAACTGGACGGTGTTCACATATGAGAACGGCCACATCGTTTCGCATAAGAATCAGTTCGGCCACCATTACTCTCGTCGCTGTTTTGTGATGACCCGGACGGTCGATCAGTTTTACAAGTTTGCCCGCTTCGAACCAAAGGCGCCGCCCGTCAACGATCGCGAGCTGACAAAGCGGGTTCGCAATATAACCCATCGCCAACCCTGGCATGATCCATTGCCAGCGGAAAAGCGCGTCGTCATTCCAGGGTACACCAATTTGCGCCAGCTCAGTCAGGACAAGACGGACTTAATGCAACGGAACATCGGCCTCGGCTGGGTGGTCTATTTGCGCCCGGGAAATGTGCGAATGTTCTATGAGCATAGCAAAAAATATCAGGAGCACACCCACGACGAATTGGAGCGCACGCTGGCGCGGGGCGAATTTTTTATCGCCTATCTGTCGGATTTCCCAATCCTCCACATCAATCATTCCGTCCTGGTTTATAAACACAGCCGGCCGCGATCGGCCGACGGCAGCGATCATTATTTGGTTTACGATCCAAACCATCCCGACGGACCGCGCCACTTGGAGTGGTTGCCGGCGAAACAGGAATTCAGTTTCGAGAAGGACCGGGAATTCGCAGGCGGTTTTACCCGGGTCTTCGAAGTTTACGGCAAGGCCTTTCAATAGGTAGGGGCGATTGCCCTCAATCGCCATGGCGGTTCGGTGAACCGCCGCTACCACGGCGGAAACAAGAACCTTAATGCCGGCTCGACTCTCGCCGCCCACGCCCCTTCGCTATGATCCGCTCCGTCAACTTCAACATATTTGAGATCGACATCCAGTTTCCATCCTTTGTCCACCAGACACTCGGCTAACTCGCGCGTATGCTCCCAGCCCGGCTCAGCCGTTCCGGTATCGAGCCAGATTCTCGACGGCGGCTTATCGTGAAGTATGCCGACCAGCCGAAGAATCGCGTAATCGTCCCACCAAACGGACGGCGACATCAGCATCAAGCGGGTAAACGTTTCGGAAAACAGAATCCCCATCGCCAGCGTGGCCAAACCACCCAGGGACGACCCGCCCAGGCCGGTGAATTCACCTTCCGGCTTGGTCCGATATTTTCGATCGATGAACGGCTTCAATTCCTGAATCAAAAACTGTCCGTAGACGCGGGCCAAACCTTTGCTGCGTTTTTTTGGCCTGGCCTTCGGTTCGATGACGCCCGGCGTTGGGGCATATTCATGAATTCGCTGCTCACCGGTGTTCGCCACCGCGACGATAATGAGCGGCTCGATCAATTTCTGTCGAATCAATCGCTGCGCCGTTTCATCAACGCCCCACTCGACTCCGGCGAAGGAAGTCGCAGCGTCGAAAACGTTCTGGCCGTCGTGCAAATATAAAACCGGATAACGCCGGCGGGAAAAGCGGTTGTAACCGGGTGGCAGATACACCAGCACATCGCGCCGGTTTCCAAGAATCTTCGACGGAAACGCCCGATGACGTTTGATGTTACCAGTGAGAGTGTGTTTCGGCATTGGAAGATGAGACGCTTCGTTGAAAATCGCAATCTTGTCTACAAGGTTCCGGACTCAGAAAAGAGAGGATTTACAAGATTGGGCACGATTCAGCAGAATGATGCTGATCTGGAAGCATCGAATCGTGTAAATCATGTTAATCCTGTCTGAGTTAATCCCGACAACCTTCAGACTAAGAAGGACAGGATTGTGCAGGATTAGGCAGAATGATGCGCATCTGGAAACATTCAATCGTGTAAATCGTGTTAATCCTGTCTAGGTAATCCGAAAAATGAACGAACGTTACATCCGTTGGTACACGCCCTGGCTGAACCGCGATTTCGAAATGCTTGCCTTCGGAAACGGCGGCGGCCTGCCGTTGATTCTGTATCCAACTTCGTTCGGCCGTTATTTCCAGAACAAGGACTTCGGCCTGGTCGGATCCGTCGCGGATTTTGTCGATGCCGGCAAGGTCACGGTTTATTGCCCGGACGCGATCGATCTGGACAGTTTTTACAACAAGGAAATCCATCCGGCCGACCGGATGAAAACCCATAACGCGTACGAGCGAGTCATTGTGAACGAGGTGTTCGATCTCGCGCGAAAAGAATGTCGTTGCCATCGGGTGGCGGTCGGCGGCGCGAGTCTCGGCGCGTATCACGCGGCCAACGTCGCCTTTCGCCACCCGGATTCAGTCAGTCATCTCATTTCGTTGAGCGGATCGTTCGACATCAGCGACTTTTTCAACGGCTATCAGGACGACAACATTTACTTTAATAGCCCCTACCAATATCTCCCGAATGTGACCGACCCGTGGAAATACAATCACATGGGCATCATTCTGGGCACCGGCGAATGGGACAATACTCGCCACGAATCGTATCGGCTCTCCGAGATCTTAAATTCCAAAGGTATCCAGCATTGGCTCGATGATGGAAAATGGCGCGGCCACGACTGGAATTACTGGCGGGACATGCTGCCGCACTATTTGTCGAGAATCACCTGACCTTTTCGTAATTCGGAACCGGCTCGAGGATTAAATCCGAAACGCGAAATCCGAAGTCCGAAACAATTTCAAAAGGCCCAACGAACAATTGGCGCAGGTGTTTTGAATTTGAAGTTTCGTTGATTCGCATTTGTTTCGAGATTCGATATTCGAATTTGGAATTTCCGGCTCAGCATCGCTGGTAAATGAGACAACGACTTCTATTGGGTGCGCACATGTCAATCGCCGGAGGTCTGCACACCGCGATTGAGCGCGGTTGTTCAATCAACTGCGCCGCCATCCAGATGTTCGTAAAGAACAACATGCAATGGTTCGCGCCCCCGCTGGCGCGCGACGAGATCCGCGCCTTTCTCGAACATCAGCAGCGTCGTGAGCTGTCGGCGATTTTCGCTCACGCGAATTATTTGATCAATCTTGCGGCCACGAATCCGCAGTTTCACGCGAATTCAATACGCGCCCTTTCGGAAGAATTGATCCGAGCGGATCAACTGGAGCTGCCGTTCCTGGTTTTGCATCCGGGCGCGCACCTTGGCGCGGGCGAGGAAGCTGGCTTGGAGAAGATCGTCAACTCCATCGACCGCGTCTTTCGCAAAATTCCAAAAGTGAAGACGCGGATCGCGCTCGAAACCACGGCCGGGCAGGGCTCGTGTCTTGGACATCGGTTCGAACAAATTGCTTACATCATCCAGCACGTCCGCGAACCTGAGCGACTCTGCGTTTGCCTCGACACCGCCCACGTTTTCGCGGCCGGTTACAACATCGGCAGCGAAGCCGGCGTCAGGAAAACATTTCGCGAATTCGACCGTGTGATCGGGCTCGAACGGCTTGCCGCGATCCATCTGAACGATTCCAAAACCGTGCGCGGCTCGCGAGTCGATCGGCACGAGCACATTGGCAAGGGACGGATCGGGCTCGACGCGTTTCGGTTCATCATGCGCAATCGGCGGTTTCGCAGAATCCCGAAAGTCCTTGAGACGCCGAAGGACAAAGAGATGCGCGAAGATGTCGAGAACTTGAAAACGCTGCGAGGATTACTTGGTAGCGGTGGTTCACCGAACCGCCAAAAGGCCAGCCCGGCCCGGACCGATTGAGGTCGATTGTTGCCGCTACCTAGCTCAGAAACCGGATCGTGAGCGGATAACGGTAGAACTTGCCTTCTCCCGTCTTAACTGACGCAATGATCACCAGGACGGTGTTCAGGATCCAAAGCGCGATCAGAATTGGAATTCCGATCAAGACGAAACAAAGGATCCCGGCAACCACATCGTAGATCAGCATGGAGAGCTGAAAGTTCAGCGATTCTTTTCCGTTGGCGTCGATCTCAGCAGACGCATCTCGCTTCATCAGCCAGACGATCAGCGGACCGAGCAAATGTCCAAAAAAATGGAGAAACAATCCGAGCAAAGCACTGGCGTGACAAAGCACGCACCAATTTCTGATTTCGGACGAGGTGGATGAAGCCGGAACGGGCGGCGGTGGAGAAGCAGGTTCAGTTTCGTTCATGTCTTAGGCTTTTACCCGCTCAATCTCGGCCCCGAGCTCGCTCAGTTTTTCATCGAGATGCTCGTAACCGCGATCAATATGATAAACCCGACTGACTTCGGTAATTCCTTCGGCCTTTAATCCGGCAAGCACCAGGGCGGCCGACGCCCGCAAATCACTCGCCATCACCGGCGCGCCCAGAAGTTGATCAACACCCTCGATCCGCGCGGTCGCACCTTCCAATTCCATGTGCGCGCCCATTCGCTTCATCTCCGCGACGTGCATGTAGCGTTGCGGGAAAATGTTTTCGGTAATCGAACTCGAGCCGCGGGTAGTGGAAAGCAGGGCGCACATTTGCGCCTGCATGTCCGTTGGGAAACCGGGATAACATTCAGTCGCAATGTTCAACGGCTTGGCCGCGCCGTTCGGGGAGACTGATACTGATTTGTCCTCCACCGCGATCCGATATCCGCAATTCTGAAGCGCGTCGATCACCGCGGTCAAATGAGACGGCTCCGCGCGCTTGATTGTCACGCCCTTGCCGCAAATCGCGCCGGCCACCAGAAACGTTCCGGCTTCAATCCGGTCCGGGATGATATCGTGTTCGGTCCCATGCAATTCTTTCACCCCTTCGATGATAATTCGCCGGGTGCCTGCGCCTTCAATCTTTGCGCCCATCTTGTTCAGGAAATTTGCCAGGTCGACGACTTCAGGCTCCTGGGCCGCATCATCGATCACAGTCGTTCCGTCAGCCAGCGCCGCCGCCATTATCACATTGTCGGTTCCCAGAACGGTCGGGCCAAACTTCCCTTTCAAATCGATGACCGCGCCTTTCAGCTTGGGCGCGAAAATTTTGATGTTGCCGCCCTCCACCCGCACCGCCGCCCCCAGCGCTTCGAAACCCTTCAGGTGCAAATCAATCGGGCGATCTCCAATGACGCAGCCGCCGGGCATCGAAACCGTCGCTTCCTTGCACCGGCCGAGCAACGGGCCGAGCACGCAAACCGACGCGCGCATTCTGCGCACCACATCGTATGGAGCAATTGAATCAATTTTTGCAGCCGCGATCGTCACCGTGCCGCTGGCGCGTTCCACTTCCGCGCCGAGATGCTTCAGGATTTGGAGCATGTAATTCGTGTCGCTCAAATCCGGGACGCGCCGAATCGTGCAAGGGTCCTTCGTGAGCAAGGTAGCGGCTAGAATCGGCAAGGCAGAATTCTTCGACCCGCTGACCTTGATCGAACCGCTCAGCGCCCGCCCACCGTGAATACGGATTTTATCCATAGCTGGCTAAGAGGAAACGTGTGACACCTGAATAATCCTTTTTCGACTGGATGTCGTGATAATTCTTTTGACGCAAAAATTCGGTTAATCCTTCACTTTGATTGACCCCAATTTCCAAGGCGAGCAAGCCGCCCGCATTGAGATGCCTGGGCGCCTGGTCGATCAGGCGACGAACCAATTCATCTCCGGCCGGACCGGCAAAAAGCGCCACGTCCGGATCATGCAGCACTTCGCGCGCGAGAATATTCCGGTCTTGCATGGAAACGTAGGGAAGATTCGCAACGATCAGATCGAATCTTTCATCGAGATTCTCGAGCAGGTCGCTTTTTTGAAATTGCACCCGGTCATTAAGCCCAAGTCGCGCTCCATTTTCCCGGGCGAGAGCCAGCGCGTCGTCCGAAATATCCACCGCCACGACCGTCGCGTCTGGGAATTTCCTCGCCAGACTGAGAGCAATGACACCGCTCCCAGTTCCGACATCGAGCATCCGGCAATTGGCAATGGGAAATTGGCAATTGGCAATCACCTCGACGAGTTGCTCGGTTTCCGGCCTCGGCACCAACGCCCGATTGTCGATCAAGAACGTCTGCCCGCAGAACTCCACCGTGCCGAGCAAATGCTGGAGCGGCTCGCCCTGGCCGCGGCGTTTTACCAGGTCCCGGAGCGGGATCAGCTCCGCTTCGGAAAGAGGTCGCTCGAACTCTAAATAAAGATCCATTCGGGTTTTTCCCAAGACATGGGCAAGTAAATGTTCCGCGTTCAAGCGCGGGCTTTCGATCTGGTGCTTTTCAAAGTAAGCCGTGGTTGATTGCAAGACTTGGAGCACAGTCTTCGTGTCGGTCATATCAAGCGAACTGACCTCAAGCAGGGGCGATTGACCCAATCGCCCGCGGGCGGTTCGGTGAACCGCCTCCACCTATCTGCAGTTGGTTCACGAAACCGATGATTCCTTTAACCGTTCCGCCACGTCCGCCGCTTGCAGGGCCTTGATCATTTCCTCGAGATCCCCATCAATCACGCGATCCAGATTATAAAGAGTCAACCCGATCCGATGGTCGGTGAGGCGATTCTGGGGAAAGTTATAGGTGCGGATTTTTTCTTCGCGACCGCCGGTGCCGATCTGGCCGCGGCGCTGAGCGCTGTATTTCTCCTGCTCCTCGCGCTGTTTTCGCTCGAGCAATCGCGCCCGTAAAATCGAGAGCGCTTTCTCTTTGTTCTTCAATTGGCTGCGGCCGTCCTGGCAGCGCACGATGGTTCCGGTGGGAATGTGCAAAACCTGAACCGCTGAATCGGTGGTGTTGACTCCCTGGCCGCCTGGCCCGCCCGCTCGCGAAACTTCAATGCGCAAATCTTCCGGCTTCAATTCGATATCGACATCTTCCGCTTCCGGCAACACTGCCACCGTCGCAGTGGAGGTGTGAATCCTTCCCTGGGCCTCGGTTGCGGGCACCCGTTGCACCCGGTGGACGCCGCTCTCGTAACGAAGCTTCCGGAACACTGCCTCGCCCGAAACTTTAAAGATTACTTCCTTCAACCCGCCCATCTCGGAGGCGCTTGATTCGAGGTCTTCCGACTTCAGCCCGGCCGATTCGGCATAACGGTGGTACATTCTATATAGATCTGCCGCAAAAATGGCCGCCTCGCTGCCGCCGGTCCCGGCGCGAATTTCGACAATGGCGTCGCGGTCCGCGTTTTCGTCCGGCGGCAACAGACCGATCTGCAAGTCGCGCTCCAGATGAGCGACCCGCTTTTCCAGAGCCGGGATCTCATCGTCGGCCATGGCCGCAATCTCGACATCGCGCGAACTGGCCAGCTCGCGGTTGTCATCGAGCTGTTTCCGCACCGTTTCCAGTTCGTCCCACTTTGCCAGCAAATCCTTGACGCTTGCGTGCTCGCGCATGATCTCGCCGGCGCGCCTGCGATTATCGAATAGCCTGGGATCGGAAATATCGCCTTCGAGTTGCTCGAACCGTTCGCGTTTGCGTTGAATGAGAGGCTCAAAGTCCATTGGAGCGGCGCTCGATGAGCGCCGAAATGCGGCAGTCGTAGACAGCCGCTACAAACGCTACCTAACCTTTTTTGCCCGTCCGGGCGGCTTTGGTGCTGCCGTAACGCTTGGCGAATTTTTCCACGCGACCGGCCGTATCCACGAATTTTTGTTCGCCGGTAAAAAACGGATGACAAGCAGCGCAGATACCGATTCTAATGTCGCGCCGGGTCGAGCGGGTCTTATAAACCGCTCCACACGCGCACACCATGTCGGTCTCGTGATATTCTGGATGAATGTCTGCTTTCATGTGCCAAATGAGCGCCGAATGTAACCGCCCAGGCACTTTACGCAAGCGATGAAACCAAACGATCCATTGCTCAAAAAATGGGCGGAAATTCTGGCCCAAAAACGGGATTCGCCTGCTATTTTCAATACCGCAGGCGAAGTCGTCCTGGCTTACAGGCAAATCGAAGACGGCGCCGGCGACTTCGAGTCGAAGATCGCCGGTCTTCAAGCCGGCAGCGTGCTCGCGGTCCAAATCGGGAACCACCAAGATTGGCCGTCAATCCTGATCGCGTGTCTACGACGCAGCATCGTCGTCCTTCCGCTTGAAAAATCGATCAGCCAGCAGCAGGGCGAGGCGGCAATCAAAATTTGCAACGCCGTTGGCGTTGTAACTGCGAATGGGCACATCCGTAGAACCGAAATAATTCCGGCGCCGGCTCCAACGAATTGGGGCAACAACCGGCCTTCACTTCTCAAGCTCACTTCAGGAACAACGGCTGCGCCACGCGCGATTCGCTTCCGCAGCGAACAGCTTCTCGCTGACTGCGAGCAGATTTGCGACACGAAAGGAATTTCCGATTCCGATCTTAATTTCGGGGTCATCCCGGTTTCGCACTCTTACGGATTCAGTAATTTGCTAATGCCTTTGATCGCCCGCGGTGTGCCATTGGTGATGAGCCAGGATCGCACTCCGCGCGCCGTCCTGGACGATCTGGCTCGCACAAAAGCGTCCGTCTTTCCCGGCACGCCGGTTTTTTATCAGGCGTTTTGCGAAATGGAAAATGCGCCGGCGTTGCCGAAGCTTCGACTTTGCATTTCGGCCGGCGCGCCGCTGCCATTGGTCGTTGCGAAAAAATTTCGCAGCCGGTTTGGATTGCCCGTTCATTCGTTTTACGGGGCATCGGAATGCGGGGGCATTTGTTACGACAGCGAAAACAGCACTGAGATCGAGGGTTATGTGGGCCGGCCAATGAACGGGGTCGAACTCGAATTGATCGACCCATCAGCCGATGGCAGCCAGGCCCGGGTCCGGAGCGCCGCTGCCGGTGACGGTTATTTCCCGGAAGTGGAGAGCGAGAAATTAAGCAATGGAGTGTTTATTCCGGATGATCTGCTTGCCCCGCAGGGGGACGGATTCAAAATCGTCGGGCGGGTTTCGGACCTGATCAATGTCGCCGGAAAAAAAGTCAATCCGCTCGAGATTGAAGAAGTGCTGCTTCGGTCTCGCGGCGTGCGTCAGGCGGTTGCGTTTGGACGGGCTGCGCCGGCAGGATTGCGCAATGAAGAAATCGCCGCCTGCGTGGTGGGAGATGAAGACCTTCGCGAAGCCACCCTGGTCGAAGCTTGTCGAGAAAAACTCAGCGCGTGGCAGGTGCCGAAACGGATTTTCGTCGTCGAACTGATCCCGACCAACGAGCGGGGAAAGATCAGCCGCCGCGAGTTGGCGAAGCGGTTCGGGTAGGGACATTCGGGCTGCGTTGTCCGCGGGTGGTCCGAGCGGACTGGCATTTCAGCGCGGCGTCCCTACCGTAAAAACCCGTTGTCAATTAGCGAGAAGCAGGCAATTGCTACGGACAGAACAGCAGCGCTCTTCGATTGGAAGATCAATGAAACAGAGGAAATCCAAGCAAACGACCCGGATCCTGGCATTGGAACCCGACGAGCAATTGGCTGCCGCGATTATGGCGGCATTGCAAGAAGCGGCGCCCGAGGCGCTGGTTGAGCTGACTCATAGTCTGGAGGAAGCCCAGAAAATTGTTCTCGGAGTCAAGCCCGACTTGTTCATTCTCGATGTCGACGCCACCCCCGATCTGGGACAGGACTTTCTTTATGACCTGCGCACCAGTCATCCGAACGCGCGGGCAATAATTTTGACCGGCGCGCACTTGCCGGAACAGCGCGAACGCGTTTCAGGTCTTGGCGCGATTCATTTCCTCGAGAAACCGCTGGCTCAATGGGATTTTGTCGACCTGGTCGAGCGTTTGTTGCGCCCGCAAGCTGCCGCGAGCGAAAAATTTGAGGGCACCCTGCGCGATCTCCAGTTTACCGACATTATCCAGCTTAAATGCATGAGCGGGGCCACCTCGGTGGTGGAGTTTACCGGACCGGACGGCGAAAAAGCCCGCGTGTTTTTTGAGAACGGTCAGGTCCGGCACGCTACTGCGCCGGGTCGTCAAGGAATGGCCGCATTCAACGAAATCGTCCGCTGGAAAGGCGGGACCGTTTCCGAAGTGACCGGCGCGGGACCTGGTCCACGCACTATCGACATGGACTGGCAACATCTGCTGATGGAAGCGGTCCGGCAGGTGGACGAAATGCCGGCCGTGACGACAGATCGCGCGAAGTCTGCGGCGGCGAAATTACTGATCGTGGACGACAGCTTGATGCTGCTCAGTTTCGTAAAAGACGTTTTGCTCGATGCCGGTTATGAGGTGTCCTCTGCGTCGACCGGTGAAGAAGCGGTCGGGGCCGCGGAAACGGATCAGCCTGACCTGATCCTTTTGGATTTCATTCTGCCCGACATGAAGGGGGATGAAGTTTGTCGGCGTTTGCTAGAAAATCCGGGCACTGCCGCCATTCCGGTTGTATATATGTCAGGCTACGGCGCCGAACTCCAGGCGAGCCAGGGCCAGAACTCAAATGTGATTGGGTTCTTGAATAAACCGTTTACTTCAGATTTGCTTGTTAAAACTGTAGAGACCCATATGCCGCGACAACCGGACGAGCCCGAGTCACATCCACCACAGCCGGCCCCAGAACCTGCCCAATCGGCTGAGGCGGATTTTCCGGTGGAACCGCAACCGGCCTACCAAGAAGCGGTCGAGGTCGGTTCAGAAGTTTCGCCGGCGCCGGAAACTCCATGGTGGACCGCGCCGCAGACGACCGAGACCGAAGCGCCGGCAATGTTCGAACCCGCCGCCGAACAAGTTCAGGGTCCCGACGAATCGGTCACCAGCGGCATGCTTTTTTGCGGCGACACCCGGTTCCTTTCGCTAAATCAAGCGCTTCAAATTATTGCGACCCAAAAATTGACCGGCACCTTGCACCTTTTTTGGGACAAGTCACCAGTCGAACTCCTTGTCCAAAATGGACAGATTCTATTTGCGACCTCCCGGGATCCGGATTTGTACTCGCCGGAAGCTCCTGTGACATTGAGTCACGTGGATCCCGACCGGATTGCCGCTGCTCGAGCGCAGCAACAGGAAACCGGGTGCCCGCCTTTCATCTCCCTGATGCAGGAGAATTTGATTTCGCAGGAACCCGCGAGCCAGCTCGTGCAACACCACGGCCAGAAACTTTTCGCCCAGCTTTGGAGCGCGCCGTTTGTCCGGTTCTCGTTTGAGCAAGGAAACCTGCCGCCCTTCGCCACCGCTCTGTCAGGCGATTCGGATGTCGATCAATGGCTGCTTGCCACCCTGCGTTTCGTCCAATTCCCCCAGCTCGGCAATCGTGCTTATTACGAACCGACTTCCATTCCCGCTTACACCCGCGATGGATTTGAACGGATTCAAAATCTTCGCCTGACCGTCGCCGAAGCCCAATTCGCTTCCCAATTCAATGGTGTCCGGTCGGTCCAGCAGATCGCCAAGAACCTGCGGCTCGACTTGAAATTTGCGAGCGTGACCCTCTTCCGATTTCTTGCCTTGGAAATTGTTGAATGCTGGTCGCCCAGTCCGGCAGGCGGACAGGAGAAAAAAGGTATCTTCCAGAAGCTTGGTCACGCCATTGGGCTCGGCGAGTAACTCGTCGCGCAGGGATTGTGGGGTGCGATGAAAAAAACTCTCGTCGTCGATATCGGCGGCACCCGCGTGAAACTGATGATGCAACGGAGCAAGCATCGCACGTTCGATTCCGGGCCGCGGATGAGACCGAAGGATTTTGTAAAACAACTCAAACACACCACGCCTGACTGGAAATTCGACAATATTTCGATTGGTTTTCCAGCGCCGATTCTGGACGGTAGAATCATTCGGAACCCAAAACACCTCGGGAAAGGCTGGCTCGATTTCAATTTTCGAAAGTCGTTAGGCAAACCCGTCCAGGTAATCAACGATGCGGCGATGCAGGCCCTTGGAAGTTATCACGGCGGACGAATGTTGTTTCTCGGCCTCGGGACTGGTCTCGGCTCGGCCTTGTTGCTCGAGAATTTGTTGTTTCCACTCGAGCTGGGTGATCTCCCCTATCGCCGCCGCGACATCATTGAAAATTTTCTCGGGATACCGGGAATCAAACGGCTCGGACTTAAACCCTGGAAGCGCGAAGTGATTTTTGCAGTCCGTCAGTTGAAGAGAGCGTTCATCGCCGATTACGTCGTGCTCGGCGGCGGCAACGTGCATCGTTTCAACCGCCTGCCTCACGGAGTCGAGCGCGGCAAGAACGAGAACGCCTTTCTAGGCGGGTTGCGCCTTTGGGAAAAGAATCGACGCACCGGCGAGCGGAAGTGGCGGATTATTTGACGGTAAATCAGGCCCTGAGTCTCTGTCATTTCGACCGCATCGGCGGCTTTTCGCGAGCACGGCGTTTTCCAGAAACGCTAACCGTAGTCGCCGGGAGCGCTGTTCCCGATTGCGACTGCACCAGAGCCAATATCGGAGCTGTCGATCTGCCCGTTCAACGTTACGTCCTCGCGAAAGTTGCTGAAGTGACCGGGTGACCGGACTGGGACTGGGTTTGCGCGATGTCCGATGCATTCACGGCGCGATTCCCGGTTGTATCCCCTAATAGAACGCCCATCGTCGCCGAAACCGAGGCGCTGATATTTCCGGCGACACCAGTGGCCCTGTTCAAAGTCACGGTAACGTTCTGGGCATTCGTCGCCCCGGTTAAGTTCACAATATATTGACGCCCGTCGGTGCCATCGGACATCAAATGGATTTTTGGTCCCGACGCGATGCCGCCGAATCAATCGATTTTCGCCGGAAAAGAAAATGACGGGAATGGCGACTTCGATCGTGACTTTCAATCTCCCTGGAGGAAGGATTTCCTCCCCAACAACAACAGGAGTCACTTATGAAAATCGGCGAGACAGCACCTGATTTCGAAGCGGAAACAAGCGAAGGCCGGATCAAATTCCACGATTGGATCGGCAACTCGTGGGCCGTTCTCTTTTCACATCCAAAAGATTTCACTCCGGTCTGCACGACCGAACTCGGCTACATGGCCCGAATCAAGCCCGAGTTCGATCGCCGGAATGTCAAAATCATGGGCCTGTCTGTGGATTCAACCGGCGATCACAAAGGCTGGGCCAAGGACATTGAAGAAACCCAGGGCCACGCCCCGAATTACCCGATCATCGGTGATGCCGACTTCAACGTGGCAAAACTTTACGGCATGTTGCCGGCTGATGTCGCAGGTGACGCGAAAAAACGGACACCCGGCGACAATGCAACGGTCCGCAACGTTTACGTCGTTGGACCGGACAAGAAAATAAAACTGATCCTGATTTATCCGATGACCACCGGCCGGAACTTCGACGAAGTCCTGAGGGTGATCGATTCGTTGCAGTTGACCGCCAAGCACCAGGTCGCGACACCGGTTAATTGGAAGCCCGGCGACGAGGTAATCATCGCCGGTTCAGTTTCAAACGAGGAAGCGAAGAAGCGTTACCCGCAGGGTTGGAAAGAACCGAAGCCGTATATTCGGATTGTCTCCCAGCCGCAGTAACTGCGAATCATCTCAACCGCTCAACGACTCAACGACTCAACCTCTCAACCTCTGATGTGCCAGGGAGGGGACTCGAACCCCTAAGGATTGCTCCACCAGATCCTAAGTCTGGCGCGTCTGCCAATTTCGCCACCCTGGCGCGAGGATTGCCAATTTTAAATTTCGAATTTCCAATTAGCAAACCCGGCCAAGTTCATCGTGACCTTATTCTTGTTCTTGCGGTGAGACCGAAGGCGCCGGACCGGGATCGGGAATTCCACGCCGGGTCGTCAAATAAACCGCAAAACTTCCAAGCCAGTGTCCGCCTTCATAATGTTCTCCCGTCACCGCGGCAAGTCCGGCCCGACGGTGCGCGTCCGCGGCGGCCTCCAACGCTACTCGGCGAGGATCGTCCTCGGGCAACCCCGAAACAATCCCTTCCAGCATCCATGCCCGGCTCAAATTCAATCCGTCGAGATGGGCCAGTTTCGGATCACTCGGGTCCGGCGATATCGCGACTTTCAACCAATCGGCATTTTCGCTTTCTTCCCGGCCCACCGGAATCTGCGGCATGAAGGTCTTCAGCCAATTCGCGAACTCTTTCTGTGGAAGCACCCGCCGCATCACATCGGCTTCACCCAAACAGGGCGAAAGAAAATCCTCACCCGACGGTTCGTAATTGAGCGGGCAATTCTTGTCGGCGAGAAAAAACTTCTTGGCCGAATCGCGGACGAGTTTAGTAAACGTCTCATTGTTCGCAGTGCGGGCGTAATCAAACATCAATCCGAGTCCGAAGGCGGTCTGGTCGTGCTCGCCGATCCGCACCGGATTGGCAAGTTTAGGCAGCCACTTCGTCAATCTCTCCACCGCGACGTCTTCCAGCGGCTTCAGATTGGCCGACCATTCCTTCGCATCGGGATCATCCCATTCGCGCAGCTCGGCGCAAAGTTGCAGCAGCCAGGACAGGCCGTATGGCCGCTCGAAGCTGGACCGGCCTTCCCCCTTAATATAAGAGGCCTCCTGCTTCAGGTTTTCCGCGGTCAGACTTTGTTTCAATGCGGCCCGCGCGTCCTTCGCAAATGGCGCCTCCGGAAAAGTCCGGAGCAATCTCACCAGCAACCAGTGCCCGTGCACCGACGAATGCCAATCATAGCAACCACAAAACGCCGGGGTCAGTTTTCGCGGCGGGGCGACATCGGCATCGCTGTTCAACACGTGCGCGATCTTGTTTGGATATTCCTTGTGAACGCAGGCCAGCGCGAGTTTGGCGAAACGTTCCGCTGCTTTGGCGTCGAACCCGGCGTCGGGCCGGGTCGTCTCCTGCGCAGTGGCAGCGGCAAGAACGACCCCGCCCAGAATCAACAGCAGGCTTGCGCCGGAACGTAAAAAGGACATATCCAAATCTCGCCTTTCAATTGAAAATTGGAAATTGGCAATTGGCAATTACCTTTCGTCCCTTATGCGAACCGTTTACTTGATCACCGTTGCAGCATTGGTAACAACTTTTCAAATCACCGCCGTGTCCGCCGCCACCTCACCAGATAATCCGCTTCTCAAGGAAAGCGCGCTTCCGTTTCATTATCCGCCGTTCGACAAAATTAAGAACGAGGATTTCAAACCGGCCATCGAAGCCGGTATGCGGGGACAATTGAAGGAGATCGAACCGATCGCCAACAGCTCGGCGAAGCCAACTTTCGACAACACCATCGTTGCTCTCGAAAAAACCGGTCGCCTTCTGGATCGGGCCGATCGCATCTTCGAGAACCTCAACGCCTGCAACACCAATCCCGACTTGCAAAAGATCGATAAGGAAATGGCGCCAAAACTCTCCGCCCACCATGACGCGATTCATCTCAACGGCAAATTATTCGCCCGGGTGCAGCAGCTCTACGACGACCGCGACAAACTCGGTCTCGATCCTGAATCAGAGTATCTCCTCGAGCGCTACTACAAAGATTTCGTCCGCGCCGGCGCGAAACTCTCCGATCCGGACAAGGCGAAGTTGAAGAAAATCAACGCCGAGCTTGCGACGTTGCAGACTGATTTCGCGCAAAACGTCCTCAAGGAAAAAAACGCTTCGTCGATCGTGGTCGACAAAAGAGAAGATCTTGCCGGATTAACTGACAGCCAGATGGCCACCGTGACTAACGCTGCCAAAGCGGAGCACAAAGACGGCAAGTTCGTGATTCAAATGCAGAACACCACCGGCCAGCCTTTGCTCGGCTCCTTGCAGAATCGTCCGTTGCGTCAGCGAATCATGGATACTTCGCTGGCCCGGAACAGCCACGGCGGTGAATTCGATACCCAAAAGATCGTTTTGCGCATCGCGCAATTGCGCGCCGAAAAAGCGAAGCTCCTTGGCTATGCGAACTGGGCGACCTATCAACTCGAAGATCAGACGGCTCACAATGTTCCGACCGTCAACAAGATGCTTGCCGATCTTGCTCCTCCGGCCGTGGCCAATGCCAAAGCCGAAGCCGCTGAGCAACAAAAAATTGTCGATCAGGAGAACGGCGGATTTCAAATCGGCGCGGCCGATTGGGATTTTTATTCGGAGAAAGTCCGCAAAGCGAAATACGATTTCGATGAATCGCAGTTACGGCCTTACTACGAGCTGAACCACGTCATCCTCGATGGCGTTTTCTACGCCGCGAACAAGGAATACGGTCTCACCTTCAAGGAACGCCACGATCTGCCGGTCTATCAACCCGACGTTCGCGTGTTTGACGTGTTCGATCGCGACGGCAAACAGCTCGCGATTTTCATTGGCGATTATTATGCGCGTCCTTCAAAACGCGGCGGGGCGTGGATGAACTCCTACGTCTCGCAAAACTCTTTGCTCGGCACCAAACCGGTCGTTGCCAATCATCTCAACATTCCCAAGCCGCCGGCCGGCGAACCAACCTTGCTCACCCACGATGAAGTCCGCACCGCCTTCCACGAATTCGGTCACGCTCTTCATGGAATGTTTTCCAACGTGAAATATCCGCGCTTCGGCGGGACCAGCGTGCCACGCGACTTCGTCGAGTATCCGTCGCAGGTGAACGAAATGTGGGCGACCTGGCCGGAAGTCCTGAAAAATTACGCGAAACATTACAAGACCGGCGAACCGATCCCGCAGGAGTTGCTCGATAAAGTGACGGCGTCCGAGAAATTCAACCAAGGCTACAAAACCACCGAGTACCTGGCGGCCTCCTTGCTCGATCAGGCATGGCACCAGCTCGATCCGTCGCAGATTCCAACCGACGCGATTGCGTTTGAGAAGCAGGCATTGCAAAAGGCCGGCGTGAATTATCCCCCGGTGCCGCCGCGTTATCGGAGTTTTTATTTTTCGCATGCCTTCGCCGGGGGTTATTCCGCCGGATACTACTCTTATATATGGAGCGAAGTGCTCGACGCCGACACCGTCGAATATTTCAAGGAACATGGCGGACTCACTCGCAAAAACGGCGATCTCTTCCGCGAAAAACTTCTTTCCCGTGGCG
>JAICWQ010000047.1 GCA_025934755.1 Chthoniobacterales bacterium | reverse complement strand
CGAATAATCTCTGGACTTGGCTGAAGAGAGTTTCGTTCATGGCAGGGTCGGCGCGGTGCGCCGGTTAAGGACATCGCAGCGCGACGTCCCTGCCTCACAACAGGTGTGCCACATTGCTATCTTCATCCAAATGAAGCAGGCGATCCGAAAGATCGTTCAGGGCCAGGCGGACATCGTGAAAACGGTTCGCCAGACCGGTAAAGACGTCAGTCAGTTCGCAGCGACGGGCGGTTTCATGCGACGCGACCAGCTGGTAATTGGTCCGTCCAACTTGCTCATAGAAATCAATGTCAGGCGCGCCCCGCAAGCTCCGGCGCTGAGTGTTCTCGTGAAAAATTCCGGTGATAAAGAGGGAATAATTTCCGACGTGAGCCCGAAGTAAGAAGGTTTGCTCCGGAGTCGCGCGGCTAAGAGCGATCAGCATGTCGGAAATGTATTGCTGCGCGCCGGGGTGGTCCGCGTCGGCGGCTGGCAAGTGATTGGCCCGCGAAAAAGTTTCCAGCAACGAACCGATATAATCGGAGAGCTTGCGGTCGCCAATGCCGGCTTGCTGCAAAACATGCCGGGCCAGAACATAGAAATAAAATTGCGATGAGATGCGCAAATGTCCGGCGTTGGAAAGAATCGTTTCGACCAGAAGCGGATGATCGAGGACTGAGTCGCGCGTTTCGGAATCACTCAAGAGATCGACCAGGGAAACGCGATCGGCGCGGGAGGGAGCAAGAGTGCGAACGATGAAATCGAAATCGGCGGCGGTGAAACATGCCCGACAATTCGCTCTAATCATCGCGCCTTCCCTTCCTGAGCATTGACGATGCCGCTGCCAACTTTGTTCAACGCGAGGTTTATTTCGGCGGGAGGCTCTAGTCAAGAAAGTCTGACGCGGGCATTCCTGCCCAAACACCGAACACCGAACTTCGGACACGGTTGCATTCGACGTTGGATGTTCGAAGTTCGGCGTTCGACGTTTTCTGCGTCGTAAAAGGAAGGGTGGCTGAGTCCGGTTTAAGGCACTCGACTCGAAATCGAGCGTGGGGCAACCCACCGTGGGTTCGAATCCCACCCCTTCCGGTCGTTTCTTGGCCTGCCCGTATATTTACTCCTGATCTGCTCGAAAATCAGCTCGGTGAATGAAAATGTAATAATTAAGAGCTTGATTTTGGGCCGTTTTGCACCGCATATTGTGTATCCGCCGCGCCGCTAACGCTATTCCTTGTTGTTCGCCGGAGTTAACAGGTTATTAGCCTCGCTGTTCGCCGGAATTCACCGCCAATTCACAGAAAAAGGACCTCCGCCATGATCCAACTCAAACCTGGAATTCCGCCCTCAGCTCTAAACAAACCGCGCAAGACGGATCGTCATCGGAATCGATCGACGAAAAAGTCGGGCAACGGTTTGCGTTTCGAGCGCGTGTTCAGTGACGCGGCGGTGAAACCGTTTGACCAGGTGGAGTGGGAACATCGCACTGCTGAAATCACTGACGACAGCGGCCAGATCATCTTCAAACAGGAAAACGTGGAAGTGCCAAAAAGCTGGAGCGCCCTGGCCACGAAGATCGCCGTCTCAAAATATTTTTACGGCGACATCGCCCACGGAACCGACCCGCACAAAGGCGGACGGGAAAGCTCCGTCCGGCAATTGATTCATCGAGTGACGCGGACGCTTGCGGATTGGGGAATGGCAGACGGTTACTTTGCGGACGCGGAAGCGGCGGACATTTTTTACGATGAGTTGACCTGGCTTTGTTTGAATCAACACGGGGCGTTTAATTCGCCGGTCTGGTTCAACGTCGGTTTATATCATGAGTACGGCATTGGCAAAGGCGCGGGCGAGGGGAATTTTTTCTACAATCGCGCGACTGGAAAAGCCGAACGTGCTCCGACTCAATATGAATATCCACAGGGCAGCGCCTGTTTCATTCAGGATGTCAAAGATACGATGGAGGACATCATGCGCCTCGCCACCAGCGAAGCCATGTTGTTCAAGTACGGAAGCGGCACCGGCACCGACCTTTCAACCTTAAGATCGACAAAGGAAAAATTAAGTGGTGGCGGGAAACCGAGCGGCCCGCTTTCGTTTCTAAAAGTTTACGATCAGGTCGCCAACGTGGTGAAGAGCGGTGGCAAAACCCGGCGGGCGGCAAAGATGAATACGTTGAAGGATTGGCATCCCGACATCGAGGAATTCATCGACGCGAAGCAAAAGGAAGAAAAGAAAGCCTGGGCATTGATTGAGCAGGGTTACGACGGCAGCTACAACGGGGACGCCTACGGGTCGGTCATGTATCAGAACGAAAACCTCAGCGTGCGGGTGAGCGACGAATTCATGGAAGCCGCCCTTGCCGATAAGGAATGGTGGACGCGCCGGGTGACGGACGATCAACCGTGCGAACGCAAAGCCGCAAAGGCGCTGCTGCGCAAAATTTGCGAGGGCACTCACATCTGCGGCGATCCCGGAATGCAATTCGACACCACCATACACAAGTGGCACACCTGCAAAGGGACTGGCCGGCAGAATTCCACCAATCCGTGCAGCGAATATCTCTTTCTCGATAACACCGCCTGCAATCTCGCTTCGTTAAACCTGCTGAAATTCAAGACCGCCGACGGCGAATTCGACGTCGAACGATTCAAGGCCGCGGTGCGCATCTTCATCACCGCCCAGGAAATCGTGGTCGATAATGCCAGTTATCCGATCAAAGAAATTGCGGAGAATTCGCATATCTTCCGGACGCTCGGACTCGGTTACGCAAATCTCGGCTCATTGGTCATGAGCTACGGCTACGGTTACAACAGCGTGGAAGGCCGGGCGCTCTGCGGCGCCGTAACTGCGATCATGACCGGGGAAGCTTACGAGCAAAGTGCCCGGATGGCGCAGGGGCTGGGACCGTTCCCCGGTTACAAGGATTCGCATTGCAGCGGTGTGCCGAAACCGGTGGCAAAGAGCAACGTCGCATCAATGCTTGAAGTGATCGACCTCCATCGCTGCGCGGTGAATGAAATTCCCGACGTGAATGAGTTCGCTTATTTAAAGAAGGAAGCGGCCAAAACCTGGAAACGGGCAGCTGAGTTAGGCAAACGTCATGGTTATCGCAACGCCCAGGTAACGGTGCTTGCGCCGACCGGCACGATCAGTTTTTTGATGGATTGCGACACGACCGGAATCGAGCCGGACATCGCCCTGGTGAAATACAAACTCCTGGCCGGCGGCGGCATGTTGAAAATCGTCAACCAGACGGTGAAACCGGCCCTGGAAAAACTCGGTTACAATTCGGAAGAAGTGGACCAAATCATCGCGCACATCGACGCGTTCGACACAATCGAGGACGTGATCGACGATGGTGGCATCGGCATCCCGCCGATGTCTGATCTAAACACGGACAAGATGTCCGTGCCACGAACAAGATCCGGATTGAAGCCGGCGCACCTGCCGATCTTCGATTGTGCGTTCAAGCCGTTCAAAGGCGAACGCTCGCTTCATTACAGGGCACATCTGAAAATGATGGCAGCAGCGCAACCCTTCCTCAGCGGAGCGATTTCAAAAACCGTGAACCTGCCGGAAGCGGCGACGGTTGACGACATCATGAACAGTTACGTCGAAGGATGGCGCCTCGGTCTGAAATCGATTGCGATTTATCGCGAAGGATCGAAGCGGTCCGCTCCGTTGAATACACGGAAGACTCGCGACATGGGCGGGACGACGGAAGACGTCGACGTTGCGCTCGACATCACATTTGATCGCGAAGATTTCCAGAAACGAATTCTCGAGCTGGAAGCCGAATTATCGGAGATGCGCGGCAAGGTCGACAAACCGTTGCGGCATCGCATGCCCGACACGCGAATGTCGTTGACCCATCGGTTCGAGATCGCAGGACATGAAGGTTACATCACCGTCGGTTTGTACGAGGACGGACAGCCGGGCGAACTGTTCATCACCATGTCGAAGGAGGGCAGCACGATCGGCGGATTAATGGACACGGTGGGAACATTGACCTCGATTGCGCTCCAGTACGGCGTGCCGCTGGAAAGTTTGGTGAAAAAGTTTGCCTATCAACGGTTTGAGCCGAGCGGCTTCACCAAGAATCCGGATATTCGCAACGCGACCAGCATTACCGACTACGTTTTTCGCTGGCTGGCCTGCCAATTCATCAAGGGCTACAAGGAAGCGACTTCACCGAACCGCGGACAGTCGGAATTGCCGCTGAAAGAAATTCCCGAGATGGAAAAGAAAGCGCTGAACCGTCCGGTTTCGGATCTGGCGCGGACTGGAGACAAGGAAATTCTCGACGTGATTACGAGCCATTCGCCACACGATGGAGAACCGCAAATTACCGGAAACGGCCACAGCCATGCCGATCGTGTTCAAGAAGCGCTCGGGAACATGTTTATGGACATCGTTTGCACGCATTGCGGCAGCGACAAAGTGATCCGGGCCGGGGCCTGCGGGGTTTGCACCGAGTGCGGCACCAGCCAGGGCTGCAGTTGACAGCGATTCGAAGATGCTGCGCCCGGCGTTGGACAGACGGGCGCGGTTAGCTACAATTCGGGACCCGCCTTCGCCATCCTCCTTCGCTTCGCTACGGCGTGACGAGAGGCAACGGCGTGGCAGGAGCCGCCTTCGCGATACCGGCGGCATCGTAATTTTATCATGGCAACTGAAGCTGAACTCCAGAGACAGAAGGAAATGCAGCAGGCCGAGGAACTGTTGTTCAGCGGTCCGCAGGCGCTTGGCTTCGTCAAAGGGTTGTTCGCAGGGCATTTCGTTTCCGATTGGGTGATGCCGTACCCGCGCATTCCGGAGGCCCAGCAAACAAAACTCGATCAAACTTTAAAGGAATTGCGGGAATTCCTTGATGCGAAACTGGATCCGACCGCGATTGATCGGAACGCTGACATTCCGCGGGAAGTGATTGACGGCCTCGGTCGAGTTGGAGTTCTTGGGATGACTGCTCCGGCTGAGTACGGTGGCCATGGATTCTCGCAGTTGGCCAACACCAGGATTTTGGAAGAACTGGGCACGCGTTGCGCGTCGACGTCGGTATTTGTAAACGCGCATCACTCCATCGGCATTCGCGCGTTGCTGTTGTTCGGCACCCCGGAACAAAATCAGAAGTGGTTGCCAAAACTTTGCACCGGTGAATGGCTTGGCGCATTTGCCCTGACTGAGCGCGAGGCTGGGTCCGACGCGGCGAATGTTCAGATGACTGCGACACCGAGTGAAGACGGTTCGCATTACATTTTGAATGGCGAAAAGCGCTACATCACCAACACCGCGATTGCCCAGGTATTAACGGTGATGGCGCGCACTCCGGTCCCGGGCAAACCAGGGAAGGACGCGATTACCGCATTTCTGGTTACGCCGGATATGCCCGGATTCGAATTGATCGAGCCGCGGATGGAAAAAATGGGGATCCGTGGAACGGCGACGGGCAGGTTCGCGTTGCGAAACGTTAAAGTGCCGAAGGAAAATATTCTCGGGCGTCTCGGCAAAGGATTGAAGGTTGCCCTGACGGTTTTGGATTTTGGGCGCACAACGTTCGGCGCGTGTTGCACGGGTGCGGCAAAAACTTGTCTCGCCCTGGCGGTCGAGCATGCCAATACCCGAAGGCAATTCAACAAAACACTCGG
Source organism: Chthoniobacterales bacterium (assembly GCA_025934755.1). Classification (GTDB taxonomy): domain Bacteria; phylum Verrucomicrobiota; class Verrucomicrobiia; order Chthoniobacterales; family UBA10450; genus AV40. The sequence goes on along the minus strand of JAICWQ010000047.1, from coordinate 12,536 downwards.
CAGCTTTCATTTGGTGAAGAAGAAAATCGCCCGCATCGCCGCGGATGCGTACGCGATGGAAGCGATGACGAGCATCACCGCGTCTCTGATTGATCGCGGCCTTGAAGATTACATGGTCGAGACCGCGATGTTGAAAGTTTTCACGACCGAGCTGCTTTGGGAATGCGTCAATGAAGCGTTCCAAATCTATGGCGGCGCTGCTTACATGACTGATCTGCCGTTAGAACGAATGTTGCGCGATGCGCGAATCAATCAGATCGGCGAGGGCAGCAACGAAGTGCTCAAATCATTTATTGCCCTGGTCGGGATGCGCGGACCCGGGATGGAGTTCAAGGAAATCTACGACACCATGCTCAAGCCGACCCGGGAAGGCGGGATTGGCAAGGCGTGGAATGCCGGGATGAGTCGTCTCGGGGCAACGATGCGAACCCCGGAAGTTCCGGTGCGCAGCGCGGAATTGAAATCGTTCGCCAACCACTTGGGTCGGTTGATCTGGCGCTTCAACTTTGCTGTCAACAAGTCGCTGATTCTTTATCGCGAACCCATTCTGGACATGCAGTTGGTCCAGGAAAGGATTGCCGGCGCGGCCATGGATTTGTTTGCCTCAACAGCGGTCTTGAGTCGATGGGATTCCGAAATCCAGTCCGGTCAACGCAACGGCGGATCGCCGGTCACCAAAAATACCGCCGCTGAACTCTTTCTGCGTCAATCGTTCCGCCGTATCCGGAATTTTCTGGCAGGGCTGGGCGACAACGACGACAAGTTCATCCTTGCGGCTGCGGACTCGGCATTGTCCTAAGGTCCCCCCAAGCCTTCCAACTGGCGCGTTTCTAGCTGCCAGGAAGGCATGCGTCTAAGCGAGCTGGATCGTTTTACTTCCGAGAATGTTGATCTTGCCGGCAAACGCCTGCTGATTTTCATCGTCGCTTACAACGCCGAGGCAACGATCGAAAAAGTGTTGCGCCGCATCCCCCAATCGCTCCAGACGAATGACACTGAAGTGCTCATTATCGACGATTCTTCGAGCGACGAGACGTTTGCTCGCGGAGTCGGCTATCAGCAGCGGAACTCGGAGTTCAAAATCACTGTGCTACGCACGCCGGAGAATCAGGGTTACGGAGGAAATCAGAAGCTCGGTTACCGGTACGCCATCGACAACGGGTTCGACATTGTCGCCTTGCTCCATGGCGATGGAAAATATGCGCCGGAGAAGTTGCCGGCGTTACTCAAACCGGTGATCGCAAATGAAACGGATGCGGTCCTCGGATCGCGATTTATCGACCGGCGCGCACCCTTGCGCGCGGGAATGCCCTTCGGCAAATGGATCGGTAATCGGGCATTCACCGCGTTCGAAAATGCAGTGCTGGGGACCGAGTTATCGGATTTCCATTGCGGCTATCGGATTTACTCAACCAGCGCCCTGGCAGACGTTCCGTTCGAGAAAAACACGAACGACTTCCATTTCGACACCGAGATCGTGATCCAGTTTCTGTTGAAGAAAAAGCGAATTCTCGAAGCACCGATCCCGATGTTTTACGGCGGCGGAATTTCCTACAGCGACGCCGTGAAGTGCGCTTGGAACATTTTCAAAACGACCCTGCGCGCGCGTTTGTGCCAGTTGTCGCTCTTTTACGATCGACGTTACGATGTTCAAGCGGTCGAGGAAGTTTACGAATTGAAGCTTGATTATGCTTCCTCACACACCGCAGCGATCGCGGCGGCCAAGCCCGGCAGCCGAATTTTGGACATTGGTTGCGGACAAGGCCGGGTGGGCGACGAGTTCGCCAGGCTTGGGTGCCACGTAACCGGATTGGATCGACACATTCCGAGCGACGGCGCGCGACGGAAGAACATGGATTTTGTTCGCTGGGATTTGGACCGCGCCGAATTTCCAATCAACGTTTCGCAATTCGATCAGATTTTCTTGCTCGATATCATCGAGCATTTGAGAGATCCCTCGCAGTTGATGGACGAACTTCGATTCGCGACCGGCTGCAAACGGCCCGAAATCATTCTGACCACCGCGAACATCGGATTTTTCGCCACCCGATTGATGTTGGCGCTTGGTCAGCTCAATTACGGCAAGAAAGGGATTCTCGATGTGACCCACACCCGGTTATTCACGTTCCGGTCGATTCGCGAGCTCTTGACCCAATCCGGGTACAAAATTCTCGAACTGAAGGGGATTCCGGCGCCATTCCCGCTCGCCCTGGGCCGAACATTTCTGGCGCGCTTCTTACTGGCACTGAACGTCGCGCTGATTCGATTGAGTAAAGGTTTGTTTGCCTACCAGATTTTCATTCGAGCGGAAGCGCGACCTACGGTGAACAATTTACTCAAGGAAACGATTTCCAGCAGCGGCACCAAAGCCGAAGCCCTGATCGAAGCCGCCTGATCGAGTGCGTCAGTAAGGCGTTTTCAGGATGCGCAACGCCTGGAGAATGTCGTGGGTGATCAATTCGTAGAGCGGATAACGAACCGCGAGAACGATGTATTGATGAAACTCAAACCCTGCGATGAGCGCGACGGCGATCGCGAAGATTAAAGTTGGGTAGCGAGCGATCGGCTGGACCAGACTGAAAAGGCAACTCAAGGCAAGGAACCGCAACGGCAGGTCCCACATGTTGGCGTAGCGCAGATTCATTCCGTATTTTACATTGCACATCACCAGATAACTCGCGGCAATGAAGATCGCGAAATAAAGCTCCGGCTTCATCGCTCGATTCAGTTTGAAGGCCGCTCCAATCGCGAGGACGAGAATAATCGGGCTGACCAGCATCAGATCAACCAGGTAACGGTACCGCGGCCCGTCGCCGGTCAGGATGGCATATTGGGCAGCCGACGCTTTGGTCACGAGCAAGTGATAGGTCCCGATCAAGTTGCCAAGACCGCCCGAAAGGAAGACGAGCAGAACCACTCCGAGTAGCGGACCGGCAACGGTGACGAGCAATAACGAACGGGTTGTAGTTCCGAATCGCAGCCAATGATTGGCGATAATCAAAGCGACGATCGCCAGTCCGACGAAAAACGAGTTCTCTTTGGTGAGAACGAGCAGAGTAAGGCTGATGCCGAGACCGGCGAGTCGCCGCCAATCATCCGGCACGGCGAAATTTTCCCACAGCATCCAAAGGGCGAGGAGCGCCCAGAAGGTGAAAAAACCGTCAATTAGCGCGTGTTGGGACATGTGCAACTGGGTCGGTGCAAAAGCCATCAATGCGGCTATGGCGCATCCCCATTTCGGACCGCGCAGTCGCCAGGCAAATCCAATTGCCAAGGCCAGGGTCAGGACGCTGAACAACGAAGCGATCTGGCGAAGACTCTCCAGTGTTTCGACGCCGAACAACGAGTGCCACACATAACCGGTGAAAATGTAGAGAAACCGCACCGGCGGAAGAATTGGGTTTGTCATCTTTGACTGCGCATCGATGTAGGCCTGGACCATGTCCGGATAGGAACTAAGTCCATCCTTGTTCAGCCCGTTGACGTATTCGCGATAAAGTCCTTCGTCGAAACCAACTCGGTCCCACCCGGGCTGCGGATGGAGTGGCGCCAATGAATGAAGCGATGCCCCCGAAGAAAAAGCGTGCGGCGTGATTCGCAAGAAAGCTCCGATCGCGAAGATGATCACCAGGAAGACAATTTCGACCTTCCGAACCCGGCGCTGAGTTTCGGTCATGGCACAGCCCTTTCGCCGGGCGAAGAGGAATTCATCACGATGGCATTCTTCCAAAAGAGAATCATTCCCACAACAAGCGTGCCCCAGGCCCAAAGCATCCAGACATCCGGCGAGCCGGCTCGATTCGCAGTGTTTCTGGCGATACCGATGTACCACGGCAGTCCGCCGGTGATATTGTTGTAAAAGAAAAACAGCATCGAAGCGGTGGCGAGGGTGAGCCACCCGTAAAATTTTGGGGACAGAATCAGAATGAAAGGGGCGAGCCAAACCATGTATTGCGCACAAATGCTCGGCGCGAGGACGAACAGAGTTATCCAGGCGTAAGCAATCGAATCCAGCAGGGCGCGTTCCGAAAGCTGGCGCCGGCGCCAGCCAATCAGGATCACCACGGAAATAATTCCGAGTTTTAGAGCCCACGCGACGATCCTTGCTGCCGCCGGAAGATTAAAAAAACCGCTACTGAACTGAGACCAGTGAGTCAGTTTTAGGCAATAACTGATTCCCCAACCGCCCCAAAAGCCGTTGTAGGAAAAAACGTTTCGGAAAAATAGGGCGGGGAATTTTATCAACGGTTGGACCCACAAAGCTAGATTCAATAACGCGAACGGAACCACAAATCGCACGGCGACTCCGCGTTTTAGCCAAAAGAACAGGAGAATCGGCAGCAGGATAAGTGGGATAATTTTGATCTGACAACTCAAGGCAAGGAAAATTCCGCACAGAGCCGGCCGGTCGCGCAGACACATCAAGGCCGCAACCAGCAGGAACATCACCAATATCGGATCGGTGTTACCGTGAAATCCGGAGACCATGATCGACACAGGACTCAAGGCAAAGAGCAACATCGCCCAAGTTGGGATTTGGCGTTCTGGCGTCCGGTCGCGAATCCGGATGAGGACGAGAACGGCGATCAAGTCGGAGACGATTCCTGGGAGCCGGAGAAGAAATGGAAAAGTAAGACCGTAATCTCGAAAAAATGGGAGTTTCGAAAGGGTGTCAATGAGTTCGAGATAATAAGCGGTCACCGGCGGATGATTGAATACGGGAAAGTTCGAGAAGAAAATTACTCCGTTTCGATAAGTCCATTCCAACCCGTGTTCGCGGAGCGATCCTGCGAACATGTAGAACGCTGCCACATCGTTTGTACCGAACGTGTTGAAGGCGATGACCAGCTTGAACGCGAACGCGATGAGCGCGGCGCCCACGATCAGAACATTTTGCTGACGGGCGCGCGAGCTTTCGGCAAGCGTGCGTTCCTGGCCAGCATTTATCTCAGATGCGACGTGAAAATAGCGCGACCGAGAGAGTTCCATCCCGACGAAGTCCAGCAGCTTCAGTGCCCCTGGGACCGCCCCAGCATCAGCGCGCCTGTTGATTATCGATCTTATTTTTCAGGTCGATGAAATCCGGCTGATCGGGTTTGAGCGCGATTGCGGCGTCGATCTCATTATGCGCGTTAACTGGATCATTTTTGGCAAAAAAAGTTTTCGCGAGCAGAAAATGACTTTTCGCGTCACGCGGATCGACCTCGGCGGCGTGACGAAACCAGTCTTCGGCGGCTTCGTAGTCACCAGCCTCAAAGGCGATGACCCCGAGATTGTTGAACGCGCCTTTATGCCGATCGTCGAGTTTTAATACCGCGTGGTAAAAAGCCGACGCCGCATCTGGATGGTTTTGGGCCAGGCGCAAATTGCCGATTGCGAAAAGCGTTTCGGAATTTTCAGGAACGTAAGCATGGGCGACGGCTAGCTTCTTTTCCGCGAGGACCAAGTTGTTCGATTCCAGCGCCTGCCAACCGGCATTGTAGGCATCGAGCGCCCAGAGCGATGGATCACGCGGAGACCATGAGACAAAACGTGTTGATGGAATAAGAACGATGAGATACAGCGCAGCAGCGCGCAAATCGCTCGTGATAATTTTCTGCCAAAAAATCGAGAGCCCGAGGACCGCAAAAATCAACAGACCGGGCACCGCGACGAGTCGATAGCGTTCCGTGATGAAAACGGACAGGAGCGAGATCATTGATAGCAATATCGCTCCAAGAACCCAGCGCGACGCCGGAGCCAGTCGCCACCCGAAAAGAACTCCCGGAATTGCGAATGAAGCGATCACCCCGAAATAAAGGCCCGGAAAGATTACACCCTGTTCCCGCAGGATCGTGATAATGCTGAGGTCGTCGTATTGAAACGCGCTCCAGAAATTGCGGAGCTTAAGTCCGATTAGCTTGAGCCAGTCGCTGAAATGCTCCGCGATGTATGTCTTCGCCTTAGCGGACCAGTAAGCGGACACCTCAGCGTGTTTGAGGGGACGGCCAGCGCTGACTTCAGCCTGGTCGATCGAATCCTGAAGCATCGCAGCCTGACCTGCGCGCAATCCGGGCGGAAAACGCGGGTAGCCGTTGGCTTGCGGGTTGTTCCCGATCCAAAAGTTAATGCCGCTGTGGGCGGAGAGGACCACCGGATCGCGCGCGAGAAAATAATTGTGGATCCAACACGGTGACGTTCCGATTATTAAGCCGAGAAACAGAATGCCGATGCGGGCGATTCGGTTTGGCCAAGCGGGAGCGACCGTTTTGACAATTAACGCGGCCAAGATCAGCGGCACCAACGCGAGAATATTGGCAACCGCGGTGGCGGTGATCCCGATGAGGAGCGCGAGAGAAAAAATTTCGTAAGTTGTCGGCGCCGCATTGGTTCGGATCAATCGCCATACCACGAACCAAAAGACGAAGACGAACCCCGCCGTCGGCATTAAGACGATGGAATAAGCTTCGGCTGGAACGAAAAACGCCCAGCCAACGGCGGCGAGTGCGCCGGCAAAGCGGGGGTTGAAGCCAGCCCGAGGATTCGCCGGCAATGCCGATTCAAAGATCGCGATCAAAATCTGATAAATCAGGACCGCCGTCCCGGCGTCGAGCGCCGCCTGAAGCAGACCCGGGACGAACGGATTTTCCCCAAATAGCCGGGCGAGGAAGGCAAGAAGATAGGCGTAGCCAGGCAACCCATAAAAGGCGAGACGCTGGGTAAGCTCACCGTGAAGGATTTGCCTGGCCCAGTCGTTATAAAAATGCATGTCGCCGCCGGTTGGGATTAGCAGCGAGGAATGGGTCAGACCAAGGAGAGCTGCCAGACGGAAGCCCAGGACGAAGAGAAAGATTCCATGTCCGAGCCCCAGGGAAACGCGCCAGGTTTGTGGCTCAGTTTTCGAGGCAATTGGCATTAACACTGCTGATTATCGGCTCACTTCGCGATCCGAGATCGTGGAGCGCAGTCAAACAAACAAGAGAAAGCAATAGCATGTTAAACGCCATCAACAAACGCCGCGGGGGCTTCACCCTCGTGGAAATCATGATCGTAGTTGCGATCATCGCTCTACTCGCAGCGATTGCGGTCCCGGGATTTCTCCGGGCGCGCAAACGCTCCCAAGCCAGCCGTATTCTGAATGATCTGCGTATGATCGATTCAGCGGTTGACCAGTACGCGATTGAAACAAACCGGAAAACCGGCGACGCCGTCGGAATTGCCGATTGGACGAATTACTTGAAGAAGAATTCGCTCCTCTACAACTCGGGCAAGAGCCTTCTGGGCACGTCCTATGGCACCCAAACCGTGGATCAAATTCCGCAGGTGCCAGCGTCCGATCTCGCCGTGTTGTCCGACGTAGCCAGCACCGGCTTCTGGTCGCCCTACGGTCCTTAACGAATCTGACGATTCATTCTCCTGTCATTCGCGGTCAGCCGGGAGTGGCAGGGAATGAGTTGTGAGCGACGACCGAAATTTCGGCCATCGCAGCTCTTCAACAATAAATAACCCCAATAATATCATGGTAAGGAAACTTCAAGCCAGGGACGCGGCCTTTACCCTCGTAGAAATCATGATCGTTGTAGCAATCATTGCGTTGCTCGCTGCGATCGCGGTCCCAGGCTTTCTCCGCGCCAGAAAGCGCTCCCAAGCGTCGAGGATTTTGAACGATCTTCGGATGATTGACTCCGCTGTGGATCAATACGCAATCGAAACCGGACGCAAGACCGGCGATTTAGTGGGTGTTGCTGACTGGACGAGTTACGTAAAGAAGAACGCGCTATTATACAACACTGGGCAGAGTTTGTTGGGTACTGCCTATGGCACACAGACGGTGGATACAATCCCGCAAGTGCCCCAGTCGGATCTGGATGTGTTGTCCGATGTCGCTAACACGGGCTTCTGGTCTCCCTACGGGCCGTAGTCTTGTTTCGGATCATGCCACGAGCCTTCCTTCTACCCGGAAGCAGCGCTCGGGTGTTGCTGAAGTTCAAGCTGGACTGAATTTCAATGCCTGCTTCAATCCCACTCGTTAGGCCAGATCGAACCGACAGTACGATCGACGCGAAGAAGCCTGGACAGTTACGGGATCCTCTCCGGCGCGCTTGGAGAAGTGACTGGATTCGCGCCGTTGTTCTCGGGCTCGCGGGAATTTTGGTTCATTCACCTGCCCTGCAAGGCCAGCGAATTTGGGATGATCAGTATCTCTCCCGCGACAATCCATTCATCAAGAGCCCGTTTCTCATCTTGGAAGCGTTTCGCCATCATCTTTTCCTTGATTCCTACTCCGCTCATTACCGGCCCGTCCAAAACATCTCTTACATGTTCGATTACTACTTTTGGAACACGAACGAGTTCGGATATCACCTCACTAACACTCTGCTGCACGTGGGCTCGGGAATTTTACTTTGTTTTCTGCTCCGATATTTACTCGCATCATTCCCCTTTCGAAACAGGTCAGTGGTTGAGAGGCATCGGGCGCAACATCGCCTGCCGTGGATTTCAAATGCCGCGTTTCTAATATCGATGCTCTGGATGGTGCATCCGGTCCATAGTGCGGCAGTCGATTATATCTCAGGGCGGGCGGACAGCCTGGCATTCTTCTTCGCCGCTGCGGGCTGGCTTCTAGTGTTGAGAGCTGAAATCACGACGCGCCTGGTTACTCGCGCTCTTATTTATGGATTGGCCCTTGTTTGCGGCTTGCTGGCGTTGCTCTCGCGTGAAATAGCCTGCATTTGGATTGTTCTGTTTATAGCACACTTATTGTGTATCGAGCGAGGGATCGCATTCCGCCGGCGGTTGGCAGCTGTCGTTTGCAGTCTTGCCCTGATTGCAATTTATGCCGGTCTTCGGCAGTTGCCCGAGGAACGGCCAACCGCTGCTGGACAAGCCGGCTGGACTGCTCCGGTCCGGGCGACCCTCATGGCCCGTTCGCTGGGTGACTACGCTCGGTTGATGATTTTCCCGGCTAATTTGCATATGGAACGAACGGTCGTTGATTCTGCCACTTGGCGGACCAATGCCGATTGGAGAAACGCGATCGCCGCCGAATATCTGTCCATCCTCGGCCTGATAACTCTCGCCTTATTTATTTATGGAGTCTGCCGGCAAGGTCGGGGCCAGCGAATCCGGATCTTTGGCGCGGCCTGGTTCTTCGTTGGCTATCTTCCGATCTCGAATCTTTTTCAACTCAATGCGACGGTGGCCGAGCACTGGCTGTATCTGCCGAGCGTCGGTTTCCTGATTTTTCTCGCCGGATGCGCAATTGAGCTGCCGGTTTCATGGCAAAAAATGACCATGGTATGCGCGTCGTTGAGCATTCTCGCTTTGGCGGGCCGAAGTTTTGTCCGAAGTAGCGACTGGACTGACGAGGAGACGTTCTACAAACGCACTCTTGCAGCGGGCGGAATTAGCGGCCGGGTCGCAGTCAATCTCGCCCAAGTGTACGTTCGTCGTCATGATTACGCTGATGCCGAGAAAATTTTACGGCGACTGGTTAAGGTTGCTCCCGATTATCCGACCGGTTGTAATACGCTCGCAGCGCTTTTGAATCTCGAGGGAAAGCGCGCCGAAGCGGAGGCATTATTTTCTTCCACCGCTAAAATGTCGCAACAAGCCCGGCGCGATTATCCGCGCACCTGGGGTGCGGCTTTGAGTTTGGCCCAGCTTCGCCACCAGGCAAAAGACGACGGAGCGGCACTTAAGATTCTTGAACAGGCCCGATCCGACTACCCGCAAGTTTGGGAATTAATTTGTTTTGAAGCGGAAGTGCTTCGGGAAACTCAGGGGCCGGACCCAGCCATGCGGCTTGTCGAGACATTTGCTTCTCATCATTGGTGGCATCACGATGCGACTCTCGCTCTCGGTCGCCTCTACGCCCAAAAGGAAGACCCCAAGGACGCGGAAGCGAAACTTCGTCTTGCCGGCAGACTCGATGTCCACGATGCAGAAGCGTTGCGCCTGCTCGCGATCATCCGATTGGGACAGAACCGTTTTGAGGAAGCAGTTCAACTTCAGCGCCGGGCCATCGGTCGCCAGCCTGACCAACCCAGTCAGTACGTTTTGCTTTCGAACATTTTGGAAAAAATGGGGCGGCCGGAGGAAGCGCAAGCCGCGCTTGCTCAGGTGTCACGTTTGCGCGCTCTCGCCGCCACCTCGCCATCCCAATCGCTCTGATTTAATCAGTCGGGTTTCGCGTCGCAGGCGTTGCGCGAGCATGTTACGGTTTTCCCGAATGCAAATTTTCGTTCTCGGCGCAGGCGCTATCGGAAGTCTTTACGGCGCCAAACTTGCCGCTGGGGATAATGACGTGACTCTTATCGCCCGGCCCGATCACGTCCGCGCAATCAACGAAAACGGTTTACGAATCGAAGGCCTTGAACACGAAACCATTCACGTTCGCGCGGCCACGCACATCAAACGGATTGCCGCCGACGCACTGATTTTATTGACCACCAAACTTCCGGCAACCTCCGCCGCGCTTCAGCCCATAACGCCACTGATTCGGAATGACACGACGATCGTTGCCCTTCAAAACGGACTTAACAGTGAAGAGATTGCGCGCGCAGCAATTAGCGGACGAGGCCAGGTTCTTCGCGGAATCACTCAGTTCGGCGCCATCTTTGAACAACCGGGCGCGATTCGATACATGGCGAAAGGCTACACTCTACTTGAAGACCACGAACGCAGCGCGCGCATCGCGGCGATTTTCAACGCCGCCGGGTTAGAAAGCCGCATTTGTCCGGACATCAAAACCGAAGCCTGGCGAAAGTTGATCTTCAACTGCGTGGTCAACCCGGTTACCACGATCACCGGTTGCAAAGTCGGCGGGATTGTCGACCCAGCTTTGGATCGACTGAAGGAGTTGATCGTTAATGAATGTTTGGCCGTTGCCCGCGCCGAAAACATCCATCTTGAAGGAAATCTCTTGGGTGAAATGAACGCCACTTACGCTGGATCTCGGAACATCGTATCGATGCAACAGGACTTAGCGCGCGGTCGCCCAACCGAAATCGATTTTTTGAATGGCACGGTCGTACGGCTTGGGGCGCGTTACGGTCTGGCGTGTCCGGTAAATGAAGGACTGACTCGTATTATCAAGGCGATGGAAGCAACCTTCAAAGACAACAGAGGCGGCCCACGCTTGCCGCCTCAGGAATTACCAACAAAAATAAGCACTCGGACCGGCGTGAGGGCGCCGGAAACTTCATCCAGCGAAATTACTCGCTGATGATTAATCGTTTGTTGCCGAGTGGCCGCCTACGCGGTCCAGCTGGTACGGTGTGGTCGGAATCACCCCGAGACGATCGCAGTTCTGCCGGCAGGCTGAACCTGTGATCACAGCTACGCACCTCTTACTTTTTACCACTTGCTTTGAGGTAGCGACGCTCTTGCTCGGAGCAGCAAAGGCTGACGCGCAAACCGCGACCGAGATCGCGATCACTGCGCATCGAACCGACCAACCGCACAAGCCGCTTGGCTTTGTTACAGTTGTCATGGAAAAAGGATCAGGCTTTTGTTAGGTAAAGGCAAGTGAAATCGCTGGTTAGGCCGGAGCTATTCCTGCCGGAGGAAGTGTTCCAGCCGAAGCCGGTCCAAACGTTCCCGCGCCTCACTGCTCCGGCCTCCGCCCGCCGATGCGAGTTTTTCGTAAATGGCGGCTGCAGCTTGCCATTTTGAATCCGCTTCCAGTAACTGGCCCGCGTTGAATCCGGCTTTGTAAAACCAAAAGAATTCTCGCGGCCGCTCTGAGCGCGTTGCCTCTTCCAGGATCGTGTAAAAACTGGCGAGAGCGCCGGCCCGGTCGGATTTCTTTTCCAGGCAAAGTCCTTTTTTGAAAAGGGCCTGGTTGCGCCAATGGGCGGGCGCCTCGCGGTCCGACGCCAGTCGATCGTAGGCTTCTATCGCCCGCTGGTAATTTTGCGGATCGTTGGCAGCCATTTCAAAAAAAATGTCGCCTTTCCCGCAAATCGCCTCGCGCTTTTCTCCCGGCCGGGCAGCTCCATTTAAGACTTCATCGTAAAGAGCCAGTGCGTCCTGAGGCTTTCCCAATTTGCGTTCGATAACCGCTTCCTCGTTTCGTGCCGCCCATTTGAATTCGCCGTTTAGTTGCACAACTCGGTCGAACAGGACAATCGCCCGGTCGAGAGATTGCGGGGTGATGCTGGCCATTGCGGCCTCGCCTGCAAAAAAGAGCGCGCGTTCGGTTAGGGGTCCTTTCGGGTTTTCTTCCGTCAACAGCTCGAACTGCGTTTCGGCATTGGCGAAATCTTCCTGTCGAAAATAAATCTCGCCCAGTTTCATCCGAACGGACGGTAGAAGCGCGGACTTGTCGTGTTGCTGAATGAATTTCTTGGCGAGCCCGACCGCTTTTGCTTCGCTGCCGGGCGCCGCGTCCTCGATCCAGATTGCGAGGTACTCACCGCGTTCCTGCGCGGCCGCATTGGGTTTCGATTCGAGCGCCCGCGCCAAATCCTTCCGCGCTTCGTCGATCCGCGGTGGCGCAGCGTGAAAGGCGAGTTCAGACAATGCTACCCATGCTTCGGCAGCGCGCTCGCTTT
>JAICWQ010000113.1 GCA_025934755.1 Chthoniobacterales bacterium | reverse complement strand
AATTGTCACGCCGCGGCGAAAAACTCCCCGGAAGGAAATTCCGGCGGGTTCGGTTGGGATCGGCGGAAAACAAACCGGAATTTATCCGATTAAGTCTCCGGGCGGTTGGAACATCATCGGCCGAACACCGTTGCGTTTGTTCGACCCGCAAAAAAATCCGCCCGGGTTGTTACGCACGGGAGATCGAGTGCGGTTTCGGCCGATCAGCCGCGAAGATTTCGAAAAGTTGGCATCATGAAGGCAACGGCCGTTCGGGCAGGATTTCTAACGAGCGTCCAGGATTTGGGTCGCGTTGGTCTTCGTGAATTTGGCATTTCGTTAGGCGGCGCGCTCGATCCGCATGCCTTGCGCATCGCCAATCTTTTGGTGGGCAACGAAGAATCGGCTGCCGGCCTGGAGGTCACATTCGGAGGATTGCGACTTCGCTTCGCCGACGACCGCATCGTTGCCTGGTGCGGCGGTAATTTTCAAGCGCGCATTGGATCGGGCACGCTGGCTGCGGGTCACGCGGCATTGGTCCGCAGTGGCGAAGACTTTTCGATCGAATCGCCCGCCCGTGGCTGTCGCGCCTGGATTGCGATCTCCGGTGGGATCAATGTTCCAGTTGTGTTAGGGAGTCGCGCAGGTGATTTGAAAGCCGGGTTTGGAGGAATCAGTGGACGCCCGATCCGTGACGGCGAAGGAGTTCCACTCGGAGAAAATTCGGAGCGAGCCACAACTCTCGCCGAAAAATTGCGCACCTCGAGGATCGCATCCTGGAAACCGCCCCACGATTGGTCCAGTCCCGCCCAGCGCGCGCCGATATTGCGATATATTCGCGGCAATGACGCAAATCACCTGACCTCCGCAGCGATGGAAACTTTCCGCGACGCCGGCTTCTTTGTGTCCCCCGATTCGGATCGAATGGGGGTTCGCCTCGATGGGCCCCGGCTGGAGCGAACCAGCGAAATGGATTTTCTTTCTGAAGCGGTAGCGCCGGGAACGCTGCAGGTTCCCCCGGACGGTAAGCCGATTTTGTTGCTCAATGATTGCCAAACCATCGGCGGCTATCCCAAGATTGCTCACGTGATCACGTTCGATCTCGCGATCGCAGCGCAATTGCGACCCGGCGACATCGTCCGTTTCAATGAGGTTTCCCTTTCGGAGGCGCATCGCGCTTTGTTCGAATGGGAACAGGCTCTCCAACATTTTCGGCGCGGGCTTGAATCGCACTTCGAATGAGTCTTGTCGTCGATCTGAACGCGGATCTCGGCGAAGGAGCCGGCCACGATGAGGCACTTCTGGACCTGGTCACTTCGGCGAATATTGCCTGTGGATTTCATGCCGGAGATGCCGGAACGATCCGGGCGTCGATCGAAGCGGCGCGCAATCGCAATGTGGCCGTCGGAGCGCATCCCAGTCTTTTTGATCGCGAAAATTTTGGGCGCAAAGAATTGGCGGTCGAGCCCGCCGAGGTTTTTGATGCTGTGGTCTACCAATTGGGGATTTTCCAGGCGATCGCAGAGGCCTGTGGTGTTCGAGCGAACCACGTGAAACCACATGGTGCATTGTACAACATGGCGGCGCGGAATGCCGAACTCGCCCACGCAGTTGCGCGCGCCGTCGCGAGCGTGGATGAAAAGTTAATTCTGTTCGCGCCGGTTAACAGCGCTCTGGCGCGCGCAGGTGAAGGGCAAAATCTGCAAATCGCCCACGAAGTTTTTGCCGATCGAAACTACTGCAACGACGGGTCCCTTGTCTCGCGGTCACGGCCGGACGCGTTGCTGCACAATCCGGTAGAAAGTGCGCCACGGGTCTTGCGGATGTTGCGCGAAGGAAAAGTTCGCTCGGTCGATGGCGTGGATGTTGATGTTCGCGTTGAAACGATCTGTTTGCATGGTGACAATCCGGAGGCGGTCGATTTCGCTCGCGCCTTGCGAGTCCAATTGGAAAAAGAAGGTGTGAGGTTGCGCGCGCCAGAATTTTCCAAGTGAGCGACCAGTCGTCGCAATCCGGTCTCATCCGCGCGCTCGGACCAGTCGACGCCACGATGATAGTCGTCGGCTCGATGATTGGTTCGGGAATCTTTATTACCTCGGCCGAAACCGCACGTTTATCCGGCGCGCCGGGATGGCTGCTTCTGGCCTGGGCGATTGCCGGTCTGCTGACGATGACCGGCGCGCTGTGTTGTTCCGAACTGGCCACGATGATGCCGCGGGCGGGCGGGGTTTACGTTTTTTTTCGTGAGGCCTACGGCCCGGCCGCGGGTTTCCTATACGGCTGGACGTTGTTTCTCGTCATTCAAACCGGGACCATCGCCGCCGTGGCGATCGCGTTCGCTAAATTTCTCGGCGTTTTCGTTCCTTCGATTTCCCCGGAAAATTATTTGTTAACGGAGAAACCGATTCGGTTGGGCGGCGGATACGCCATCAGCCTGTCGACGCAGCAACTGGCCGCGATCGTTTTGGTCGCGGGATTGACCTGGACGAACACGCGCGGACTCAAACTTGGGACGTTAGTGCAAAATGTTTTCACTTTCGCGAAGACGGCCGCGCTTATCGTTGTCGTCCTTGCTGGACTTTTTCTCGGCTGGAGCGCAGCGAGCGCGGCGCGATCGTCTTCCTGGTGGGATTCGTGGGCGAATGGATGGGATTCGCAACTGGCCCAGCCGGGTTTCGAGTTCGCCGGCGTCTTGGCGCTCCTTTTGCTTTTCGGCAAGTCGATGATCGGGCCGCTATTCGCCCAAACCGCGTGGACCAATGTGACGTTCCTCGGAAGCGAAGTCCGGGACCCCGGCCGCAATCTTGTCCGCGCATTGTTGATCGGGTCAGGGATTGTCGTGGTTTTATATGTGCTGGCGAATCTTTCCTATCTCGCTCTCCTATCGTTTTCAGAAATTCAACATGCCCCGCAGGACCGCGTTGCGGTTGCCGCAATGAAAGCGGCGTTTGGAAATCCAGGGACGATGTGCATGGCGGCGGCCATCATGATTTCGACGTTTGGTTGCAACAACGGGCTGATCCTCGCTGGCGCGCGCGTTTATTTTGCGATGGCGCGTGATCGTCTGTTTTTCAAAAGAGTGGCCAGCACCAATCGATATCACGTCCCGGCGGCCGCGTTGTTCGCGCAGGGAATCTGGACGGTGGCGCTGACTTTGCCTCGAACTGTCGTGACTAACTCTGCAACCCACAAAATCACCTACGGCAACGTTTACACCCAGTTACTCGAATACATTGTCTCGGCCGACTTGATCTTTTACGTGTTGATGGTCGCAGCGGTGATCGTGCTCCGCAGAAAAGCGCCGGAGCATCAACGTCCGTATCGCGCCTGGGGATATCCGGTTGTGCCGATCGTCTCGATGATTCTCGCGACGTTGTTGATTGTCGATCTGGCGTACGTTGCGCCGGCGACATCTGGAATGGGGATACTCATCGTCCTCACCGGTGTGCCCATCTATTTTTTGTGGCGCAAGCCGGACCGGCGCTTGGGCGCGAGTTATTGAATCGCCGGGCGGTGAAAGAAATTATACTGGCTGGCAAAGGCCGGACTATTGACCTCCACTTGAGATACAATCAGGAAAACCGCGATGGCCCCAAGCAACGTCCACCGTAACCATTCTCGCTTGACCCAGTTCGCAAATCGGTCGATCGCAAATGCGAACACGACAAAGAACGGAATGGCGGCGCCGTTCAACAACCGTCCAGACGTAAGGTAAGGAAACTCCCGAGAAGGATAGGGACAGTTATGGAAATCAAAGCTGATTGAGAGGAGCATGAGAAAAACGACGATCGAAATGAAACTGAAGAGCGATAGCGACAGGATGAACCGCTGATCACCCAGATTCGATCGATTGCGCAACAGAATGAAGCCGGCCGCTAAAATCACGAGCCCTGTGGAAAACGCGTAGAATGCATCGGCATAAGGAGACGCGAGTCTTTGAAGATGCCAGACTAATTCCCCGCGCCAGAAACTTGCGGCCAGTCCCGCCCAAAATATTTTAAGTCCGCTCGTTGTGAAAAGAGGGTGCGACCACCAGTCTGCGAAGGGTTTTCGCGTCCACCCCAACAATTCAATCTTGGAAGCGGTGGCGGTTAGGTCGCCGAAATAATGATGGTTGCGAAAGAACCAAACTCCAATTGGCAACGCGCAAGCCAAAACGAAGACGGTCAGCGCGAGGAGATTGGATTGACGGTGTTCCTTCTTTTTGTCGGCCAGAATTTTCCAAATAATGACTGCGGTTGCGATAAGGGGCAGAGGAAAATTGCTCGTTTTAACGAGACACGCGCCGGCGATCGCGAGACCAGTCCACCCGGCAACAGCAATTTGCAGACGCTGCTGTTGCAACATTGTAGCCAGACCGACGAAAGCGATGCCGAAACAAATCGGCGAAAAGGCATCGGCCTGGATCGAATAGAAGGCAGTTTGCGGCCAAATCGCCAATAACGTTGGAACTGCGAGCTGGAGGAACTGATTGGCTGGAAAGATCGATCTCGCGGAGACGAACCCGAGCCAGACCAAAAGCGTGACCAGGCCCACGTTCAGAAAACGGACCCAGTAAAGTGAACTCAAACCACGCAGACCAAGCGCGCGCCCCAGGTCGAACCATGCCCCGGCGATTGAATAATATAGCGGCGGCTCGCCGGATTCATGGTTCGAGCGAGATTCCCAATATGGGACTTCATCCGTGAAAACCTTCTCCATCTGCTCGCGCGGGAGGAGCCAGTTTGGCGGCGGAAATTGGCCGCCGTATTGCTCGGGTCGAACAAAATATTCCGGCGTGCTGTAAGCCGCGAAGTAAACCGACGCTTCGTGGGAAAACGATTCGATCCCGCGAGGCGGACTGCCATGGGCGTATTTTACGACCAGATCGACGTGAGCCTGTTCGTCGACATTGTTGAAAAACGGAAAGGCGGCGGCAAAAACGAACACTCGTGCCGCGGCGAATGCGCAAAGCCCGCCGACGATCCAGCGGAGCGCCGATTTCGATAAATTACTCACGGCAAATCGGACGCGAAACGTTGTTGGATGATGATGAGCGTTCCATGCTCATTGATTTGTGGTGGAGCGCCGGATTTTTCGGTGAGGAGAGTTTCAATTTCCGGCCGATAAGGCGAGTTCGTTTCCAAAACAAAGACCGCCCGTTCCTGCTCGTTCGGTTCGGCCTTTGGAATCGATGGCGGATAGACGGGCCGGTCGACCCCAAAGATCGATTCCGACGCGATGAGCTTTTCGTTGGTCTCAAAAATCAGGGGATAAACGAAGGAGATCGTGGTCCAGACCGCGGTGATTTGATTTCGCACCAGGTCCGCTTTTACCGCGTCGATGTCCCGACCGGGAATCCGGGTCATCTCATGATCCTGACGATTCGCCGATAGGGTCAGCGTTTCTATCTGATTATGAGTGGCAGTCCCGATAATTGCATCGAGACCGCAAACAACCGTAGCCAGAAGCAGCGCGACTGCGGATGCGCGCCAAAGCAGTTGTTTTTTTGCAGACAACCGATCGACACAACGCGCAATCAGGATCGACATAAAAAATGTTCCGCCAAGGAAATATCCCGGAACGCGAAGCGGCGCGATAATGTAGGGGATAAAACTGACGCCGGTCAGCATTAGCATGAGCAGGTCCGCGTTTATTTTGCCTGCCGCGAATCCGGACGAGAAAGCGTGACGAATTTTCTGCCAGCGCAATGTCTGCCATCCTGCCAGGACAATGGCAATCACCGTGACGGCGTAGAGAACATAACCGGACCAATGCGTTTCCGGATAATACCAAAGCACGGTGTCCGCGCTGAAAAACTTCGGCATTTCGTGCAAAAGAATTGCGCGCCACGCGGTTAGCCCAAAACGCGCTGCCATTCCAGATGCCTCCGGTTTCTCGAAAAACAAAAAATGCCAGTTTTGAAAGCCATGAGCGAAGTTCCACCAAATAGCTGGGGCGTATCCGATGACGAATCCGCCGATGCCGGTGGCCAGGCCAGTCAACGAAAATTTCCGTCGCAAGAGCAAGAGGGCCCATAAAGCCGCTATTGGAATCAGGAGCAGTTCCATTCCCCAAAAGCCGATCCCGCATAAAAGCCCGAACAGAAAAATATCGCGGTGGGCCGGCCTTTTTTGTTTTTCGATGGTGAGAAATAGAATCACCAGCGCCGGAATCAGCAGGAAATAAAAGGCATAGCCGCGCGGTTGAAAATGCCACTTTAGCAATCCGGGCCAGAGGGCAAAAATCAAACTGGCCAGGGTGGCAAGGCGCAGTGAATAAAGCCGCGTTGCCATTAGATAAAAAAGCGCGAGACAAGCGAGCGATAGGAGGACGGTCGGAACTTTTAAAGCGACCACCCCGACGCCAAAGAGCCAGAAAGGGATAACTGCGAGGTACGCCTCCCACGCGCACGAGGCATTATAGGCGATGCCGTAAAAATAAAATGGAAAATAGCGTCCTTCCGAGATGTGTTTCGCCATTAATCCGATGATCGCTTCGTCGCTGGTGACATGCGTTTGCGACAAAAATAAAATCGCGAACCGAACAATGGCTGTCCCAGCCAGGATAAAAAGAAAAGGCCGATGCCTCCGCATGGATATCACTGGTTAATGCGGGACCGTCGCGAAGGTCAACGACGATGTGCCGGGCAGGCCCCGTGAAGGGTTGGTGTCTTACTTGGCCTGAATGAGGAAAGTGGGTCGTCCGGAAAGGTTTTCGCACCAGGCGCGGGCCTTATGGTCGTCTCGTTCCCAGGCGAGTTTGTTCGGATCCTTTTCCCAGGCTCGTCCGTTGCTGTTTCCATCGAGAAGCGCCGAGATTTCGTCCTGCGAGAACTCCTGGCTGTCATCCCGAGTGTAACTTTCGGCCAGACTCAAATGTCTGAGAAACTGGACGAGAATGATGTAATTGCCTTTTTTGTACATGTTCGTTGAAATGCCGCGCTTGTCCGGCAAACTTTCGTCGATTGGTTTTCCAAAAAGATCGGCAGCTTGATCTTCGGTGTCGCCGAGGGCGCCGAACACCGCGCCGGTCAGAGCGATGCACAAGGTGGCTATTAAGAACAACGTTCGTTTCATAACTATTTCTTCATACTAACTCGTTTCAGCCTGAATCCATCTCTTCCCGCGCCATAGCCGCTATCGTACTGGACAAGGCCCAGCCCTTTTTTCCAGACAATCTTCCTGAAGTGACCCGAGGGATGACTTGAGTCAAACACGCAAAGATCGCCCTTCACGTCGATTTTTGTTTGCCAAAGGGTCTCCTGGTGCTTGAAGTGCCCGCTGCTGATTCCGCAAATATCATTTTCTTCGAACGCCGGTGGTTTATCCGTCGCCGCGATCTTCTTCACCGCTTCGTCATTATTCTCTTCAAGCAACTGAACGATGCGGTCATCCGTGGCGATAAAATATTCCGATCGTATTTCTCGTTGTTGCGCGGCCCGGGATTCTAAATCAACAAAGTCGATTTTGAAAATTGCGCCCCAGGGCATTTGGGCGACCCGAGTGGTAACCACGCGAGCGGTCAGTGGAATTTCACCATCGATATTTTCATCATTCCTCTCTGTCCCCCGGAAATTTGTCGACACCGGTTTGTCATCCTTGGCGTCGAGGAACGGATTCGCCGCGAACG
The DNA here is from genome assembly GCA_025934755.1 of Chthoniobacterales bacterium. GTDB lineage: Bacteria > Verrucomicrobiota > Verrucomicrobiia > Chthoniobacterales > UBA10450 > AV40. The sequence continues at coordinate 2,448 of JAICWQ010000113.1, read as the reverse complement.
CCGGCGCCGCTAAAGTCGCGAATAAGAAGGAATAGTGGCGCGCGATCATGCCCCGCAGCCAACCGAAAGCACGTCTTCAAATTTTTTCGGATCGCATCGATAAATTGTGGTCGCTTCGCCTTCGTAATAACGCGAGCCGACAACGATTTCCATTTTGCCATCGCCATCGAGATCGAGGACTGCGATCACCTTGTAGGCATTCGGCGCGTCGAAGCTGTCTTCCTTTCCAACGCAGGCGTTTGGGTGAAACTCACCTTCGACCAACCGCGTTTCGACTTTCCCAGCGATGATCCGGCGCAGCAGGACCACGGAATAACTTCCGGCCGGCGATCTCATCGGCACCCCGTTGTCTTGGCTGAAATAATTCGTGGCGCTGATCAACACTTCTTCCTCCCCGTCACCGTCCAGATCCACCCGAATGATATTGTCGATCTTCACTTTGGGTTGATCGATGCTTTTTGTTTTCAGAAAGTCGCGGACGGCGTCGAGGTAAACTTTTTGGGTTGGATCCACTACCTGCACTTTTCTTGGCAGCGCGTTCCAGGGCGCCGCGATTGCAATCAGGCCTTTGCCGGGCTTTGGCGAAAGCGGAACCGAAAGTGTTTGCTCGCACGGAACGTCTTCTGATTTTGGTTTGCCGCCGCTCTTGGCTTCGCCGAATTGTTGGGTCAGTCCGTAAACCCGATACGTCGTCTGATCGGCCAGCGATTTGGCCGCCTCCTTCGCTTTGATCCATTTGCCGTCACCGCTCGCGCCGAACAGATAGCCGCTCTGGACTTCCACGATTGGATGGAGATCGGCTGCTGCTACGCTTGTTACTGCGACCAGCAACGCTAAGCACCTGGCAAGCAATGTCATACATCTTGAAGATGTCTTGTCGTTGGCCAGAAAACAATGCAGAACGATGCCACTTGTATGATGAAGCTGACGACTACGGATCACATCATGGACTAGGTCCATCTCGAAGAATGAAGTAACAACGCGAATGAGGCTTATGAACAAAAGATTCGGGCAGGTTTGGTTAACTGGGATTTTGATTCTGTTATTAATGCCAAACACTTTTGCTCAAGCCGATTTCTTGGTATTTTGGAAGAAATTCAGCGCCGCGGTCGTCGCGGGTGATAAAGCGACGGTGGCGGAGATGACAAAATTTCCATTGTCGATGCCGTATGGGGTAAAAGCGGTGAAGACCCAGACGGATTTTCTGCGCCGCTACAATGAAATCTTCAATGGCGAAGCGGACGCCGCCCAATGTTTTGGAAGCGCTAAGCCGCAAAAGGAATCGGGCCGATATGAGATTTACTGCCCGTTCAAGAAGACGCCGAACGACAAGGAAAATGCGCCAATCCGCTTCGTGTTCGAATCGACCAAAGACGGCTGGAAATTTGCCGGCCTCGACAACATCAACGAATAGGCACGCTCACATCAGGTGGTTGGCTGCTTCGGGTTGCGTGACACATAATCCTTGATTGCCTCAACAAAAGCCCCGCCGAAATCGCGCTGCTTTTGTTGCCCGACCCCTGGAATCCGACCGAAGTCGGCCGCCGTTGTTGGATAAGCCCGCGCCATCTCCCGAAGCGAAACATCGGAAAAAATCACGTAGGCCGGGACGTCGCGTTTGTCGGCGATCTCGCGTCGCAAACCCCGGAGCCGTTCAAACAGCGCTTCATCGCATTCGATTTCACCGGCGCGCCGCTTCGGCCGTTTCCGCGTCTCGAGGTTGAACGGTTTTGTCAGCGTAATCGGCGTTCGTTCGCGTAACGCGGCCAATCCCATTCCGGTTAGTTGCAGGGTCGCGAACTTGCCGGGCGCAGCCGCCACAAATCCGAGTCGCGACAATTCTCTTCCGATGGCCTGCCAGGCATCGCGTTTTAACTCGTTTCCGATTCCGTAAGTAGAAAGTTGATCGTGGCCGCGTTGTCGAATCGGTTCCGTATCGGCGCCACACAAAATGTCGACAATGTGATTCAGCCCGAATCCGAAGCCGTGCTTTTCATGAACGCGATACACGCAGGAGAGAAATTTTTGCGCGGCCACCGTGCCATCGAACGTTTCGCGCGGGGTCAGACAATTATCGCAGCCGCCGCACGGAACGGGGTGAAGTTCTTCGCCGAAATAACGGAGCAGGGCGGCTCGCCGGCAGTCGCGGGTCTCGGCGTAATGAATCATCTCGCGCAACTGCTCACGTGCGATCACTTGTTCCCGTTCGCTTTTTTCTTCAATGAAGCGTTTTTGTTTCACCACGTCGCTTGCGCTGAAAAGCAACACGCACTCACTCGGCAATCCGTCCCGGCCCGCCCGGCCTGTTTCCTGATAATAGCTCTCGATGTTCTTGGGCAGATCATGATGCAACACGAAACGCACATTCGGTTTGTTGATTCCCATCCCGAATGCGATCGTCGCCGTGATCACCCGCGCGTCGTCACGCAGAAATTGCTCCTGGTGCTT
>JAICWQ010000167.1 GCA_025934755.1 Chthoniobacterales bacterium | reverse complement strand
CGGGAACGATTATTTAGAGACGACACTGACCGCATTATTTCGTCGCTTTGGCCAACCCAGATGCCTGCGTCAGGGGATCGCGTCGTCGAACTCGGCTGTGGTCCGGGGTTTTATTCCCGAAAACTGGCCCAGCGCTTTTCGAACATCACAGTTACCGGCGTCGATCGTTCCGAACGCCAACTTTCCTGGGCGCGTCAACGCACTGAGGCCAGTTCTATTCAAAATTGCTCATTCGAGCGGGTCAATGTGTTGTCTCTGCCGTTCGAGGACGGATCATTCGATGCCCTGATTGCCTCGCGAATGTTCACGATTCTTTCCGAACAACGCCGGGCCGTCGAAGAAATGTTTCGCGTTCTCAAAACGGGCGGCCGGTGTTTTATCGCCGAGCCGCGCTATGCCTTTTGGGCGTCCATCCCGCTTTTTTCGATGTGGTTGCTGGCCAGCGTCATTCATTCCGGCAACGGCTATCGCGAACCAACGACCGCCACTGTCTTAAGTAGTCCGGCGTTCGAAGAATTGTTTAAAAGTTTGCCGTGGAAATCGGTTCGCGTTTGGCGGGACGGTCGCTACCAGTACGCTCTTTGCGAGAAAAACTGACATCGCCGCCGCCCGGGCAAATGCCGCTGTCTCATCGAGTTCTGGATCCTGCCAGCTTCGCCTCCCAATTACAAAAATTGTGCGCCTTGGCAATAATGACCAAGGCCCCGCGGGCCGGTCATGTGAAAACCCGACTCGTCCCGCCGTTGACCCCGGAACAGGCCGCGCAGTTGAACGTTTGTTTTCTTCGTGATACCGCCACCGCCATCGAGCAAGCTTGCGGATCACAAGCGGCCGGTATCGGCGTCTACACCCCGGTTGGTTTGGAACAGGCTTACATCGATATATTGCCGCCGAAGTTTCAACTTCTCGCACAGCGCGGTGACGGCTTCGGTGAACGGCTGACCCTTGCCGCCGAGGATCTTTTCCGATGCGGCTTCCACGCGGTTTGCCTGATTGACTCCGATAGCCCTACGGTTCCGCCCAATATTTTCGCCCAAGCCGTGAACTTGCTGTCGAAGCCGGAGGATCGTGTCGTTTTGGGTCCGTCCGATGATGGCGGGTATTATTTGATTGGTCTCAAAAGAAATCATCCCGAGCTATTTGAAGGAATTGATTGGAGTACCGAGCGCGTTTTCGAGCAAACGCGGAAGCGGGCAAATGAATTAGAGCTTGAAGTAGCTCTCTTACCGAACGGTTACGATGTCGACGATCGCGCGTCCCTGCGGCGGCTCAGTGACGAACTGCTCGATGAACTAACGCCCGCGGACGTTGCGCCACACACGCGCGGATTTCTTGCTGCGCTCCTGAAAGCGGAGGGCAAAATTTTCGCGTCCCCATGACCAAACGCGCTCTCGTTACCGGCGGCGCCGGTTTAATCGGTTCACACGTAACCGATTTTCTAGTGCGGAATGGCTGGCAGGTGCGCGTGCTCGACAATCTCGAACCAAATACCCACCGCCGGGGCAAGCCATCGTGGATTAATCCCAAAGCCGAATTCGTCCAAGGCGATCTTCGCGATCGTCAAACGATCACCGTCGCGCTGGATAAGATCGACGTCGTCTTTCACCAGGCAGCCTACGGGGGATACATGCCAGAAATTTCAAAATATGTGCACGTGAACTCGTTAGGCACGGCCCAGCTGCTTGAAGTGATTCGCGAAAAGAATCTGCCGATAAAAAAGATTATCGTTGCGAGTTCGCAGGCGGTTTATAGTGAAGGGGCGGGCAATTGTCCGAAACACGGCCTCGTTTTTCCAACCGTGCGCCCCGTCGAACAGTTGCAGAAGGGGGACTGGGAAGTGCATTGCCCGATTTGCGGCGAGATTACTAAGAGCGCGCCCACTCCGGAGAACGCGCCAGTCGGCGGCGAAACGGTCTATGGTCTGACCAAAGTCGATCAGGAAAAGCTGGTGCTGCTCTGGGGAAAACAGGTTGGCATCCCCACGGTTGCCCTTCGCTACTCGTGCACTTACGGACCGCGCCAGTCGATTTTCAATCCTTACACCGGAGTGATTGCGATTTTCTGCACCCGTTTGCTCAACAATTTGCCGCCCGTCCTTTACGAAGACGGGCAACAGACTCGCGACTTTTCATTCGTCGAAGACATCGCCGGCGCAAACTTGCTCGCCTGCGACACGGACAATCTCGATGGGCTCGCGGTGAACGTCGGCAGCAGCGAAGGCACACCAATCCGAAAAGTCGCCGAGATCCTGTCACAACTTCTCAACATCGACATCCAACCGGAAACTCGGGGCGAATTTCGCCCCGGTGAAATGCGTCATCTGACGAGCGACACAAAATTGATCCGTGCTGACGGCTATAAACCAAAGGTCCGGCTGGAGGAAGGAATTCAGCGCTACATTGATTGGATCAAAGCCCAATCGGACATCCGGGATTATTTCACCGAAGCAGAGCAAATTCTAAAGAGCAAAGGGATCGTTCATCGAGTAAAAGGGAAGAATGCCTGAGGCGACCGGCATTCCCGATTTCAATTCTCCGGTTGGTCAACACGCGCGAAAAGATTTTCCGCTGCTCGAAGCGGACATGACAATCGCGGACGCGCTTGAACGAATTCGGCGCGAAGGCGTGGGAGAACGCGTTATCTATTTCTTCGCTGTGGACGCGGACAAGAAGCTCGTCGGCGTTTTGCCGACCCGTCGTTTGTTGACCGCGGCGCCGGAAACTCCTCTGCGCGATATCATGGTCCGCCGCGTCGTCGCGATTCCGGCAACTGCGACGGTGCTCGATGCCTGCGAATTTTTCGTTCTCTACAAATTCTTCGCCTTTCCCGTAGTGGACGAGCAACGCCGGGTCGTCGGTGTTGTCGATGTGAGTCTTTTTGCCGAGGAAATTTTGGGAGAACGCGAGGACCACGCCCGCCCGACGGCTCCCGCAGCGGTCCGGGATGACGTGTTCGAAGCGCTCGGCTTTCGGCTTGACCAAATCCGTGGCGCGTCGCCGTTGCGTGTTTTCCGATTTCGTTTTCCGTGGCTCCTGGCGACGGTCGCCGCCGGAACGATCTGCGCCATCCTGGCCGGGGCATTTGAAGCGACCCTTGCTCACAGTCTGGTGATCGCGTTCTTCCTGACAATGGTGCTTGGCCTGAATGAAAGTGTGAGCGCGCAATCGATGAGCGTCACCATCCAGATGTTGCGGTCCGCGCCGGTGACATGGAGCTGGTTTGCCAGCGCGCTTCGTCGTGAACTCGCAACGGCCATTCTGATTGGACTTGCCTGCGGAGCAGTCGTCGCCGGGATTGTCTCCCTGTGGCGACACGATCTTCGCGCGGCCGCAGTCATCGGTGGAAGCATTGCCCTTTCGTTGGTCACCGCGTCGCTGTTCGGACTCGCCGTCCCTTCACTTCTGCATCGATTTAATCTTGATCCAAAAATTGCCGCCGGCCCGGTGACGCTGGCCCTGGCCGACATCTGCGCGTTGGTGATTTACTTCACCGCTGCGCGTCTCGTCTTGTGATGAACAACGTGTCGGTTGTCATTCCGGCGTTGAACGAAGAGGAACCGATCGCTGAAGTAGTGCGGGAATGTTTGGCCACAAAAATTCCCAGCGACGTTATCGTTGTGGACAACGGTAGCAGCGATGCAACCGCGGAACGCGCGCGAGACGCGGGCGCCCGAGTGGTGAGTGAGCCGCGCGCCGGTTACGGCCGCGCTTGCGCGGCCGGCGTTCGCGCAGTTTCCACGGAATCCAACATCATTGCGTTCCTCGACGGCGACGGAAGCGATTGCCCGGAGTTCATGCCCCAGCTTATCCAGCCGATCGCATCGGGAATGTTTGATTTCGTGATCGGCTCACGCACCCGCGGTCAACGCGAACCAGGCAGCATGAATTTTCAGCAAATTTTCTCGGGGCGTTTGGCTGGTTGGCTGATGTCGATCCGGTATGGCGTGCGTTACACCGATATGTGCCCATTTCGCGCGATACGGCGCGACGCATTGGAGAAATTGTTGATGAAAGAAGAAACTTACGGTTGGAACCTGGAGATGCAGATGAAAGTCGCCCGTCTCGGTTTGCGAATTCTTGAAGTTCCGGTCAACCATCGCTGCCGCGCCGGCGGCGTTTCCAAGGTTTCCGGCACATTGCGGGGAACATTTTTCGCGGGGGCGAGAATCATCGCCACGTTTCTTCGCGTAGCATCATCGAGAATGTTGTAGCGGTGCTTGCTCTCAAGCACCGAACTATCAAACAGGCGCTTGGCACAAGCGCCTCTACAACTTTATCGTTTGTAATCTCGCATGACTAAATCCAAAGCGCTCTCGGCGGGCTTGCTGGCTGGACTAATTGCCGGCATCGCAATGACGGTACTAATGCTGTTGCTCGCTTCTTTCGGCATCGCTACGCCCCTCGCGATCATCGGCGATCGACTTTCTGTTTTCATTAAACCGGGACCGTTCCTCTCGTTGATGGGTCGCGTCGGCGGTTACAATCACCTCAAACAACTCGGAGTCGGCTCGACCATGGCCGGTCAGTTGATCGTCAGCATGCTCGGCGGCGCGGTGTTCGGTTTGTTGATGCGACACAATCCGGGCCGACGCGTTACTCCCTGGACGATGTCGATCTTCGTCGTCCTGCCGGTCATCGTGCTGGCCGTTGTCCTTTGGCCGGTGCTCGGCACGAGTTACTTCGGTTTTCCGATCGCGTCGGCGAGAATGATTACTTTGATTGGTCTCGCTCTGAGCGTTTTGATTTTCGAACGCACACTCGTTGGCAGTTTTTATTTTCTCACCCGATCAAAGGCGGAGAGCTCCGACGCGGAATTTTCGCCCCCGATTGGGCGACGGGCATTGATCGTCAGCGGGCTGGGCATCCTCGTTGCCGGAGGCGGAGTTGGGTTGTTAAGAAAACTTTATCGCGCGGCGGCGTTCAGTTACGACGGCACGCAATACAAAGGCCGCATCGTCCAGCCGGTCACGCCTAACGAGTTGTTTTATTGTGTCACGAAAAACGTGATCGATCCAGCCGTGAATGAGAATCTTTGGCACCTTGAAGTGAATGGTCTTGTCCAAAATCCGAAAGCGTATCGGATCCAGGACTTCCACGCGTTCAACCAGATTGAACAGGAAACCACCCTGATGTGCATCAGCAACGGCCTCGACGCCGGTTTGATGAGCAACGCGGTTTGGAAAGGTATTCCGCTCGCCGATTTTCTCCAAGCCGCCGCCCCTCTGGCTGACGCCAAGCGCGTTCGATTCTATGGTGTCGACAATTACACCGACACCATCCCGATCGAAAAAGCCCTCGAACCCACCACATTGCTCGCCATGGGAATGAACGGCGAGGAGTTACCGGATCGGCATGGATATCCGATGCGCGCGATCGTCCCCGGATATTTCGGCGAGAAGCACGTGAAATGGTTGACTCGCATCGAGCTCACCGGTCCGGATGCAAAAGGTTTTTACGAGACCCAAGGGTGGGGTCCGGATTTTATCACGCCGACAAGATCGCGAATCGACGTTCCCGACAACGATTCACGTTTCTCGATGCACGATTCACCGATAAAAATTAAAGGCATTGCCTTCGGCGGTGACCGCGGAATTTCACGGATGGAGTTCAGCGACGATGACGGCGAAACCTGGGTCGATGCGAAAATCGATTATCCCGGGACAAAATTAACCTGGGCGCTTTGGAGTTATGATTGGCAACCCGACGGCCCGGACGATTACACCCTCGTCGTCCGCGCCACCGACGGTGAAGGCGAAGTCCAGGAATTCGAAAAAGATCGCGGCTGGTTCTCCGGCGTCACCGGTTTTCATAAAATCGTGGTGCATAT
>JAICWQ010000003.1 GCA_025934755.1 Chthoniobacterales bacterium | reverse complement strand
GAACGTTTGCTGTTCACGAGTAAAGAGAAGCACACCGATGACTACAGAAACAAAACCAGCCTACAGTCCCGGATTGGCCGGAGTGGTCGCGGGCGAGACCCAGATCTGCTGGGTCGACCCGAACGCGGGCTTGATGTACCGCGGCTACGACATTCACGAAATGGGTGACAAAGCGACCTTTGAGGAAGTCGCCTACCTTCTTTTGAACGGCGAACTGCCGAACTCCAAACAGCTTAACGAATTCAAGGAGCAGATCGCTTCCCAGCGCAGTTTGCCAAAGCAAGTCGAGGAGATGATGCAACTCATCCCAAAAAACGCCCACCCGATGGATGTGTTGCGGACCGGAGTATCCATGCTCGGGCCGTTCGACAAAGACCTGAACGACCACTCGCATGACGCCAATGTTCGCAAGTCGATCCGATTGATCGCGAAAGTCATGACGTTGATCACGGACGGGTTTCGAACCGCCCAGGGCGAAAAACCGTTGCCCGAAAAACCAGAACTCAGCCAGGCCGCCAACTTCTTTTATAAACTGGAAGGGAAAGTTCCGGAGGATTGGAAAACGCGGATGATGGACACGATTTTCAATCTTTACGCCGATCATGAATTCAATGCCTCGACATTTGCCGCCCGAGTGACGGCTTCGACGCTATCCGACATTTATGCAGCTGTGACTTCGGCCTGCGGCACTCTGAAAGGGCCGTTGCACGGCGGAGCTAACGAGGAGTCGATGAAGATGCTCGAGGACATCAAAACCCCGGACCGCGCCGAAGAATGGTTGAAGAAGCAACTCGCCGCGAAAGCGAAGATCATGGGGTTTGGCCATCGCGTTTACAAAAAAGGTGATTCCCGCGTGCCGGTGATGCGGGAGATCGCGCGCGACCTGGGCAAACGCACTGGCAAAGAAAACTGGGTCGCGATCTGCGAGAAACTCGAGGAAGTGATGGATCGCGAGAAAGGGCTTTGCGCGAATGTCGACCTTTACGCTGCGCCGGTGTTTTGGATGCTTGGATTCAAGCCCGAACTGAACACGCCGTTGTTTGCCGCGTCCCGCGTTGCCGGTTGGTGCGCGCACGTCGTCGAACAGCACGATCACAACCGCTTGATTCGGCCACGGTCGCTCTACGTTGGACCAAAGCTTCGCAAGTATCCCGGTCCTGCGGAACGCAAATAAAGGTGGATCGACCGCTCCGCGGGCGATCTAATCGAGCTCGGAGAGCTCGATCCACCATGAAAGAAAAACCGCTCCAGGAACAATACGCGCCCGAAAATGCCTGCTTCGGTTGTGGCCCGGCCAATCCGCAAGGTTTGCGCATTCGGAGCTTTCCAAAAAACGGCGAGGTCGTCGCGGAGTGGAAACCGGAGCCTAAGTACGAGGCGTTTCCCGGTGTTCTGAACGGCGGAATCATTGGCACGCTGCTCGATTGTCACTGCAACTGGACTGCGGCTTATCACTTGATGAAGAAAGCCGGGGCCAATAGTCCGCCCTGCACAGTCACAGCGGAATACTCAATCAAGCTGCTTCGACCGACACCGACCAACGGCTCGATTTTACTGTCCGCGCACGTTGTCGAAGAGGCCAGTCCGGCTCGGACCGACCGCGCGACAATCGAAGGAACATTGAGCGGTGGCGGAAAAGTTTGCGCAACTTGTCGCGGCGTTTTCGTTGCGGTCAAAGAAGGACATCCAGCTTTTCATCGCTGGTAGACCGATGGTTTCCCGTCACTTCGTCATTGCTGTATTCGTGGCGGTGACGTCGGTGCAAATTGCGCGAGCAATTGATGACTGGCCACCCAAAGGCATCGCCAAGATTGAGACTGAAACCGGCGCTCGAATCGGTGTCGTTGCGATCGATTCGAAAAGCGGAGAGCACATTGAGAATCGAGGAAGCGAGAGTTTTCCGATGTGCAGCACGTTCAAGCTGCTGGCCGCAGCGGCGGTGTTGCAGCGGGTGGATCGCGGCGATGAAAAGCTGGACCGCTTCATTCGTTATACCCCGGCCGATATCCTCGAGTACGCTCCGGTTGCCAAACAGCATGTGGCCGAAGGCGGAATGAAGCTGGGCGCTTTATGCGAGGCCGCAATTGAGCAGAGCGACAACACCGCGGGAAATCTTTTGCTGCAGGCGATCGGCGGCCCGGCCGGACTGACAAAATTTGCGCGATCGCTCGGAGATAAGGCGACGCGGCTGGATCGTATGGAGCCGGAATTGAATGACGTCAAACCGGGGGATACCCGTGACACAACGTCGCCATCGGCAATGTGCAATGATCTGATGCGGCTGCTGACGACTGATTTGTTGTCAGAAAAATCTCGCGACCTGTTGCAAAACTGGCTCTTGAAAAATGAAACCGGCGCAATATTGGTCCGAGCCGGTGTCCCCAAAGATTGGCGCGTTGGCGATAAGACCGGCCGGAGCGGACAAGGCGAAGTGAACGATGTCGCGGTTGTTTATCCGCCAAACGGTGCGCGAATATTCATCGCGATCTATGCCATGGCGCCATCTCTTTCGGACGAAAAGCGATCCGAGATGATCGCGAATGTGACGCGGGAAGTTGTCCACGTTTTGCGCCCACCGGCGAGAAATTAGAGCTGAGGCGAGAGCAATGCGGCCGCGTGCTCGAACGGATTACCCAAATGAAATCCGTCGACTTCATTCGCAGTGATTTCGCGCGATCGCCGTTTATCGAGATCGAACAAGTGAGCTTGCTGCGCGGCAAAATCCGAATCCAATACATCGAGGTTTGCTTCGTCATTTAACCGAATCGAGCGATTGTCGAAGTTTCCTGACCCGACCGACACGAATTTGTCGTCGACGATCATAAGCTTCACGTGAAGCATCGTCGGTTCGTATTCGTAAATCTTTATTCCGGCGTTGAGTAATTCCGGCCAATGTCGCCGCGATGCGGAGCGAACCAGCTTTTGATCGATCTTTTTTCCGGGAACAATGATCTCGACCCGGGCGCCGCGTTTCGCGGCTTCAACCAGTTCCTTGCGAACGAGGTCGTCAGGGAGGAAATAGGCATTTTCAATCCGGAGCGATTTTTTGGCGGAAGCGATCGCAAGCAAATACATTAGGTCGAGATTTTCATAGTGCGCGCCACTCCGGATCGCCTGGGCCTGAAGCGAGCCACTATCTTGGAGTGGTGGAAAATACTTATCGCCGTGCAACACGTCCCCGCGGGTTTTGATCCAGTTGCTCACGAAACTCGCCTGGAGCTGCGCCACCACCGGACCGGTCACTTTGTAATGATTGTCCCGCCAATGTTTTGGTGAATCGGCGTTACCTTCCCAAAGATCGGCAATGCCTGCGCCCCCAATGAAAGCGACTGTGCCGTCAACGATCAGCAATTTTCGATGACTGCGGTTGTTGTACCGACGCGGATCCGGCCAGAGAACACTGTGATATTTGACGATCTTAACGCCCGCATCCTGTAATTGCTTCTTGTTCGAGATGCCCATTTTTTGCGTTCCCTGGGCGTCGAGAATCATATTTACCGAAACACCGGCGCGTGCCCGCTCACTCAAGGCGGCAGTAAATTGTTTGGCAATATCGCCGTCCCAGAAAATATATGTCTCCAGATTAATTGAGCGTTTGGCGGAACGGATCGCGCTCAACATTGCCGGAAAAATTTCATCGCCATTGACGAGGGTGCTGATGCTGTTGCCGCCGACGAAGTCCGGGCCGAGCAGCGAACCGGCCGCTTGTTGAAATTCCGGTGACCGGGCGGAATAGAGTGAAGTAACTTCCTGGCGCGGTTGTTTGCCGAGCTTCATCGTGCAGCTCGAAAGAAAAATTGGGGCGACGACCAGGGGAAGATTTAGCCAAATAAAGCGATCCATTCGATAGATCATCGCAAGTCAGGAGATAGACGGCTGTTAGCATCGTCTCATTCGAATTCTGAATAACAACATCGATCGTGATGAAGATTCAAACGAAATTGGGAATTGCCGCCCTGATTGTTCTAGCGGTCTGCGCGGGTGGATATTTTGCTGCAACCCGGACCCTGGATCATTTGGTCAGAGACGGCACGTTCCTTCGATTGATTTCGCGTAAAACGGCGGTCAAACTAAATGCCGACTCTTGTGGTTATCTGCCGCTCGCCTGGCGCGGAATGTTAATTCGGAGCGACGGAGTCCTCGCCCGCGCTCAACCTCCGCGTTCGCTGGTCGAGTTGAGCGCGACTAATCTGCGCGCTCACACCAGCCTGAAGAACCTCTGGCAGCGAAAATTCACGATCAGATTGCTCGAAGCGTCGCATTTGGAAGCTGCTTTTGGTCCCGCCGCTGCGGCGCAACTTACCAGGATCCTTCCTCGTCTTCCTGACATGGAGTCACGGATCGACACAAGCTCTCCAATCAATCTCGACATTAAAGAGACTGACATTCCCCGGACCGACATTTATTGGGGCGCGACACCTGACGGTGTTGGCGGCCTCAAAGAAGTGCATTCGCGCTTCTTCCCGAAAGATCATGGGCTGGAAATCTTCGGACGCGGCGGAACTTTTCATCAAACCGGCTGGCCTGACTTGGACGTTGCGGAGCTGCACTTTGATTGGGCGAATTCCAAACTGGTCGTGAAATCAGTCTTTCTTTCGATTGGCCAGCCAAAAAACATCCGCGTGACCGGCGGGTTCGAGTTCGGCGAGCACGGGTCGATGAAGCTGCATTTGAGTTCGAAGCAAGCGCCGGTTGAACCTTTTGTCACCGGTTACTGGAAGGGAAAGTTCGAAGGCGTTGTCGATTCGGAAAGCGATTTGGACAAGCAATTTGAAGCGGACTCGAAAGTGAACGCGAACGGCGAACTAAATTTCGGCCGGGCGTCTGTTCATGACGTTAAGGCGCTGAAGCAAATCGCGATGGTGACTCGTCACCCGCAATTTGAGAAGCCGAAGATCGACATTTTGCGCTTTCACTATCGCTTGGCCGGCGATCGACTCGAGGTCTCCAATTTCGAAGGCGAAATTCGCGGCCTTTGTCGTCTGGAAGGAGAATTCTCGATCGAGCACGGCCAGATAGATGGCACATTCAAGGTCGGGGCTGCGCCCGATGTCGTCGAAACAATTCCGGGCGCGCGCGAAAAAGTCTTCACTGAATCGCGAGGCGATTATCTCTGGACGACGCTCCGGTTAACCGGTCCAAGTAATCATCCACATGAAGATCTGAGCCAACGACTCATCGCTGCGGTGCAGGAACATTTCGCCAGGGGAATTCTGGCCCCGCTCTTTAAACCCGGGAAGCCTCTGATCGAGATGCTTCAGGAAATTTACAAATAATCTTTATTGAGCGCGATGTTTCTTGAGCGCGTCCGTCAGCCAAGCGCTGAGTTGAATTTCTTTTCCGTCTTTTGTGCGAACAAGGTAGGGCTGCCCGGTCAACAAACTTTTAGAGGCCGACAGACGAATAAAATCTTCGGGCGTTTTGATTTCACTTTTGAAATGTTCGTACTTCGCTTTGATGTGATTGACAGCCTCCTGCGGCGTGTGGGTCTGACCGTTACGAACGAAAGTCGCATCTGATTTGGCAACGTAGTCGAGCAGATAATTAATCGTTTGATCGAGTGACTCTCCGCGTGCCTTTTCCGGGGTCAGGGCGAAAAGGATGGTAATAGCCAAAAAGATCCGGACCAACATATCCATCGTTTTTAGTTCGAATCTGACCCCGGCGGCGCGGGCAGTGAGATTGATTTGCGGGGCGTCCCCGCTCGCAAAATCTCACGGGCTTTCGCGCCTAGGTCGCTGTCACTCCGGTTCTGTTCGCAATGCAAAGCGCGCCCGGGGTGACTCGAACACCCGACCTACGGATTAGAAATCCGTTGCTCTATCCGGCTGAGCTACGGGCGCAAAGCGCGGGGAACATTAGCCGAGTTAGTCGCAAATGAAAGCCACCGCCGTACCTTGACTCGATGGAAAGACCGTCGCTCTGGCTACCGCTCGCCATCCGGTCGCCGTCGATCTCCCGGTTGCAAAGTTGCATCCCGCAAACAAACGAGAACGGTTCTGAGATGAACGCTCTGATGGTTATCGCGCCCTACAAATATCAAGGCGCATGGGTCTTTGATGATCCGGCAGTTGGCCTTTTTCGCGAACCATTCATCGCCGGAATCGACACCATGATTGATAAAGCGGTGGCGAAGATCCCTAACGCCACCAATGGATTTCGCGCGATCTTCAGTGCGCAGAATTTTCCCGGTTCGGATTTCAAACTGCAATGGCGGCGGGAAGAGTCCGGCGGAAACTGGTATTATAATGACCAATTCAAGCTGGAGGGCTGGCTGTGTCCGGCGCTTCTAAAATATTTCTCCAGCGCCCCGCGAGAAATTTACGTCAAAGTCGAGCCGAAGGATTGAAGTTGCAGTGGGTTGGCTTCGGGCCAACTGGCCGCGACGTCGCTGCTACTCCTGTTCGTGAATACGATGCTTGAGCTCCCAAACTTTGAGCGCGGCCAATAACAACGCTTTGGTGCGGGTGAGGGTCCCGGCGGCGGCCATGCTGGTGTCGTAGGTTTGGGCTGCAGTTTTGGCACTGCGTGGACGACCGCGTTTCTTTTGCGGCTTCGTTTTTTTGACCCGACGGGTGGCGGATTCGGTGACGGTCAGAGGTGCGCTGCTGTTCATATAATCCCTATAATTCCTCGAATTCACCATACCCCGAGCAGCTTCCTTGCCATTCACCTTATAGCCTCCTCACGGCCTCGCAAAACCTCCGTGGTCACATTCTCGTAACGTCTCTCAACCCTTCAACCGCCGACCTAAAACCGCTTGTGCCCGCCTCGGTTCTCCGCCAGTTTCCAAGTCTACCAATGGCTGCTGATCGCAAATTCGGTTGTCTTAGCATTTTTTTGTTCGTCGCCCTTTGTGCCAGCGTCTTCGTAAATTTCATGCTCGCGCTGGTCGCCATCCGGGGATTTACTGCCGGCGGTCGGGTGGAAGAGCCGGCGCCCAGATTTCGCGAGGTCATCGTCCAGCGCGGGGCCCGCTTGGTTCCCGATCGTATTGCCCTGATCACCATGCGGGGTCTGATCAGCAGTTCGATCCCGGGCAGTGTCAGCGACTCGATGGTTGAAGATCTGCGGCTGGCGTTGGAACAGGCACGTGAAGACAGCCACGTGAAGGCAATTGTGCTGGAAATCGATTCGCCCGGCGGTGAAGTCACGGCTGCCGACCAGATTTACAGCGCGGTGGTGAAAGCTCGCGCGCGCAAACCGGTGGTGATTTACATGGATTCCCTGGCTGCTTCGGGCGGCTATTACGTTGCCTGCGGCGGAAAATATTTGATGGCCAACGAAACCACGATCACGGGCAGCATCGGTGTTATTATCCAGACCCTGAATTACGAGCAGCTTTTCAATAAGATTGGCCTGGCCTCGGTCGTTTTCAAAAGCGGCAAATTTAAGGACATCCTAAATGGCGCCCGCCCGATGACTCCGGAAGAACGTGACCTGATCCAGAGTTTTGTGATGCAAACCTACGACAAGTTTCTTGGCATTGTGTCGAAGGAACGGAATCTCCCGGCCGACATGCTCCGGACCACCATCGCTGACGGCCGGATTCTTTCCGGAAAGGATGCTCTCAACAGCAAATTGATCGACGGGCTTGGCCAAATCGAGGACGCCTACGCGAAAGCGAAACAACTTGGCAATGCGCCCGAAGTGACGGTGGTGAAGTATGGTCCGCCGTTCAGTCTGTCCCGGATTTTTCGCGCATTTGGCGAGTTTGGGGGCCAGTCCAAAATCGAGTTACAACTTCCTAAACAACTCGTGCCCCAACTCGAAAGCGGCCGCGCTTATTTTCTGCCGAGCTTCTACGCTCCGTAACCGAGATAACCAGCCAGATAAATGTTCGCTGGTGCCTCCTCAATCGCGATTGGATTGCTTTTTGTCGTTTTTCTAATCGTCGGCTTTGCCATTTATGCGGCTATCATTTGGCAAATCGGCGCGCGGAGATTGGCCGCGCCTGTTGAGACAGACGGTTCGCAAAAAAATCGATTTGGATTGCCTGAAGCATTTCTGGCTTCCGCGCTGATCCTGTTCCTGCTCCTGAACATTGTGGTGTCGTTTGAACGACCCGAGCCGGCCCATCTTTCGTCGGACGATTTGCGGGCGAACTTCCTCTTCACGCTTTTTGTCCTTTTTTTCGTAGCCGCGGTTTTGAAACTGCGCGGTATCGATATCGACGGGTTGGCCGGATTCTCGAAATCCAGCCTGAAACGAGTCGTCAGCACCGCGATCGTCTTGCTGCTGGCGGCCGCGCCTTTGCTCGGGGTGGCCGAGGGGCTGACCCGGACCCTTTTGGGTGGCGAGTCGAGCAAGCAGGAGATCGTCGATCTTTTCACCAATTCTCAAACAATGGAGCAACGGGTGGCAATCATTGTCTTGGCCGTGATTGTGGCCCCAATCTCGGAGGAGTTCATTTTTCGCTTTTTCATTTACGGCGTACTTCGTCGCTACTTTGGCATCGTCGCGGCGCTATTTTTCAATGCGCTGCTTTTCGCCGCCGCCCACACTCATTTGCCGTCAGCTGCGCCGTTGTTTGTCCTGGGGGTGTGTTTCACTCTTGCCTACGAGTGGAGCGGTTCGATCCTTGTTTCCATGGCAATGCACGCTCTTTTCAATTCCGCTCAGTTGATTTTCCTCGCCTTCCCCCAACTGGTTCAGCAATGAAACCCAGCCGGTCCGCCAGGGGACGGACTCGCCTGAGCGAGGTCGGTGAAGACACGCTGATCGCGTCAATCCTGCGTGGCTTGCCCAATTCGCGTAGCCTGATTGGCGACGATTGTGCGGTTTTGGAATTCCGCGGCGCCCGGAACCTACTCGTCCTGAAAACGGATTGTGTCGTCGAGAACATTCATTTCCGAGCTTCGACCGATGCGTCGCTGGTGGGTTGGAAAGCAATGATGCGTCCGTTGAGCGATTTTGCCGCTGTCTCGGCCGTTCCGCAATTCGCGCTCATTACCCTGATTGTTCCCGCCACCAAATCGGCGTTGTGGGTAAAAAAACTTTATAACGGATTGAAACGCGCGGCTGCGCTTTTCGGTGTTGCGATCGTCGGAGGAGAAACCAGCGCCATCCGCGGTCCAATCGTGATTTCGGTCAGCGTGTCCGGATTTGTTGAGAGGAAACGATCGGTCTCGCGCGCCGGCGGAAAAGAAGGCGACGATCTGTTTGTCACTGGCCACCTGGGTGGATCGTTACGCGGTAAACATCTCAAATTTGTCCCGCGGATTCACGAATCGCGCTGGCTCACCGAAAACGTTCGAGTCCATGCGATGATGGACCTGAGCGACGGCCTCGGAGCCGACCTCCCCCGGCTGGCGAAGGCAAGCAAGCTCGGATTCAAAATCGACAAGGACGCCTTGCCGCTTGCGCCCGGCGCGAGCATCGATAATGCAATATCCGAGGGCGAGGATTACGAGCTCCTCTTTGCCGTGTCTCCGCGCGATCGACCGCGTTTGCAAAAAGCCTGGCGGAAGAAATTTCCGAAGGTTTCGCTCACACCTATCGGCTCTCTGATTCATCCTTCATCCTTCATCCCTCATCCTTTGAAGCGTGGCTACGTTCATTTCCAATAGCCCGGAGGAAACGGAATCGTTTGGGCGGCAGTTCGCCGGAACCATCAAATCCGGTGACGTTATCGCGCTGATTGGTGATCTCGGCAGTGGCAAGACCCAATTTGTGAAAGGTCTCGCTTCGGCCCTCGGCGCAACTACGACCGCGACCAGCCCCACCTTTACCCTGATTCATGAATATTCCGGCGGCCGGTTGCCAATTTATCACTTCGATTTTTTCCGAATTGAAGATCGATCCTCAGCCGAACGTCTCGGCCTCGACGATTATTTTTTCGACGATGGCGTGTCGGTGATCGAATGGGCCGATCGCTTCGGCGATTTAATCCCGCAAAGCGCGCGCTGGATTTCGTTCGAAACCAATTCAGAAACCCAGCGCGCGATCACTACCAAATGAAAATTCTGGCGCTTGAACTCTCCAGCGCGCAGGGGGGCGTTGCCTTGCTCGACAACGGTAATATCGAATTCGAGCGCGAATGGCCGAATAACCGAAAGAATTCGGGGCCCTTCTTCGAACATTTGGTTGAAGTGCACAACACATTGGGGAAGGCGGGCACAATTGTCGTCGGCCTCGGGCCTGGTTCCTACGCCGGCACCCGAATCGCAATCTCGGCGGCGATTGGACTGCAATCCGGGTCGGGAGCGCGCTTGATCGGATTTCCATCCATTTGTGCGATAGACTGCGATACGCCGGAATACTGCGTGATTGGCGATGCGCGGCGTCAGTCGTTTTTTTATGCGCGCGTTTGCGACCGTAATCTGGCTGAAGGGCCAAGCTTAATGACTGAAGCTGAATTACAGGCGAAATTGGATAAGCTCGACCGCAGCATGCCGGTTTTTGCCACAGAAAAACTGTTGCGGTTCGATCGCGCTGAACTGCGCTACCCGGCCGCGAAAATGCTCGCCCAGCTCGCCGCCGACACCAAACGCAGCTTCATTGAACCGCCACTTGAGCCGATGTATTTGCGCGAGCCGCACATCACCCTTCCAAAGAAATGACACAGAACCATCGTTGCTGGGTTGAAATCGATCGAAGCGCATTTCATCACAACGCGAAGATTGTTCGCGACCGGATCGGCAAAGCCGAAATGCTCGCGGTCATCAAAGCGAATGCCTACGGCCACGGAATGCTTGGTGTCGCTGAGGCCCTGGCGAAAGAGGTGCAACTCTTCGGGGTCGCGAATTTGGAGGAAGCCCTCGCCCTTCGTGAAAAAGTGAACCATCCGATCATCACTCTTAGCCCTACCCTTCCGGATGAACGAGCGAGCGTTGTCGCGAGCGGAATTATTCCAACGATCTCAAGTTTTGAAGAAGCCGAAGCATTTAGTCGAACAGGACATCACCCTCACGTTAACTCTCTCCCTGAGGGAGGGGAAGGGAGCGCAGGCGGAACTGGAAGTAAAGTGTCGGTTAATTTCAAGATCGACACCGGCAACGGCCGAATGGGCGTGGTGGAAAGCGAAGCGGTGGATGTCTTCAGACGAATCTCTGCGTTATCGAATATAGACATTCATAGTGTTTCGACCCACATGCCGGTTTCGAACGAAGATGAAAAATACACTCGTGACCAGCTTGCGCGTTTCGGAGAGATTGTCGACCGGTTGCGCGCGGAGGTTCCGGGCAAATACAAAGTGCACGTATTGCAAAGCGCGGGAAGTCTGGCTTTCAACGAGCGACCATACGAAATCGTCCGGGCGGGCATCGTCCTCTACGGAATTTCGCCGCTTCCGGAATTCCAAAACCTGCTGAAGCCCGCGATGACCTGGAAAACGCGCATCGGTTTGATTCGCGACGTTCCGAAGGGAGCGTCGATCAGTTATGGGCGCACATTTATCACGCCGAAGCCGATGCGGGTTGCGACCTTGACCGCGGGTTATGCCGACGGTTACCCGCGACATCTTTCCAATGCCGGCGCGGAAATGCTGGTCCGTGGTCAGCGCTGCCCATTGCTTGGCCGGGTGACGATGGATTTGATGGTCATTGATGTGTCGCACATTGGTGACGCGGCCATCGGCGACGAAGTCGTGTTGATGGGACGGCAGGGCGACGCGGAAATTCCGTGCGTCGAGCTGTCGGATAAAGCGGGGACGATCACCTGGGATATCACGACGCGAATTGGCCAGAGGGTCAAACGAGTTTTCGTTTGACGTTGAAACGTCGAATGGTTGAAGCGTTAAAGAGAATCGACCATTCTCTCAATAACCCGCTTCAACACTTCATCAGTTTAACCCTTTAACGAGTCCATGTTTCAAATCATCTTCAACGAGCTAAGCGCGGCGGAGCTGTCGGAGTTGCCGAAGAAGATGCAGCTCGATTTGTTGGCGGAGTTCCAGATTTTGCCGGAAGATCTCGACCGGCTCGACGCCAAACATTTCGGAGTGATCGAGCGGGAAGGAAAAAAATTATACCGCTATCGCGCGAAAGATTACCGAATCTACTTCGAGCAAACGCCGGAAGGGATCACCATTCACCGCGTCCTGCACAAGAACACGTTTCGCGATTTCCTTTTTCGAAGCAAACTTCCCGGCTCCGAAGACCAGGCCCTCGGCGGAACCCGCGAGTTCTGGAAATTGATCGACGAAGGAAAAAAAACGCGGAAAGCGTGAAGCAGGTTCTTCGAATTGCGATCAGAATCCAGGGCGGGCTTTCGATACAAAGTGATTGCTTGAAAGGAGCAAGTTGTAGCGGCGTTTGTGTCAAACGCCGAACTAAGTAAACAGGCGCTTGAGACAAGCGCCTCTACAACAATTTCAGAGCGCGTCGGGCCTTATTTCATCAGCAGCACGGACCGGCTGCGTTTGATCTCGCGGGTGATTTTGCGGTGGAGATGGGCCGGCATGCCGGTGACGCGACGGGGGAGGATTTTGCCGCTCTCGGTTACAAACTTTTTCAGGAGATCGGGGTTTTTGTAATCGATCGCTTCGATCGAGATATCGATCCGGCGCCTGGGCATGGCGCGGTTAGCGCGGCGAAATGCCGAACGGCGTTTGGCGGTTTTGGGTTGCATGAGATTACTTGGTCTCGCGGTGAAGGGTGTGCTTCCGTAAAAACGGGTTGTATTTCTTTTTCTCGAGCCGGCTCTGAGTGCGCGGACTTTTCTTGTTTCGCGTGGTCATGTAACGCGAAGCCGGTTTGCCTAAAGCTTTCGCTTCGGTGCATTCGAGGGTGACAATTTCCTGGGCCATGTTCGTTACTCCTTCGATTCCGGCGCGGGGGTCGCTTCAGATTCTTCGGCTTCGCCTTCGCCGCCTTCGTCTTCGGTCAAACCGAAGAGCGAGGTGACCGATTGTCGAACGCGTGATTGCTTATTCTGCTTCTCGAGCTGGGATTGACATTCAACGGTGAAGCGGGCGAACGGGATCGCTTCCAGCCGGGCGTGCGGGATCGGTTTACCCGACATTTCGCAAACACCATACGTGCCGAGCTCGATTCGCTTCAACGCCTGGTCGATCTCGTAAAGGGCGTCCTGTTCCTGTGAAAGCAGGCTAAGCGCAAAATCGCGGTCGTAGGCGTCCGAGCCGGCATCGGCCTGGTGCATTCCGAAGGCGGAGGCTTCGCTTCCTTCCGCGCGGGAGCGGAGGGTGTCCTGGGCGACGCCGGCCATCGAATCGACCATGGCATCGCGAAGTTGAAGGAGCTTTTCCTTTTGCTGACGGACGAAGGGGGTGAGCTTGCGCTCGTGATTATTTCCACCGAGTAGCGTTGCCCGCGGGCTTTCGCTGGCTTTCTTGGCAGAAATCTTACGGGCCGGTTTTTTAGCGGCTTTTTTGGAGGAAACTTTTTTCTTTTTTGTGGTGGCCATAATTCAAAAGGCGCCGCAGTAATGGGCGCCGGAAAAACGGAGGCTTAATTAAGGGCAATTCCCCAATGCTGCAAGCGGAGATTTGACGTATTTCCGGCCTGTTAGTTCATCGGTTTTTTCCTGAGGATCAGGAACTCGCGCTGGAATATCGACGCAGGGCGAAGGACCAAAAAGCACGCGACAGACAGAATATGACGGTTGAGGCGATCACCAGCTTCGACATCAAGCCCCAGGGCTGGTCGAACGATTTGGCCAGCACCCGGGCGGGCACGTTGGAGACCACCACGACTGGAACGATCCAGCTGAAGATAAACTTGAAGAGCGGGGGAAAAATTGAGTCCGGATAACGCGCAATGTTAAGGAAGTTGAAGTAGCCGTAGACCAGTCCCTGGGCCCGCACGATCCAAAAACTGACCGCCGCCAGAATGAGCATGATCGAATAATGCACTGCCACTCCAAAACAAATTGCGATCAGGTAGAGAACGATGGACATCGGGCCGGGGACGAAACCGAGTTTCGTCAGGGAAAAGACCACGACGACGCCCCCGACAATCGTATTAACGATGCTGTCGAGGCCAAATTGTTTGGTCGACACCGCGAACTGGCTGTCCACCGGTAAAACGAGGAGCGAGTCGAGTTTTCCCGTCCGGACCAGCTCTGGAATATTGGCCACGTTGACGAAGAAGAAGGCCTGAAACAGTTGCGAGATCATCTGATGGGTCCCGATGAGCAAAACGACCTCCCACTTTGTCCAATCGCCAATCCGGTCGACATTGCCGAAAATGATGGAAAAAAAAACGATCTGGCCGACGAACCAAAGCACTTCCACCACCATCCACAGAAGAAAGTTCGCCTTGAAACTCATCTCGCGGATGAGCGAGTTGCGAAGCATGATGGAATAAATCTCGATGTAACGCCGGAGCACGCCTGCCTGTCATTTTAATTAGACCTCAAGTCAAATCACATCCTACATGAAGCGATTTCTACCTGTTGGCGCCGTCATCGTCGCTTTGCTGATCGTGCTGTTCGTCGTTCGACGATGCACCTCGGGCGGTGCGTCGGCCTATCAAACCGCGATCGTGACCCGCGGGCCAATCACCCAAATGGTGACTGCCACCGGAACCTTGAATCCCGTCACCAACGTGCAGGTCGGCAGCCAGGTCTCGGGCAATATCCAGAAGTTGTTTGCCGATTTTAATTCGCAGGTGAAGGCCGGACAGGTGGTGGCGCAGATCGATCCCGTGCTGTTTCAGGCGACTGTGACCCAGGCCGAAGGTGATTTGGCGAACTCGCAGGCCGCTCTCGAGCTGGCAAAGGTAAACGCCGTGCGCATCCAAAAGCTGTTCACGGAAAAGAATTCATCGCAACAGGACCTCGACCAGGCCAACGCGAACCTGCATCAGGCCGAAGCGAACGTGAAAATTAAGCAGGGCGCGCTCGACAAAGCCAAAGCGGACCTCGACCACTGCACAATCACCTCGCCCGTTGATGGGGTGGTTATTTCGCGAAGTGTCGATGTCGGCCAAACCGTCGCGGCCAGTCTGCAGGCGCCGGTAATTTTCCAAATCGCGAACGATTTAACGAAAATGCAAATCGACTCAAACGTGGCCGAGGCCGACGTCGGGGCAGTTGAAGTCGGTCAAAATGTCGACTTTACCGTCGACGCGTTTCCAACCCGCACTTTTCACGGCAAGGTGGTGCAGGTGCGTAACGCGCCGATCACCGTGCAAAACGTTGTGACCTACGACACGGTAATCGGGGTCGATAATAAGGAGTTGAAATTGAAACCGGGAATGACCGCGAATGTATCGGTCATCATCGCCCACAAGGACAACGTATTGCAGTTGAAGAACGCAGCCTTGCGTTTTCGACCGCCGGAAGCGGCCTCGGAGGCGAGACCTGCTTCCCCACAGGGGGGTGGACCGAGATCGGGTCCAGGATCGGGCGGCCAACGGCCAACCGGCGCGCGCCAACGCACCCCGGAACGCACCGTTTACGTTTTGTCCTACGGCCGGCCGAAACCGATCCAGATTAAGACAGGAATCAGTGACGGCATTGTTACCGAAGTCACGGACGGCGTAAAAGAAGGCGATCGTGTGATAACGGCTGAATTGACCGGGCCCGCCGCGTCTGGCAGCACGAATCCATTCAGCGGCGGCCGGAGATTTCCATAATTTTGTCATGTCGAGCGAGGGCCTCTTATTAATACCGGGCTTGAGTCGGGTGAACGGGCCGTCGCCGGATCGGAACTGCTTCAGCCTTTCTACGGACAAGAAACACCGCTGGAGCGGTCAAGGAGTAACGCACGCGCGGATTACCTCGCTGAACCTTAATGAAAGCGGAGGAGGTTGAGACGAAAAACGGCGAAGTAGTTAAACTGGTCGACGTGCACAAGACGTATCATACCGGCGACGTCGATGTTCATGCCGTGCGCGGCGTTTCACTTGAGATTGGCCGCGGGGAATTTGTCGCCCTCATGGGCGCCAGCGGTTCCGGGAAATCCACCTTGATGAACATTCTCGGTTGTCTCGATCGGCCCACCTCAGGTCGTTACGTTTTGGATGACGCCGACGTCTCGGTGCTCGATCGCGATCAACTCGCTGACATTCGCAATCATAAACTTGGTTTTGTTTTTCAAAGCTTCAATTTGCTGCCGCGAACGTCGGCCCGGGAAAATGTGGAGCTGCCGTTGCTTTACGGCACGCGCAGTTTGACCGGCGCGCAGTTGCGCGACAAGGCGGACGGGGTCCTGGCGTCGGTGGGGCTAGCCGGTCGCGAAGATCATCATCCGAGTCAGCTTTCGGGCGGCCAACAGCAACGCGTCGCAATCGCGCGAGCGCTGGTGAATGATCCCGAAGTTTTGCTGGCGGACGAGCCGACTGGAAATCTCGACAGTCGCACCAGCGTCGAAATCATGGGAATTTTTCAACAGCTCAATGAGCGCGGCATCACCATTATCATGGTCACGCACGAACAGGACATCGCGGCCTACGCCCGCCGCAATGTGGTAATGCGCGACGGCGTGATCCTGAATGACTTCAATGTTGCGCAGCGACTAAGCGCCATGACCGAGCTCGAAAAAATAGCGCCGATAGACTCCGAACCTCAATCATGACTACGGCTCGTCACTCGTCCCTCGTCCCTCATCACTTTTTGTGAAAGTTGGCTCGACCTTCAATATCGCGCTTCGCGCACTGCGCCGAAACAAAATGCGCTCGGTGCTAACTGCGCTCGGAATCATCATTGGCGTCGCGGCCGTTATCGCGATGGTGGGCATTGGCAATGGCGCAAAAGCCCAGGTCGAAGCCCAAATCGCGAGCCTTGGGCAAAACGTGATCCTGATTTTTTCCGGAAGCACCACGTCGAGCGGAATTCGAACCGGTTGGGGCGGGGCCGGCACCTTGAAAGTTGAAGACGCGGAAGCGATTCGCCGCGAAGTGCCGGGCGTGATCGCAGTAAGCGAAGAAGTTGTTTCGACCACGCAGGTCGCGGCCGGCAATCAAAATTGGTTCACCAGAATCTACGGTGAGTCGGCCGATTACTTCGATATTCGCCAATGGCCGCTCGCTGATGGCTCGCCATTTACCGATCAGGACGTCCGCAGCGCAAATAAAGTCTGCGTGATCGGCAGGACGACGGCGTCCCAGATTTACGGCAACGACGATGCAGTCGGGCAGATTCTGAGGGTTAAGAACGTTCCATTCACCGTCACCGGGATTTTGACCCCGAAAGGATTGAGCACCCAGGGTGTCGATCAGGACGATATCGTAATCATGCCTTATACCAGCGCGATGAAACGCGTGAGCGGTGGAACGACCCTGCGAAACATCAACGTCCAGGTGAGTGACGGCAATCAGATTGCAGCCGCGCAACAGCAAATCATTGCGCTGCTCAGACAGCGTCACAACATTCGCCCCGGACGCGATGATGATTTCACCGTGCGCAACCAGGAGGAGATCGCCGACGCCGCGACCGCTACTACGGCGGTGATGACAGTGCTGCTCGGTTCAATCGCCGGTGTTTCGCTCGTGGTCGGCGGCATCGGAATCATGAATATCATGCTGGTAAGCGTGACCGAACGAACTCGCGAAATCGGGACCCGCATGGCCGTCGGCGCACACGGAAGCGATATTCTTACTCAGTTTCTCATCGAGGCGGTCACGTTGAGTTCGGTCGGCGGCGTGATCGGAATTATTTTCGGAATCGGCGCGTCCCAGGTTCTTTCGAGCTACGCGCATTGGCCGACGCTGATTTCGCTCACCTCGGTCATTATCGCGTTCATGTTCAGCGCGGCGGTCGGAATATTTTTTGGATTTTATCCAGCCCGTAAGGCGGCTGCCCTCGATCCGATCGAAGCGTTACGTTACGAATGACGGACTTTTAGTCCGCGAATGACACGAATTGACACGAAAAGTCAAACATACTGATCCATTTCCTGTGATCTGATTTTCAAATCTTTGATTCGCGCTCATTCGTGTGATTTGCGGGCACAATGCTGGAAAAATCTGCGGAAATCTGGGTAATCTGTGGATAAGAATGAACCTGCGAAATCGCGCAAGCCTGGTGTTGGCGGTGTGGCTTTGGGTTGGAACCGGCCCCGCAGGGGATGCCGCCGCGCAAAAGGATCTCGGTTGGGATCCGGCCCACACTTGGGTCTTCGCAGTTGGCGTTCTGAATTGGAAACACAATGAAATGTTCGGCTCGTTTCCAGTGAAGGAGCGGCGCGACGCTGACCTCATTGATTTTTTTCGGCAACACGATGTGCCGGCTGACCACATCGTTTACTTGCAGGACAAACAGGCGACTCAACAGCGGATTGATATCGCGTTCGCCGAGCAATTGAAAAAGCTCGGTCGGGACGATTTGCTCATTGTCTATTATGCCGGGCACGGAACGAAATCGGACAACGGACAAGACGTTCATCTCGCTTCCTACGATGCCGGCGACGAAGGCGTCCCGGGCTGGTCAGTCAATTCGATTCCCAAAAAAATCAGCGAGAATTGTGCGTGTCAGCGCGTTCTCTGGTTTATCGACTGTTGTTATTCCGGCCAGGCTGCGCATGCCATTGCTAATTCGGAAGCTTTGCCCGCCTTTGCGTGCGTAACTTCATCCTCGGCCAGCGAAACCTCGACTGGTCATTGGACGTTCACCGAGGCGCTGCTTGATGCACTGCGTGGAGTCGCCTATGTCGATCTCAATCACGACGGCGTGATTACGCTGGCGGAATTCGCTCGTCACGCGGAGCGCGACTTGGCCTTTGGCGAAGAGCAGCTTTCCACATTTGCCAGCACTGGCGGTTTCGACCAGCAAATGGTCCTCGCTCGCGCGCCCGCGCTCGAAAGCCGCCGAGTTGGAGAGCGCGCCAAGCTCAAATGGCGGAACGATTGGTACACAGTGCGCGTCCTACAAGAGAACGGCGCAAAGCTAAAAGTGCATTACATCGGTTACGGTTCCGATGACGATCTCTGGGTCACGACGGACAAATTGCAGCCAATCAAACCGGTCCAATACGCGGTAGGCAGCGAAGTGGAAGTGCTTTGGAAAAAGAAATGGTATCCGGCCAGGGTGTTGCGAGCGAAAGACGGCGTCCATCTCATTCATTACACCGACTACCAGTCGAGCTGGGACGAATGGGTCGCCTCGAAACGGATCCGACCCGGAAAGTCGTGAGCGAAGCCAGACAGGATTAACAGGATTTCCAGGATTAGCTCAGCAGAAAACCTTTTTGTGTAATCCTTTAAATCCTGTCTAGATTTCCGCATGGCTGAACAAAAGGGTTATCAGGACCTGGTCGCGGACGCGAAAAAGAAGATCACCGAAATTTCGCCGACCGATGCGGCCGCGAAATCGAAGAGCAGCCCCGACGCGGTGATTGTCGATGTTCGGGAGAAGGACGAGTTCGATGAGGCACACATTCCCGACGCGGTCCATATGAGCCGCGGAATGCTGGAGTTCGAGATCGAAGACCAGTTTCCCGATCGCAACACCCCGATCATTTGCCATTGCGGCGGCGGTGGCCGGTCTGCCCTTGCGGCCGAGACGTTGCAAAAGATGGGCTACAAAAACGTCCGTTCCATGGCGGGCGGCTTCAAAGCCTGGAAAACGGCCGGTTTACCGACGACCAAGTAGTTTTACGCGCGACATAACCGCCTCATTGAGTCGGCCTTTGGGAACAAACGCCGCTAACTCATTTTGTCATTCCGACCGAAGTGGAGGAATCTCTAACTCTCTCTGTAGTAACAAGCTCGGTCCGCACCGAAATATTTTGAGATATTTCGAGGTCGCAGGACAAAGGTAGCGGCGGTTCACCGAACGCCATGGGATTGAGCTCAATCGTCTCTACCTAACTGTCCACTGCCCGGCAGTGCCGCAACCCGCGCCGCTACATCACTCCCGCGCTTGCCTTCGCTCGTAGAACTTTCCTAAGCTTGCGATTAAGCTGTGAGCAATAAAAGGCAAATTTCCGCACTTCTCAGCGCAGTTGGACTCCTCCTGGTCGCGTTTTGTATTTCGGGATCCACCGCGAACCCAGCTGACATTTATTTGCCGCAGCTAAAGGACAAAAACCCCGACCTGCGCATCGCTGCATTGCGCCAGTTACAGACTTCTCTTGATTCGAGAATTCCGGAAGCAATGCTTCCACTTCTTTCCGACGAAGGAAATTCTATCCGACGGCTCGCCGCGCGGGCGATCGGCAGTCGATGGTGGCAGATAGCTAAAGACAAATCCGAAAGTTACGCGAACGCACTGGAGCATAATTTGCGACCAGAAATTGACTTTGAAGACGAAAAGAACATGGCCGAGCGCGGGATCGGACTTCTGACCCGACGTTATGATTCAAAAATGTTTTCCCGGAGCCCGAACGGACGGTGGACCATTTATGAACGTCACGGTTTCCCCTGTTTGATCGATACCACGACCTACACTGAAGAATTAGTGGGTTGGGCTCGTGCTTATAATCGCGAGTCGGAAATGCCACCTTGGATCTTCGGTAGCAATAGCCCTATCGGACAAGACGAGGCTGTCTGGCACCCCACGAAGGAGGCAGTAGCTCTAAGTGTTTCGACCAGCCGTCGCGCCACGAGCGTGTGGATTTGGCAGCATAAATACGGTGTTCAAAAATTGACGCGTTCTGAATTGATCAAATTGCTTCATCCAAAAGGAAAAATCGACGAGCCGACTCCAATCACAGCTATAATCAAGGAATGGAACGAGGACGATCTTCTTGTTTCGGTCGGCTGGGGATTGGAAAACGAAGCCGGTGACACCATCGCTTGGAACCTCGCAAACCACGGATGGCGTGTAGTTTCGCTGGAATCCGGTAAGAAATAGCCGTTTAGCCACCGACCGCCTGGTAATGTCGCAAGCCGCGGTGCCACATCATTCGCGCGATTGACCACGTCAGAAATAGCCAGCCGGTCTGGATCGCCAGAGCTTGCCAAAGACCTGCGCCTTTCAGTCGCTCGAGAAAAATTGCGACCGGACAGAACAGTTCGTAATAGAACGGCATCCATTTCAACGCCGCCTGCACTCCGGCCGGCATGATGTCAATCGGGAACATTTGGCCGCCGAGGAAATATTCGAAAGAATAAACGATGAACACGATGGTGGTGATTTCCAAAATCCAGAACGCCATCATCGCGAGCGAATAGGTGATGAAGAATTGGATGAACGCCGCCATCAGGGTGGAAATGATGGCGAGCACGTAAGTCGCGGGATCGTGCGGCAGAGTGACGTAGTTGTGGAAATACAGAAAGATGAGCGCAATCGGTGGCAGGGTAACGAAGGTGTAAACGAGCCGGCCGCTGCAAAAAATGCTGAACCGATACGCGAGATAGCTCATCGGTTTGGTGAGAAGCGCGTTGATCTGGCCTTCGCGAATGTCGGCGGCGATCTGCCATTCGTCCTCGGTCGGAGTCACGAGATTGCTGACCAGGATCATGAGCAAATAATAATAGATCATTGAGCCATAGTCGTAGCCGTGAAGGCCGTGGCCGCGTTCTTTGAAGACCGCGCTCCAGAGAAAAACCGTGCCGGCCAGAGGAATGAGTCCGAACGCCGCGCGCAAAAAATAGTTCCACCGATAAACGAATGTGTTCTGGAGCCCGATATTAAACACCGAAGCGTATTTTGCCGTCTTACTCATTTTCCCGCTCTTTCTCTTACTCTAAGGCAGAATTCGAACTGTTGAGCAAGAGCAAGGGGCTCAGCGTAGCTTCGCCAGTTGTCGATCCTGCCATGGTCGCATGAACAACAGTGCACAGGTCGCGCCGATAAGACACATGAACATGTCTTCCTGAGTGTCCCAAATGTCGCCCTGGGTTCCAAGAAACTCAGTTGAAGCTGAGCCACCGATCAATGCGCTCCACCATTCGATGAATTCGTAAGTCACGCTGATCGCCATACAAATCGAGATGATGAGAAACGGCTGCCAGCGTTTGCGATTGAGAATGTTCAGTCGAATGAACATTTCGCGCGCGATCAGCGCCGGCACGAATCCTTGCGCAAAGTGACCAAGCCGGTCGTAGTGATTGCGGCTCCAGTGAAACACTTGTTTGAGCCAATCGAAGACAGGCTCGCGGGCGTAGGTCCAATGTCCGCCAACGCAAAGGATGCAAATGTGGATCGCGATGAGTGTATAAACCAGGGTGGTGAAGCGAAATCGCCGATAGGTCGCGGCGAGAATCGTGATACCAACGATTGCGGGAAAAACTTCCAGCCACCAGGTGAGGCGATCGAACGGATGAATCCCTGACCAAACGAAAACAATTGCGACGCCGATTAACAACGCGAGGTGCGGCGTATTCATTCCGACCGGAGACTTCTAGCCTCGGAAAGTGTCCCGCGAATCACGCGAACATCTCCAGAAAACCGAATCGTTTAATTTTAGCGTTCATTCGCGTTTTTTAGCGGGGGTCTTTTGCGCTGTGGCCAGCTCAAACGCCAGATTGATCGCTGCGATCATGCTGTCAGGACGCGCGATTGCTTTGCCGGCGATCTCGAACGCGGTGCCGTGATCCGGACTGGTCCGCGGAAAAGGCAGACCAAGCGTGGTGTTCACCCCGCTATCAAAGGCGACGAGCTTGAGCGGAATCAATCCCTGGTCGTGATACATGCAAAGGACGGCGTCGAACTCGCCTTCAATCGCGCGATGAAAGACCGTGTCGGGCGAATGAGGACCGCTGGCGCTAAGTGACGAGTGACGAGTGACGAGTGACAAGTTTAATTCGTCTAGAGCAGGTTTGATGATCTCGATTTCTTCGCGGCCGATTTTTCCGGATTCGCCAGCATGCGGATTTAACCCACAAACCGCGATGCGAACTTGAATGCATTTTGCATTCAAGTTTTGAGTCGTGCTTCGGCGTTGCAAGAAGTCCGCGAGCAAAAGTCCGACACGAACGATCTGGCTCGGTTTGAGGGCACCGGAAACTTTGGCCAGCGGAATGTGAGTCGTTACCAGCGCGATGGTGAGCTTTTTGCCGGTCAAACACATGGCAAAATTTTTTACGCCGCAGCGCTCAGCAAAGAATTCGGTTTGGCCCGGAAACCTGAAGCCGGCGTCGTACATGCGAGCTTTATGAATCGGTCCGGTAACGACGGCCGACACCTCGCCGCGTCGCGCGCGAGTTACTGCCTCTTCGAGCGCGGCCGCAGCTGCGCGTGCAGTTTCAATCGTCGGGTGGCCTGGCCTGCAATTTGGTTGCCGACCAATGACAACGTAATCTGCCGACTGTGGGACGCGTCCCGATTTTAACGCAGCGTCGACAATTTCCGGTCCGATGCCGGCGCAATCGCCGGGGGTGATTCCGATGCGAACACTTTTACTCGTGCCCTTGCTCATACTCTTACTCGTGGTTGCTGCGCTCAATCGAGCATGAGCAGGCGCAAGAGCAAGATTAAGAGAAAGCCAAGCGCCTCAGAAGGTCTTGATGTAGGCCTTGGATCGGAGACTCGCGAGCCACTTTTCCTGAAGCTTTTGGGCTTCGTCGTGCACCAGTTTCTTTTCGATGTCGGCGCGGGCTTGTTCGAGAGATTTGGTTTCGCCGCCGTGCCGGTCTTCCACTTTCATAATGTAGTAGTTGCCGCTGAACTCGATAATGTTACTGATTTTGCCAGTATCGAGGGCAAACGCCGCCTTTTCGAGGGGTGCCGCCAATGTTTTGCGATCAACCCAGCCCCAATCGCCGCCGTTTTCGCGCGTGCTGTCTTCGGAATAAAGCTGCGCCATGCGCTCGAATTCCGCGCCGTGTTGCAGCTTGGTGAAAATTTCTTCGGCCATTGCTTTTTGAGCGGCGCCTTCTCCGTCGCTGGCATGGCTGGGAATCATGATCAGCCGCAATTTGATCTGCTCCTTACTGGTGAACTCGTCCCGATGCGCTTTATAATATTCGTCCACTTTGGCGGGTGAAGCGATCACGTCGAGCTTGACGTTCTTGCTCCGCATCGCCTGGACGATCATTTTGTCCATTTCCATCTTCTTGAACTCGCCCATGGTGTAATTCTGGGCCTCCAGCGTCTTGATGAAGGTATTGCGGTCGCCTCCGAAATCTGTGCGGACAATGTCGTGCATCCGATCCTCCACGAAGTGATCAGGAATCTCCCACTTCTCCTGCTTAAATGCCTGAAGGATCAGCTCGCGATCGATCAGGTCCTGAAGGGCAAGCTCGCGCGCTTCCTTGATTTTCTTCACCAGTTCATCGCCGCGGAATTGCGCCCGGAGTAATTTTTCGCGCGGTCCAACAAGGGCGCGGACCTGCGAATAGGTGATAACGCCGCCATTTACCACCGCGGCCACGCCGTCAACCACTTCCGGTTCGGCTTCGGCAGCGTAAGCGGCGCGGGCAATCAAGCTGGCTACGATCAGTCCGGCGAAAATTGGGCGGATCATGTAAATTTCCTTGTTAGTTCCAAGACTTCGCTGAGGTGAGGGGGCCTTGCAACTAAACGAGGGAATTTGCCTTCGACAAGTACAAATTCACCCCGCCGGGTCAGCATCAACTTGCGCTCTTTGGTTTCCACCCGGGAGATTCCGGCCTTGGCCGCAGCCAGTTTGATCTCCGCCAGAAGAAATAAATTCTCGACGGCCGGCGGGAATTTTCCGAATCGGTCGCGCCATTCCTTTCGCACACGGTCGAATTGATCGCGGTTGCTGATCTCGGCGACTTCGCGATAGGCTTTGATGCGCAAGGCGGTATCACTGATGTAGCTCGCCGGGACGAATGCGGGAACGCGTTGCTCGGGGCCGAGCTGGGCGAATTCGGCTTCGTTGGTCGCCGCGAAATCAATGCGAAGATCGACGTCGAGCCGGCGCCGGAATTTTCGGCCTTTCAATTGGGCGACTGCCTGCTTGAGCAATTGGCAATACAGATCGAACCCGATCGCCATGATGTGTCCGCTTTGGGCGGTCCCGAGAATGCTGCCCGCTCCGCGAATCTCGAGGTCGCGCATGGCGATGCGAAAACCGGCGCCCAGCGAACTGTATTGTTTGATGGCGTTGATCCGTTTCCGCGCGGCGCCAACCGTCATCATTTCACGCGGCAACAACAGATAGGCGTAGGCTTTGTGCTCCGCCCGCCCGACCCGGCCGCGCAATTGGTAAAGGTCGGCCAGCCCGAAACGATCGGCGCGATCGATGATGATTGTGTTCGCGTTCGGAATGTCCAGGCCGCTCTCGATAATCGTCGTGCAAACGAGGATATCGATTT
This sequence comes from Chthoniobacterales bacterium, assembly GCA_025934755.1. Taxonomy (GTDB): domain Bacteria; phylum Verrucomicrobiota; class Verrucomicrobiia; order Chthoniobacterales; family UBA10450; genus AV40. Next base: position 26,728 of record JAICWQ010000003.1, on the reverse strand, counting down.
TTCCGGCAACGAAGCGGGCCATGATTTCTTCGAGCTCATCGGCGCCCATCTGGCCGTGACCGATTTCCACGCGCGCGCCGGGGATGAGATCGATTATTTTTTCACGGACGCGCTCGATTGATTGGACGCGGTTGTGCAAAAAATAAACCTGTCCCTGCCGTTCCAGTTCGCGGTTGATCGCGTCGCGAATGATCCGTTCGTCGTAACCGCAAACGATGGTTTCGACGGGCAACCGGTTGAGGGGAGGAGTTTCGATCGTCGACATGTCTTTTACGCCAACGAGGGAGAGGTAGAGCGTGCGCGGAATCGGTGTGGCCGAAAGAGTGAGCACGTCGACGAGTTTGAACAGCTCCTTGAATTTCTCCTTGTGCAAAACCCCGAACCGTTGCTCTTCATCGATTACGACGAGGCCGAGTTCTTTGAAGATAACGTCGCCGGAAATCAGCCGATGGGTGCCAATGACAATGTCGACCCCTCCTTGACGAAGGAGTTCGAGGATTTTCTTTTGCTCACCCTGGGTTCGAAACCGGCTGAGCATTTCGATTCGCACCGGATAATCGAGCATTCGCTGGCGGAACACTTCGAAGTGTTGTTGGGCGAGCACCGTAGTCGGGGCGAGGACCGCAACCTGTTTCCCCTCCATCACTGCTTTGAAGGCCGCGCGAATTGCGACCTCGGTCTTGCCGAAGCCAACGTCACCGCAGATCAAACGGTCCATCGGGCGCGGCCGTTCCATGTCGATCTTTGAGTCAATGATCGCCCGCATTTGGTCGGGTGTTTCGCGGAACGGAAACGAATGTTCGAATTCGCGCTGCCATTTGGTGTCTGGACCAAACGCGTAGCCGGGGACGGTTTCGCGCTCAGCTTGAACCGTCAGCATTTTGCCGGCGTAGTCGAAAATGGATGCCGCGGCGGTGTGCTTGGCTCGAGACCATTTTGAATCCGCCAGCGAACTCAGGCCCGGAGATCGTTTACCAACGCCGACGTAACGCGAAACGAGATATGCCTGTTCCAGCGGCACGTAGAGCTTCGCTTCGTCGGCGAATTCAAGGGCAAGGACTTCTTGTTCGCGAACGGTAGTGGCAGCAGTGCCGGCTGCGAGCTTCGCGGTCGACGGGGCCTCAGCCGGACCGGCGGTTGTCGCGATTGGAATACGCGTGAGCCCGAGAAAACGGCCGACCCCGTGCTCAAGATGCACCACCAAGTCGCCTTCGTTCAGTTCACTGAAATCGATTTGAGCGCGGTGACGCTCCGCATGGTAAAGCCGGCGTCGCGCATGGGGAGCGAAACGTCCGAACAATTCGGCCGCGGACAAAACAACCAGGTTTGCCGCGGGAAAACAAAAACCGCGGGCGAGTGTGCCGAGAACGAGATCCACGTCCTGGAGAGCATCGGCGTTGATCAACTCCCGGAAGCGCTCGATCTCGCCCTCAGTTTGAAAGTAGACGACAACGCGGGCCTGTTCCTTTCGCCATTCGGCGAGGCGCTTGATGAACTGATCGCGCTTGGCCTCGGCCAGCATAAAATCGCCAACCGCGAATTCACCGATGTTGCAATCCTGAAAGGCGCCGTCGAAATTCTCGGCCCCTTCTTCAATCCAGCTCTCGCTGATTTGAATTTGTGCCGTCGCGTTTTTCTCCGGGTCCAGATCTACGATCAGATCGCCTTTGCCTACGTAATCGCGAACGATCCCACTTTTGTCTTCGGCGGCGCCAAGAAGAATGTCGATCTTGCGCAGATCACGCACCGACGTCTGGGTATCGACGTCGAATTCGCGAAGCGATTCGATGTTATCACCAAAAAACTCGATGCGGGCCGGGAGCGGCGCCTGCCAGGAATAAAGATCGACGATCCCGCCGCGAACTGCGAATTGGCCTCGGGTTGTGACCTGGGCGACGCGTTCGTAGCCGGACGTCGCCAGCTTTTCGAGAAGCTGGTCCATCGTTGTCCCCGGGCCGCGTTTGATTTTTAAAGTCGCAGCCGGCACCGCGCCGCGTTTCGGCGCAGATTGATCGAGACTCGCGCGTGTGGTGACGATCACATGTGGACCCGCTTCGCTGTCGATCGTGGCCAGAAGGGCCAGGCGTTCGGCCGCAATTTCCGGGTCGGGGAGGATGTTTTCGACGGCGGCGAATTCGGCTTCGGGCAGAAACTGCGAACCCGGAAGCCAGTTGAGCAAAGTTTCGTAAACCGAATCCTGAGCTCGCACTCCCCGACAAAGGATCCAAAGAGTTTTGTCGACGTGGCCGGCGATAACGGCGGCGAGGAATGGCCGCGCCGGCTCGATTACGTGAGAAAATTTTACCGGCCCGAGACGTTTCGCGATCTGATCGAGCTTGCGCGCAATCGGGTCGGACTGCGCTACGCGCTCAAGTAACTGACCGGCCAATTCTTTCTCCACCGTGAACGGTCGCCGAAATCTGGCAACGGTTCAAAAGTGGATCGTCAATTGGTGATCGTGACCGGCGTGCCGGTGGAGACCGATTTGAAAAACGCTTCGGCCATGAACTCGGGCATTCGAATGCAGCCGTGGGAAGCGGGATACCCCGGCAAATAGCCGGCGTGCAGTCCGAAACCGGGAGCGATCTGCATGTAATATGGCATCGCTGCGCCCTTGAAATGGGTGCCCGGCGGTTTGGGATCGCTGACTGCTACGTTTGGCTTCACCACTTGGTCGCTCTTGTCGACAAAGTCGCCGTATAGGCTGGAAGCGTGGTTTTTGTCTTTGTTAATGATGGAAAAATGACCGACAGGCGTATTTTTTCCTTCGCGACCGGTCGAGAGCTGAGAAATTCCAACCAGCATGCCATTCTTGTAGAAGTAGGCGCGTTGCTCCTTGATACTGATCTTGATCGACGGTTTTCCACCGAGGTGATCCCCGTCCCAATAGGAAACATTGTCCACCGGCGCATTGGAAGTTGGCTGGGTGCCGTAAACGCCCCCAAGATATTGGGTTTCGCCGGAGTAACGAATGTCCTCCTCGCAACTAGTCATTAAAAAGGCGAAAGCGGCGACGATCGACAGGGGCAGATAAAATGAACAACGCATAAAAAATTTTCGGTCGAACCTTCTACCGCCGACGCAGGTAAAGTCAAGCGACCCTCCGGGCAAATTAGCCGCGTCCCGCGGCTTGAATTGTGCTTTTGCTCAAGCAGAGTTTCGCGGGTTACTCCCGCCATGCCGACCTACGAATATCACTGCGAGAAATGCGACCAGAACTTCGAAGCGTTCCAATCGATGCGGGACAAGGCGTTTACTCAATGCCCGAAAGATCTTTGCCGGTTGTCGAAGTGGGGTCACGGCAAAGTGAAACGACTTCTCGGAACCGGGGCCGGCATTATTTTCAAAGGGTCGGGATTTTACACTACCGATTATCGGAGCAAAGCGTACCAGGAAGCGGCCAAGAAAGAAGCGCCATCGAGCGCGAGCGGCGACAAATCGGGGACCGCCAAAGATTCTAAACCTCCGAAAGGATCGAGTTCAGCCTCTTCGTCCAAGCCCAAAAAAGATTCAGCTGCATGATCACAACGACGACGAAACTGATTTGCGCGGAGTGCCGTCACGAAAACGAGGCCGAACGCATCTATTGTCATAATTGCGGCGAACGCTTGGATCGCTCGACCGTAGTGGCGCAAAAAAAAGTCGAAGATCCGACCGAAACCCATCGGCGGCTGCAGAAGATGATGCAGGGCCCGGGTCGAACTCGTCACAATTTTTTTGTCGCAGCCAAACTTATTTTAGCTGCCGCCGGGACGGCCTGCCTGGTTCAGATATTTCTCCCACCAGATTTTCCGCCGGCAGTGAAAGTGTCGGCGCCGGTGCAGTTGGATATCCAATTGGAGGCCGCTGCCACCAAGCCGATGGTCCTTAATCTTTCGGAGCAGGATGCCAATGCTTACCTGGCCTATCGGCTGGCAGGAAAAAAGAAGATTTTGAACAAGCCGTTTTTGAATTTCGGCCGGGCCGCTGTCGTTTTTAAAGAAAACGGATGCGTGATTGGCTGGGAACGCTCGTTCTTTGGATATTCGATTTACAGCCTGTCCGCGTTCCGGCTGGATTTGAACGGCGGAAAAATGTCGGCTGTGAACATCGGCGGTTGCATTGGCCGGCTTCCGATTCATCCCGCAATCATGCGATACGCCGATGTGATCTTTGCCGACCTTTGGTCAGCGCTCGATCGCGAGCGCAGACTTCTGTCGAAGATGGGCAGTGTGACCTTCCATGATGGCAGCGTCACAATCACTTCGCCGACCCCCGCGAAATAGAGAATGGCCGGGGGCTCGTCCTCATCGTCCGAACCCGCCGGCCAACCAACCAACCAAATTGGTTCTGATTTGTTTTAGTAACGAAAAGTCGTTGCCGTTTCGCGTTTGACGCCAGGAGCGCGCAAGAGTTTCACTTTTTCTGCAAAATAGATGCTCGCCAACATCGTTGGTCCGCAACTAATCTGGCGGTAACTGCTTGTGAAAATCCAGGTCCGTTGGATTTTTTTCTTTTCGCTGTTTGCGATTTCCGCGCGCTCGCTGCACGCCCTTGGTTTCGAACTTTCCGAACACAGCGTCAGTCCGTCGGGCCAGTTCGTTATCTATGGTGCTGATGCTGCCGACCGCGGCGCGATCTCCGGCCTGGCCGAACACACTAAGACGAATCTGCTGTCCCTGCTCAAACGTCGCGACAACTGGAAAATTCCCGTGGTAATTAACCTTCAACCCCGGGCTGTAAACCTCCCGGAGATTCCATCAACCCAGCTTCGCTTCAGTCAAACCGAAACAGGAGTAAAGCTTCAGCTCGATCTCTCCGCTTCTGCGAACATCACTCCAGTGGCAATCGAGCACGAACTGGCGCGAGTAATCATCGTGGAAATGATTTACCGTAACCAGCCTGGTATTGCGCCGGGCGATGTTTACGTCGATCCGCCGACTTGGCTGGTCGACGGGTTGCTCGCTTCGGCCCCGGATCAAAACCACTCCTCGTTCACCGTGGCGCTCTCGGCGCCGATTTCCGCGGGCCGGTTGTCCGAGTTTTTGAATCTACGTCCGGAAATGCTTGATCCCTCGTCCCGACAACTTTATCGAGCCCGGTCTTTTACCTTTGTTCAAATGTTGATCGACAGCGCGGACGGCCGAACGCGGCTTGGGCGTTATATCGATAAGCTCGCCTTCTCTTCAAACGATGCAGTGGCAGATCTACGAGCCGCTTTCCCAGGAATCCGCGATTTTGAAGGCAGTTGGAAATCCAAAATGGCCGATCTGAAGGCGGCAACGGAGACGGATCTCCTGACGTTTTCGCAAACCGACGAGAGTTTAAACGAGTTGCTGCAAGTGCAGTTTCCATCGCGCGACGGACGTGAAGCCCCTGTCTTGCTCGATGGTTTTTCGCGGACCAAGCCAAATTTGGCGCAGCGAAGGGCGTTGCAGGAATTCAGCCGAAAATTATTGCTCCTGGCTTCACGGGCGAATCCGGTGCTGCGTCCTGTTATTCAGGATTATCAGCAAATCGCAGATCAGCTCGTCCTCAATCGAAACCACGGCGTAGAAAAACGTCTCGCCGAATTGAAATCATTGCACGGCAGGCTTTCGGCCCGGATGAGCGACATCGATGATTACCTGAACTGGTTCGAGGCGGCAAAATTGGAGACGCCCAGCGGGATGTTCGACGATCATTTGGAGGCGGCCGGCGTTGTTGAATCGCGAAAGCCCAGGAGAAGAGACGCTCTTTCGGTTTACCTGGACGCGATGGAGATGGAGTTCTGAGGGGTCTGGCGGGTGAAGATGGAATTTCTTGAACAAGGTAGTTGACCAGTCGGTCAACTTACTCTAAATGTCCCGTATGCCCAGAGTAAGCGATATGAAAGGCCGGCTGACCGACTCGGCGATGGAGCTGATCTGGCATAACAGCTACGGCGCAACTTCGGTGGACGCGATCTGCGAGCGGGCAGGGGCCAAGAAGGGAAGTTTTTATTACTTCTTCAAGTCAAAATCGGAGCTCGCGGCCGCGGCCTTGGAAGCGGACTGGGGTAAAAAGAAAGTGCAAATGGATGAAATCTTTTCGCCAACAGTGTCGCCTCTGAAACGGCTCGATCGCTATTTCGATTTTGTCCACGATCGCCTGGCCGAGATGCAGAAAAAGTGCGGGTCGATCCTGGGATGCCCGCTGTTGAGCGTCGGAAGCGAAGTCAGCACGCAGGACCAAATGGTCCGAGAAGCGATCGATCGAATCATCGACCATAAGGTGAATTATTTTATCTCGGCGGTGCGCGACGCTGCGGCGCAGGGATTGATCGAGGCGGCGGATCCGGACGCGAAAGCGCGGGCTTTATTTGCCTGCTACCAGGGGACGCTGGCGCAGGCGCGAATTCAGAACGACGTCGAATTGCTGCGTGAGTTTAAAACCGTGGCTCAAGAGGTATTGGGCGTGAAACGGGCACGGGCACGGGCAGTTTAACTTTAGGGGGATTTTATAGATGACCAGTCAAATATACCCGCAACCCGGAAGAATTCGACCCTATGAAAACTGATCAAATAATTGAACCAACCAAAACAGTTTTCCTCCAGACAGTTTCGTTGGCCGTCACCCAATTGAAACGCGAACTCCAACAAGACTACGAGCGGGCCTATCCCGAATTGCGTGAAGTGATTCACCTCGTCCTCGATGAAGAAGAAGCGAAGGCATGGAAATTAACGGCCTTTCCGCATTTGCTTCTTCCAGACCTGGTAGAAGCTCACCTCGCGAACTTGAGTTTGCGCCCGGTTGAGACCAAACACGCAGACGTTTTCGTGCCACGTCATGATGACGGGCTCAGACACTACCAACCCGCATTTGCCGTCTAATAACACTTTTAGCGAAATCAATATGAAAGCAGCTCAGATCAGCAAACCGTGCGGTGACTTTGGATTACCGGAAAGTGGCTTCGCAGGCTCAATTGGGACCTCGGAGAAACCGTTCTTCTCGCCGGAGGATTGCGGTAAGATGAACTCACCGAAACGAATGCGTGAATCGATGGTTTAATCAGTACAAACTCAACCCAAAAGGAATTCAAAAAATGGAAACTAGAATCTTAACGGCCGCAGTGCTCGCGACTTTGGCTCTGATTGCCCCTGTCGAGGCGGGCAATGGCCATCATAGCGGCGGCGGCAATGTTGTCTCAGGTCGTTCCGGCGCGGTGCGGAGCGGCGGCGGCCCATCGTTCAGTTCGATGCCGGCGCGAAGTTTTGGCGGTAATCGAATCTATTCAAGCCAGCGTTTCTCGTCATTCAGGCCAGGCTCGTCGAACGTCACGCGATTCCGCTCCCAATCGCTGAATTCGAATTTCGGCGCGCGGCAACTCGCTCGCCAAAATTTCGGCGCTAACCGGTTCGGTCAAACCGCGAATAATTCGCGGATTGTCCGCAGTGGGAACGGTTTCGCGAGAAACAACAGCGTGGTTCGCAATCGGACAGCAGCGGGTCAATTCCGAAACGGAAACAGGCTGGCCCCCAACTGGCGAAGTCACGTTATCGCGCAACATTCGGGGAATTGGCATCGCGATTGGGACCGTCATCACGACCATTTCTTCCACGGTCGTCGCTTCGTGTTCATCGACGGATTCTGGTGGGGGTTTGGTCTCGGATTCGATCCATGGTGGGGATGGGATTATCCCTACTACGGTTACGGATATGGATATGGCTATCCGTATGACTACGGCTACGGATACGGCTACAACTACGACAACGGATACGATTCCAATTATGACAACGGCTATGCCGATCCCGGCCCTAACGACCAGTCCTATGGCAACCGGAACAGTTACGGCGCTCAGTCGGCGAATTCGAGCGTAGCGGCAGCGCAGGAGCGGCTGTCCCGTGACGGTTTTTACACTGGACAGATCGATGGCGTCCTCGGGCCTGAGACCCGACACGCCCTCGTTCGCTTTCAAACCAAGCACGGCCTTGGGATCAGCGGCGAGCTGACGACCGAGACGCTCGATGCCTTGGGATTGCGGCAATACGCCAATTCCGGATTCAATTGAGACAATAACGGCGACCGGTTCAGGGGCCGGTCGCCGTTTGCGCTCTGGTAACAGTTGCCGACGGCGAGGATGCCGGTTAGACTCGCAGGCGCGGTTAGGCCGCGCCTTTTCATAATGCAGAAGATTGGATTTGCCGAAGCTCTCGATTCAATCGTGACGAATGACCCGCGTTATCAACGCGAGGCCTATATTTTCTTGCGGGATTCGCTCGATTTCACTACCAAACAGCAGAAGAAAGTAAAAGGCACGACGGTGCGTCACGTTTCCGGACCGGAACTGCTGGAGGGCGTCCGCCAATACGCCCTCAAGGAGTTTGGCCCCATGGTGATCACGGTGTTCGAGAGTTGGGGCATCCGTTCCTGCGAAGACGTCGGTCACATGGTTTTCAATCTCATCGGCGCCGGGATTTTTGGAAAAACTGACGAAGACTCGATCGAAGACTTCAAAGCGGTGTATGATTTCCAGGAAGCGTTCGCAAAACCGTTCGCGCCTGAGAAAAAAGTCGAACCCGGTCCGGGTTTGCCGGCTCCGAAGATTCCCTGATCGAACGGCGCGACTGATTGGGAATCAAATAAGCATAAATTGTGTATCGCGTTAAAGTAGCAGGACTCGTTTCCGCATTTGTTTTTACCATGGTCAACTTGAAAGCTGCTCCGGTTAACGAATCGAGCGTCATTACCTATCCGCCGAGCACGGCAAGAAAATGGGTGCTGCCCGATGGATTGACTTTGATCGTACAAGAAGACCGGAGCGCGCCGGTGGCGAGCGTTCAGGCCTGGTGCGCGACCGGCAGCATTTTCGAGGACGACAGGCTCGGCGCCGGGTTGTCGCATATTTTAGAGCACATGCTCTTCAAGGGCACCAAGACGCAGAAAGCGAGCGAGATCGCCCAAAAAATCCAGGATGTCGGCGGCTACATCAATGCTTACACCTCCTTCGACCGCACCGTTTTTTGGATCGACGTTCCGAAAAACGGCGTCGAGACCGCGCTCAAAGTTTTGTCCGACGCGATGATGAACTCGACCTTGCCGCCGGAAGAATACAACAAAGAGCAGGAAGTGATTCGCCGCGAATTCGCGATGGGCTACGACAACCCCGACCGGATGGGGAGCCTGTTATTGTTCGCCACCGCTTACCAAAAACATCCCTACCGGCTGCCGGTGATCGGCGAGATGGAGATTTACAATCAGCTGACCCAGGAGCAGGTGATGCAGTATTACAAATCGCGTTACGTGCCGAACAATCTCACTTTCATCGTCGTGGGCGACGTTGACGGCGAGAAAATTCATCAACAGCTTGCCGATTTCTTCAAGGATTATCCCGAGAGATCGTTGAAGCCGGTCTTTGTTCCCGAAGAACCGCCGCAACTGGGACGGCGCGAAGTCCACAACGAATTCGCGACGGAACTGAGCCGGCTGTATCTGGCCTGGCACATTCCCGAGCTGACCCATCCCGATGTTCCGGCGCTCGATTTGCTTTCCACGATTTTGGGCGAAGGCCGGAGTTCACGTTTGTATCGGCGGGTCCGCGAACAAGCAGGACTCGCTTTTGGTATCTCGGCGTTTTCCTACACCCCGGGCGATCCGGGCTTGCTCGGCGTGGAAGCGACGGTCGATCCAAAGAAGCGCGAGGATGCCGAGAAATTGATTTTGCAAATCATCGGCGAGATGAAACAGGCCGGCGCGACCGCCGATGAATTGATGAAGGCAAAAAAAATGTCGCTTGGTCATCATCTCGATGCCTTGACCACCATGCGAGGCCAGGCTTCCGATATCGGATCGAACTGGCTGCTGACCCGCAATCTCGATTTCAGTCGCGATTATTTGACCGCCATTCAAAAAGTCACCCTCGATGACATCAAGCGTGTCGCCGCGAAATATCTGGTCGATCAAAACCTGACCGTGACTTCGTTGAACCCAAAAGGGTCGCTGGCCGGAAAACAAGAAACGGCAAAGCCAGTCGCAGCGGGTGAGATTCAAAAGTTCGAACTCTCCAACGGGCTGCGTTTGCTCGTTCGTGAAGATCCGCGACTGCCGCTGATTTCAATGACCGCGATTTTTCGCAGCGGTTTGCTCGCCGAAACCCCGCAGGACAACGGCATCACGCGGTTGACCAGCCGCGTTTTGCTCAAGGGAACCAGGAGCCGCACCGCCGAACAAATCGCAGATCAAATCGAAGCGATTGGAGGATCGATCTCGAGCGATGCCGGCAACAACAGCACGAGCGTTTCGGTCCATGTGATGAAACCGGATCTAAAGACGGGTGCTGATATCCTGGCCGATGTATTGCTGAACGCGACTTTCCCCGAAAAAGTGGTTGAGCGCGAAAAGCAGGTCCAGATCGCTGGTATTAAACAGGAGGACGAGGAGTTGACCGCGGTCGCTCGCAATATTCTGCGTCAGGCCTTGTTTACGGATCATCCCTACGCCTTGCGCGCGAATGGCCTGGCCGGCTCGGTGGGAAAACTGACTCAAAAGGATCTGATCGCATTCCGCGACAAGTATCTCGTGGCGAAAAACGGCGTGATTTCAGTTTTCGGAAATGTAAACGCCGGCGAAGTGAAACAACTCTTCGAACAAGCGCTCGGCAAGATGAAGCCCGGCGCCCTCGCCTTGACTAATGCCCGCCCGTCGACGCCAATCACGAAAACCGAGACTGTCGAAAGCAACAAGGAAAAAGCTCAAGGCGTGCTCATGGTCGGTTACCGAGGCGTGGACATGTTCAATAACGACCGTCACGCGCTGGAGCTGATCGACGAAGCGAGCAGCGATCTTGGCTCGCGCTTTTTCATTCGGATTCGCGAAAACATGGGCCTGGCCTACTACGTCGGCGCGAGCCAGATGCAGGGCCTGGTCCCTGGACTGTTCGCATTTTATGTGGGGACCGATCCGCAAAAAATCGAGCCGGTAAAAACGGCGCTCCTTGACGAAATCCATAAACTCGCCAGCGAAGGTCTCACCCCGGAAGAATTGACCCGCGCGAAGCGGAAACTCATCGGCCAGCATCAAATCGCGATGCAAGCGAACAGCTCGTTCGGGTTTCAATCCGCGCTCGACGAACTGTATGGTCTTGGGTTCGATTATTACAAAAAGACCGAAGCGGAAACGAACGCCGTCACACTCGACGACATCAAACGAGTGGCGGCAAAGTACTTTCTCGATCAGCCGTATGTTTTGGCGATCGTGCGGCCGGCGGGTAAGAAGTGACGAGTGACAGGTGACGAGTGACGAGATGTTAGTCCTGTGCTAGTTAGATTCCGGTCACTTGTCACAGGGCACTGATCACTTTCTTATATGGCTGAAGTCCAAAAAACCACGCAGAGCGCGGGGGAACTCTCCCAGCGTTTCATCGAATTTGTGATGATGCACGCCCAGAACGCGGCCCTTTTTTTGGGTCAGATTCCGAATCCGAAAACGGGTGAAGGGGAAGTGAATCTTGAGCTGGCCAAAATGTTTATCGATCAGCTTGCGATGATTCAGGAAAAGACCCGCGGCAATTTGACCAATGAGGAGGCGACGGTGCTTCGAAATACGCTTTCGAATTTGCAAATGGTCTACGTGGAAGTTTCGCAACATATCTCCAAGGGCGGCGCGCAAGTAACGCCGCCAGCCGAGGAACCTGCCTCACAACCGGCGCAGCCAGAGCCCACACCGTCAACGCCGGTCGAATCTTCGACCGAAGGCGCTGAGTCCAAGAAAAAGTTCACCAAGAGCTACGGCTCATGAATTAAACGCGTCCTGGACGCGTCGCATTACCGTTGGGTGGAGGGGGCGACCCCCTTGTCGGTTGAAGACCAAACCGACGCAACGGAGCACGTCCCTCCAGATTCCGAAACGCGAACTCATTAAGGGCGCGCAATGGCTAAAAAGGGTAACGGAAACGGGGCAAAGCTTGTTGCGGAAGCGATCGAGGCGGCTGAAGAAGCCGGTCTTCGATATATCAGCGACGATCGGCCGGGTTACACCCGCAAAGCAAAAGGCGACGACTTCGAATACTTCGACACCGACGGAAAACAGATTGGTGATGAGCAGCGTTTGTTGCGGGTAAAGCGACTCGCGATTCCGCCAGCCTGGACCGAGGTGTGGATTTGCCCGAGCGCGAACGGACACATTCAAGCGACCGGCCGCGATGCTCGCCATCGCAAACAATATCTTTATCACGAGCGCTGGCGCGAAGTTCGCGACGAAAACAAGTACGATCGAATGATGGCCTTTGGGCGAGCGCTTCCGAAAATCCGAAGACGGATCGAGAAAGATCTGAAGCTGCCGGGTCTTCCGCAGAACAAAGTTTTGGCCACAGTCGTGCAATTACTGGAGCGAACCTTCATCCGGATCGGGAACGAAGAGTACGCGCGCGAAAACAAATCGTTCGGCCTGACTACGATGAAAGATCGACATGTGGAAGTGAAGGGCTCGAAACTGCGTTTCCGGTTCCGTGGGAAGAGTGGCAAGGAACACGAAGTCGACGTGACCGATCGGCGCATTGCCAAGATTGTTTCCAAGCTTCAGGACGTGCCTGGTCAGGATTTGTTTCAGTATGTCGACGATGATGGCGAAGTTCGGGACATCACCTCGCAGGATGTGAATCAGTATTTGGGCGAAATCACGGATGATGATTTTACCGCAAAGGACTTTCGCACTCTTGCTGGAACCGTCCTGACCGCCATGGCCTTGAGCGCACAGGAGAAATTCGAAACCAAAAAACAGGCGAAAGCGAACATCAAGACCGCGATCGCCGCCGTCTCCAAAATCCTTGGTAACACCCCGGCGATTTGCCGCAAGTGTTACGTGCATCCGGCGATCTTCGAAAGCTATTTCGGCCGGCAATCAATCGATGGATTGAAGCAAATCACGGAAGAGGCAAAGGAAAACCTCGACCTGCGCGAAAGCGAAAAAGCGGTGCTGACGTTTCTGGAATCCCGTCTGGCCAAAAAAGCGGCGTAAAAATCAACGGTTGCCCTCGGCCGGAGTCGCTTTGGGCTTGGCCGTTTTGCGAACAGTGATGGTGGCTTCGCTCGGAGCTGGCGATTTCTCGGGATATTTCTTGGTCGTAGGATAAACCAACCGCCACGGCTGCGTTTTTATCGTCTCACTGAATTCAGAAATGTTTCTTCCGACTGGTTCGAGATCGCGCATCGTGTTCTTCAATTTCTCGGACGTGTCGCGGAAATTTTGAAGGGTCACCTTGAGGTTATCGTTCTCAGTCAAACTGTTGCTGATCTTCTCGATATTATTAAGCGAGTGCGATAACGCGCTATCTGGCGCAGTGAGGTCGGCCATGTGCTCGCCGAACGTCTTGACCTGGGCGAGGGCCTGACTGAGCTCTGAATCTTCGTCGGTAAGATGATTAATGTTATCAGCCGTCTCCTGGAGGCCTTTCATCGTGGTCGCAGCCTCGGCCGCCACCGGCTTGATTACCTCGAGCATCTTTGCAGCCGCTTCGCTGAAATCAGGAGTGCGTTCGCCGGCAAACATCTCGCCGTCCCGGGCGCGACCGGCTGCGTCGGTCCCCTGGGTAATGTCGATCGCCATCTCCCCCAGCAATCCAAGCTGCATCAAGCGGGTCTTGGCATCGCGGTAAACCACCGCGCTCCGATCCACCTGAACGTCGATCCGCGCCTGGTACTTTGGTTTGTTGGTATCCTCTGGCGTCGCGTTCGGCTCGGGGGCACTAAAAGCCGACGCGGCTTCTTCCGCTCGACGTTCCTCTTCCTTGGATACCGGGGAGAAAAGCTTTTGGACCTGACCGATCTTGCGGCCCGCCAACATCACGACCGCCCCTTGTTTGATGCCCGCGGCGTTGTCGACGTAAATTTTATATGTGACCAACGGTCGAAACAGGCCAGGGGCGCCGAGCAAAACTAAAACGAATACGAGGGCGGCCACGGTCCCAACGACCAGCAGCCCCGTCATAATTTCATTTTTTTGCAATTGCATCTTGGCTTCCTTCCAGAATGGGACCTTCCGTGCTTCCGCTCAAGAACTGAGCGACGACCGGATTTTGCGATTGCTTGAATGTTTCGGGGTCGGCGTCTTCAATGATCTTTCCCTGATACAACATAGCCATGCGGGTGCCGATGCGAAAGGCGCTTGCCATTTCGTGGGTAACGACAATTGAAGTCACCTTCGACTGCTCACTGAGATTGATAATCAATTCGTCAATGACCGATGCGATGACTGGATCGAGGCCCGCCGTCGGCTCATCGAACAAGATTAATTCGGGCTCCATAACCAGGGCCCGGGCCAGGCTCACCCGTTTGCGCATGCCGCCGCTCAATTCCGACGGGGTCAGATTTTTTGCGTCCGTCATACCGACGAGTTCGAGTTTTTGATCGACGATCTTATCGATTTCTTTTTTCGATTTCTCGGTCAATTCCTCCAGAGGCAGAGCAACGTTGTCGTGAACGTCGCGGGAACTGAGCAAAGCGGAGTATTGGTAAACCATTCCAATATCACGGCGGACTTGCTGCAATTTGCGCCGGGTCAACCGGGTGATCTCGAATTGTTTGAAAAAAACCGAGCCCGCGTCCGGTCTCATCATTCCGAGGATCAATCGAAGAATGGTGCTCTTACCGCTGCCACTTTGGCCCATGATCACCAGCCGTTCCTGATGCCTGACTGAGAGCGAGACTTCATCGAGGACCAACTTCTGCTCGAACTCCTTCCTGACAGCGCGCAATTCCACGACGTGCGAATCGTTCGCGCTCATGTCGGGAAAAAGTTCACATAGACGATGTTGTAGAGGGTGTCGACGCCGATGACGACGGTGATGGCAGTCACCACGCTGGAGGTTGTCGCCGTTCCCACTCCGGCGGCGCCCCCTTTCACTGAGAGGCCGCGATAACACGCGATGGCCGCGATCAACATTCCGAACAGGAAACTTTTGAACACACCGGTAATGATGTCGCGAATCAACAATGCGTCCCGAACGAGATCGATGAAGTAGGGGAGCGCGATGGCGAAATAAGCTTTCGAGATCATACTCGTGGCCAGAATGGCTGCCACGTTCGAGATGGTGGACAGGCACGGCATCAGCAGTAAAAGGGCGAGCATTCGTGGCGCGACCAGAAAACGCAGCGGACCGATCCCCATGGCCTCGATCGCGTCCACTTCTTCGTTGACCGTCATGGTTCCGAGCTCGGCCGTGAACGCGGCGCCGATTCGCGCGGCCAGCATGATCCCGGTGATTAGCGGCCCGAGCTCGCGGGTAAAGGCGATTGAAACCAAACCGGGAATCAGTCGCTCGGTTCCGAATCGTTGGAGCTGATAACCGGTCAGCAGCGCCATCGTCAGTCCGAGGAAGAAAGAAACCAGGGCGACTAACGGAATGGATTCCACGCCGGCTCGCTCGGCCTGGCGGAAAAAACTGCCGGCCCGAAATGGCACCCGGCCTTCGCGAAAGCGCTCCAGGCTTTCCGCAAAGGTCTGCTCGATGAACCAGGTCATGCTGCTGACCTCGCGAAGAAAATGGGTCCAGATGCCGCCAATCTCCTGCAGCACGAAGGCCGGCGCCTTGATCAAGCCTTCTTCCGGCATGTTTGGTTTCTCTTCTGCCATTTCAAAGGGGGAAATTGCCCCAGTTCGGAGGAGGTAAAAGTGATTTCTTCTGGCTGGCGCGGTCGCGACCCGGGGTCTATTTGTTGACCTCTAATCATGTCGACTCGGGTTTTTCTAATTTGCGGTTTCTTCGCGCTTGCGTCATTAGCTGGCGCGCAACAATTCGGGAGAATGAGTTCAGCGAAACAAAACAAGATCGGGTTGGTCGTCCACGGGGGCGCCGGAACGATGGAGCGCGGCAAAATGAGCGCCGAACGGGAGCGCGAATATCGCGCTGGAATTGAAAACGCGCTGCGCCCGGGTTGGGAAATTTTGCAACACGGCGGCTCGGCTTTAGATGCAACCGAAGCCGCGGTCCGCGCGTTTGAGGACAATCCACTGTTTAACGCCGGAAAGGGTGCAGTATTCAACTCAGCCGGCGTCAACGAAATGGACGCCGCAATCATGGACGGCCGGACGCTTCGCGCGGGCGCCGTTGCCAACCTCCAACACATTAAAAACCCGATCGCTCTCGCCCGCCTCGTAATGGAAAAATCGCCGCACATTATGATGGCCGGCGAAGGCGCGGAGGCGTTTGCCAAGGAACACGGCATGGAGCTCGTCGACGGTAAATATTTTTTCACCCAGGAACACTGGGACGAATTGCAAAGGGACAAGGAAAAAGAAAAAAGCAAAGCTGCGCCGGCTGGCGATAAGAAATTTATTGTCGCGCCGGAAGAGGGGCACGGCACCGTTGGCGCGGTCGCGCTCGATCGAAATGGGAATCTGGCGGCGGCCACTTCGACCGGCGGCAAATCGAACAAATTGAGCGGCCGCATTGGCGACAGTCCAATCATCGGTGCCGGCACTTATGCGAACAATGCCACCTGCGCGGTTTCCGGCACCGGCGATGGTGAATTTTTCATCATGGCCACCGCGGCGCACGACGTCTCAGCCATGATGGAATACCGGCGCAAAACCTTGCAGGAAGCTTCCATTGCCGTCATCGATAAGATCGGCAAACTCGGCGGCGCGGGCGGCATGATCGCCATCGACAAAAGCGGGAATATCTCGCTGCCGTTCAATACTTCCGGCATGTATCGAGGGTACGTCGATGCCAACGGCAAGTTCGTGACCGAGATTTTCAAATAGGGCCGAAAGATTCGTAATTCGAGATTCGTGAATCGACTTTCCGATGTAACGATTTAACGATTCAACGAATCACGATGCTTCCCTCATTCTCCGTCACCATTCCTTGCTACAACGAAGCCGGGCGCATCGGGGACACCGTTCGGTCCACCCTCAATTATTTGTCAGCTGAAAGTCCGGACGCGGAACTGATTGTAGTAAACGATGGTTCGACCGATTCGACGGCTGCCATCGTTCGCGAAGTTCTGGCCGGCGCAAAAATTCAAACCCGGTTACTCGAAAATTTTCCGAATCGCGGGAAAGGCGCGGCGGTAAGAAGCGGCTTGCTCGCGGCGACCAAGCCAATTGGATTGTTTTTCGACGCTGATCTGTCAACCCCGCTCAGCGAGATTCCGAAGCTGATCGAACCTATCGCGAACGGCCAAGTGGATGTTGCTTTTGGATCGCGCGCCCTGGATCGCAAACTGATCGGGGTTCATCAGCCGTGGCGCCGGGAACAAGCCGGACGGGTATTCAATTTCATCGTCCGGCTGGCGACCGGGATGCCGTTTTGGGACACCCAATGCGGCTTCAAGGCGTTTCGACTTGATGTTTCGCGCCCGATTCTGGAAAAGGCGCACACCATCGGATTCGCTTTCGACGTTGAGCTGCTTTTCATGGCTCATCGCGCCGGTTTGCGGCTGCGCGAAGTGCCGGTCCGTTGGAACCACTCCGAAGGCAGCAAAGTGCGTGTCGTCCACGACAGCGTTGCGATGTTACGCGAAGTCGTCGCCTTGCGGTTGAACGGGTAGGGCGATTGCCCTCAATCGCCCGCGCAACAGCTATGCGGTCATCCCGAACGGCGGTGAGGGACCTCCCATTAGCTGATGGATCACGCATAGTACATTGTGTGATCAATCCTTCGACTGTGAGGTTCCTCGCTCCGCTCGGAATGACAAATAGTGTGCCGCGGATAAATTGAGGGTCCGATTTTCTTCAACATGCCTTCCCATCAATTTCATCCGTCCGTTGCGCGTTGGTTCGAACAAACTTTCGGATCGCCAACCGAGCCGCAGATTCGAGGCTGGCCCGAAATCCAGTCCGGACGGCACGTGCTGATTTCGGCTCCGACCGGTTCCGGGAAAACGCTGGCGGCTTTTCTTGCTTCGCTCGATCTCCTGTTCCGCGAAGGCGCCGAGGGAGGATTGCCCGACGAAACCCAGATCGTTTACGTGTCGCCGCTCAAAGCCCTTAGCAATGACATTCGAAAGAATTTGCAGGAACCGCTCGCTGGAATTCGGGATTTACTCAAACACGAAGGCCACGATGTGGATGTTCGAGCCGAAGTCCGCACCGGTGATACCACTTCCGCGCAACGTCAGGCCCTGATCAAAAAGCCGCCGCACATTTTGGTCACGACGCCAGAGTCGCTCTATCTCCTGCTCACATCCGACTCCGGCCGGAAAATGTTGAAGACAGTGCGAACCGTCATTCTCGACGAGATTCACGCCGTGGTGGACGATCGGCGCGGCGCGCATCTCGCGCTCAGCATCGAGCGGCTGGCGGCGCTGACCAGGCAGCCGCTTCAACGCATCGGACTTTCTGCAACTCAGAAACCGATCGAGGAAGTCGCGCGCTTCCTGGTTGGAACAGGGAATGTGGATACAAACGGAACGCCGAATTGCGCGATCATCGATATCGGTCATAAGCGCGAACTTGATTTGGCGATTGAGGTCCCGAAGTCGCCGCTGGAAGCAGTGATGTCGAACGAAGTCTGGGAGGAAGTTTATTCCCGCCTCGCCGAGCTGATCCAGGAACATCGAACGACTCTCGTTTTTGTGAACACGCGACGAATGGCCGAGCGCGTGACCCATCATTTGAGCGACCTTCTCGGAGCGGACGCGGTCACTTCGCACCATGGAAGTTTGTCGGCAAAATTACGGCTGGACGCGGAGGATCGGTTGAAGCGCGGGGAGTTGAAGGCGCTCGTCGCAACCGCGTCCCTCGAACTTGGAATCGACATTGGTTCGGTCGATCTGGTTTGCCAGCTCGCGACCACCCGGTCAATCGCGACGTTGTTGCAACGGGTAGGCCGCGCCGAACATAAGCGGGCGGGTTTGCCGAAAGGTCGAATCTTCCCGTTAAGTCGCGACGAATTGGTCGAATGCGCGGCGTTATTGCGTTCGGTTCGTCGAGGTGAATTGGACCGGCTGCTAATTCCTGAAAAGCCGCTCGACGTTCTGGCCCAACAAATGGTGGCCGCGACCGCGAGTGAGGATTGGGACGAGAACGAACTTTTCGAATTGATGCGGGCAGGGTGGCCGTACCGGAACCTCGCTCGCGCGGAATTCGACCGCGTGGTGAAGATGCTTGCGGAAGGATTCAGCACCAAACGTGGACGTCGTTCGGCGCTCATTCATCACGACGCAATCAATCATCGGTTGCGTGGTCGCCGCGGCGCGCGATTGACCGCGCTCACCTCGGGTGGCGCAATTCCCGACAACGCGGACTACCGGGTAATTCTGGAGCCGTCCGAAACATTCGTCGGCACGGTGAATGAAGATTTCGCAGTCGAAAGCCTGGCCGGTGACATTTTTCAACTCGGAAACGCTTCCTGGAAGATTGTGCGGGTCAACTCGGGAGTGGTCCGGGTCGAGGATGCGAAAGGTCAGCCGCCCGGAATTCCATTCTGGCTCGGCGAAGCGCCGGCGCGAACCGCCGAGCTTTCCGACGCCGTTTCGAATCTGCGGATCGAGATCGAGCAAATCTTAGTCGGGTCGTCGCGCCGCGGCGACCGGACATCGCAGCGCGATGTCGCTACCACCAGCCTCTGCCAGTGGCTTATTCGCGAGATTGGATTACCAGCTGAAGCCGCGCAACAGGTCGCCGATTACTACGCCGACACTTATCGTACGCTTGGGGCAATTCCATCTCAGCGAACCCTCGTCATGGAGCGCTTCTTCGACGAGTCGGGCGGGATGCAGCTTGTTTTGCATTCGCCGTTTGGAAATCGAATCAATCGCGCCTGGGGTCTCGCGCTTCGAAAACGTTTTTGTCGATCCTTTAACTTCGAGTTGCAGGCCGCGGCAACGGATGATTCGATCGTGATCTCACTCGGGACGCAGCATTCATTTCCGCTCGACGAAGTTTTTCGTTATCTGAATTCGAAAACGGTTCGCGATCTGTTGATCCAGGCCTTGTTGGACGCGCCCATGTTCACGATTCGGTGGCGGTGGAACGCGACGCGATCGCTTGCTGTCCCTCGATTTCGTGGCGGATCGAAACTCGCCGCGCCTTTGCAGCGAATGGAATCGGAGAATCTGCTCGCCGCAGTTTTTCCGGACCAGCTGGCCTGTCTCGAACACATCGTGGGCGACCGCGAGATTCCCGATCACCCATTGGTCAATCAAACAATCGGCGACTGCCTGACCGAAGCGATGGACATCGACGGTCTCGAACATGTGCTGCGCAAGATTGAGAGCGGCGAAACCCGTTGCGTCGCCAGAGATTTGCCCGAGCCGTCTCCGTTGGCATCGGAAATTTTGAATGCCCGTCCCTACGCCTTTCTCGACAACGCACCGCTTGAAGAACGCCGGACCCAGGCAGTTTATACACGGCGCGCCTCCGAGAGAAATAATGGCGACGGTCTTGGAATTCTCGATTCGGCCGCGATCGAAAAAGTGGAGAAGGAGGCCTGGCCGGAAGCGACCAATGCCGACGAATTGCACGATGGCCTGATGCTATTGGCTGTGATGACCTCTGATGAAGTACAACGCACTCTCCAGCGCGAACCCAGCGCCGCTCGGGCGGACCAATTGCTGAGCGAGCTTATCGCGACGGGTCGGGTGACGCAGCTCCGCGTGGCCGATAAGGAATTTTGGGTCACGGCTGAGCGGTTGCCGATGTTGAAAACAATTTATCCGGACGCCGCGATCAATCCTCGAATTCTGCCGCCCGAATCGGCTGAAGGCCAGACTTGGGAGCGCTCGGGCGCAATTCGAGAATTGTTGCGCGGTCGAATGGAAGTTTCGGGGCCCGTCGCCGCAACTCGACTGCAAAACATTCTGGGTCTTTCGCCGACTGAAGTTGAGACCGGACTCCTCGGACTCGAAAGCGAAGGTTTTGTTCTGCGCGGGAAATTTCACCCGAACGCAACCGAACAGGAATGGTGTGATCGCCGCCTCCTCGCGCGAATTCATAGGCTGACGATCGACCGGCTGCGTGCAGAAATTCAGCCGGTTTCGGCGCAGGATTTCTACCGGTTTCTCTTTGCCTGGCAACGTATTGATGGCGAACACCGGGTCGAAGGGCCGGAAGGTCTGCAATCGATCCTGGAACAACTGGACGGCTGCGAACTCCCGCTGGCTTCGTGGGAATCGGCCGTGCTCAGCGCGCGCGTCTCCGATTACGATCCGGAATGGCTGGATCGACTTTGCTTTTCCGGACGTGTCGGTTGGGCGCGTTTGAGTTCACCGGAACATCCGAACGCGCGCGCGACAGCGCCGTTGCGCACGAGTCCCATCGCGTTGTACCAGCGGGAAAATCTCGAAGACTGGCTTGCTCTCGCGTCCACTAAATCCGTCGTCGAACTTTCTACGGCGGCGCAAACTGTCCGAGAGTCACTCGCCAACGACGGCGCGTTGTTTTTCGCTGAACTCATCCAGCGAACCGGTTTGCTTCCTTCGCAGGTCGAAGAAGCTCTTTCGGAACTTGCCGCGCTCGGTTTTGTGACATGCGACAGCTTTGACGGTCTGCGCGCCTTACTCGTTCCATCGAACAAGCGACCAACCCTCGGCCGCAATGAAGGGAAACGGCGGCGCAAAGCGAACCTGGCCAGCATTGAGTTCGCCGGTCGCTGGTCTCTGATTCGAAAGGAAAGCGTCGCTCAACTGAACGGTGCGGATTCAACTCGTCGTGACGCCGCGGTTGAGACGTACGCCCGGGTCTTGTTGCGCCGTTACGGCGTGGTCTTTCGACGGCTGCTCGAGCGCGAGAGCTTGAGTGTGACTTGGTATGAGCTCGGGCGATTTTATCGGCGACTGGAAGCGCGCGGGGAAATTCGCGGCGGTTATTTCATCGCGGGTGTCAGCGGTGAACAGTTCGCGTTGCCGGAAGCCATTGGTCTGTTGCGGTCGATCAGAAAATCCGGCGCGAGTTACCAACTCATTACTCTGAGCGCAGCCGATCCACTCAACTTGCAGGGAATTCTCACGCCCGGGCCGCGAATCGCGGCCTTCACCACCAATCGCGTTCTGTTTTGCAATGGTTTGCCGGTTGGCGCGCTTGAAGGACGGGACGTCCGCCGCCTCGCGGACAATTCCGTTTCGGACTCAGAGATGGATGCCGCTCTGCGAGTCGGCAAACTCCGGCCGTCGCTTCGGCCGTATTATAAGTGACGTGGCGTTGGCATCTTGCCAATGATCATCGGCTGTAAGCCGATGGCACACCGTTATTTCTTAACGATCTCGGCGTTCTCCAGCAATGCGACGCCGCCGCGTTCGGCCAGTTTACCTTTGAGGGTAATCGTTTTGCCGCAGGAATCCGCCAGCTCGTCGTTGATCGGCTTGTGTTCGCCAACCACCAGATACGCTTTGCCGTTCTCGACAATTCCAACGGGACCGCCATTTTTAATGCACTTGGCTCCGCAGGATTGGCCGTGACTCTCACCCATCGCGTTGTGATCGACATAACACATCATGTCGACGACCTCGCCGGTCACGGTCTTATCGCCAGCTGCGTCTGACTTGTCCTTTTCGTCGTGGGCCAGGGCCAGAGGGGCGATGGCAAATGAAGCAATGACAATAACGGAGAAGACAGTCCTGAAATTTTTGAGCCGGGTTGAGTTAAACATGTTGGAAACTTTGAGAGATTTGTTTCGACGTCAAACTGATAGGGGCGATTGTCCTTAATCGCCCTCGGGCCGTCAGGGGCGACGGCCCCTACCCTTTCTTCTCGATCAACTCGGCGAACTGCGAGAAAAAGTAAGACGCGTCGTGCGGGCCGGGCGCGGCTTCGGGATGATATTGCACGCTGAAGATTGGCAACTCTTTGTGTCGCATTCCTTCTACGGTGTTATCGTTCAAATTGATGTGACTGACTTCGACATTTGTCGGAAGCGATTGCGGATCCACCGCGAAACCGTGGTTTTGCGCGGTGATGGCGACCTTGCCGCTTTTTAAATCTTTCACCGGTTGGTTCGCGCCCCGGTGTCCGAACTTTAATTTGAAGGTCGATCCCCCAAACGCGAAAGCGAGAATCTGATGACCCAGGCAAATTCCGAAGATGGGTTTCTTGCCCATCAAGTCTCGAAGGGTTTGGTGAGCGTAAGGCAAAGCAGCTGGATCTCCCGGGCCGTTCGAGAGAAAAATTCCATCGGGATTTTGGGCAAGCGCCTGTTCCGCGGTGGTTGATGCCGGCACCACCGTCACGCCGAAACCTTTCTGTCTCAGCAGCCGCAAAATGTTTTGTTTGATCCCATAATCGTACGCGACAACGCGAAATCGGATCGGCGGCAACTTCGGTTTGTTATCCCCGTTGCCATTTTGGATCGACCACGGCCGGCTCAGTTTATCCTCCGGGTCCCATTGGTAAATTTTTGGTGTCGAAACTTCTTTAACGTAATCCATCCCGATCACGCCTTCGCCTTCAGCCGCGCGCTGGACCGCTTGTGCGATCGACATTTGTTCAGTCGTGAGACACGCCTTCATCGCGCCGCGCGTCCGCAGATGCCGGGTGAGAGCGCGGGTGTCGATTCCTTGAATGCCGGGGATATCGTACTTCTTCAAGTAATCATCGAGCGACATCTCCGAGCGCCAGTTGCTGGGCGCTTCACTCAACTCCTCGATCACAAATCCACGCACGTGAGGTTCGTGGCTTTCCTGGTCGAGCGAGTTGATTCCGTAATTGCCGATCAACGGATAGGTCATGGTTACGATCTGCCCGCGATAGGAAGGATCGGTCAGGACTTCCTGATAGCCGGTCATCGCGGTGTTGAAGCAAATCTCGCCGACCCGTGTCCCGGCGGCGCCAAATGATTCGCCCTCGAAAAATTTTCCGTCTTCGAGAGCGAGGAGGGCGCGCATCGCGGGTGATTGTCGATGTTATCGAACGAATTTCAAATCGAGAAACGAAAATCGTAATTCGAGATTCGATCTGCCGATGTAACGAATCACGATTCAACGAATAACGAAAAACCCGAACCGAGTTGCCGGTTCGGGTTTTTAAATTTCACCCCGCTGGTGCCGTTCAGGTGAATCTCCCGTTCCCTTATAATAAAGGGCGGATGACCGTCGCTGCGGAAGCTGACTTCCAATAAAGGCGTGCCATTTTCCGCAACCACCAAGCCTCCTTTGTTCATCAACTATCGGTTCGGGGACTTCGCCTTAATCGCGAACATCGCAGGGTAAATTTATTAAACTCGCGAAAGCATTCGGAGTTCGAAAGCCGCTGACTGAGAGTTGAACGGAAAGCACTGGTTTCCTGCCCAACCCTCAATGAGCGGCTCTCAAGTCAAAGAACTATTCGCGCAATTCTGCGCTGAGGTCGTCCCGCAATCGCTCGCGAATTTTCGCGTGCGCCGCGTTCACTTCCTCGTTCGTCAGTGTGCGACTCCGGTCTCGGTATGTCAATCGATATGCGAGCGACTTTTTTTCCGCGCCGACTTGTTCCGTGAACAAATCGAACAACACCGCACGTTCCAGCAAAGGTTCTTTCGGGTTCTCCACTGCGCTCAAAATCGTCGCGTGGGAAATTTCTTCCGGAACAATCATCGCAATGTCGCGGGTGATTGACGGAAATCGATCAAGCTCCCGAAACTTTCCGGTTGATCCACCGTCCGCGAAAAGGAGATCGGCGTGCAACTCAGCGGCCAACACCGGGCTTGGGGCGGTCGATTGCGCAGATGCGATTTGGCCGGCGAAACCGATCTTGCGTTCGCCGGAATAAACCTCAACCGCCAGAGCGAAGTCCGGAAATTTTGCCGGCCGGAACGACAAATTGGGAACGACCGCTTCGAGCGCGCCTCGAAGGTCGAATAAATCGAGTCCGCGCCTGGCCTGGGTTCGCCAGTTTGGTTTGGGGTCTACTTTTCCCCAAAGCATGGCCGCGAGATGTCGTTCTTCTTTTCCGGCGGGCGGAATAAAGGCGCGTCCGATTTCAAAAATCGCGACGCTGTCGGCGCCGGCGTTGACGTTCCGTTCCAGCACACCCAGCAAACCGCCGATTAAACTTGGGCGGAGGGCGACGTGATCTTCACTCAGTGGATTTTTTAAGGCGACAGCGCCTTCACTGAAGGCAGAGACGCTTCTCGGAATCAGCTTCGACGTGCGCGCCTCGAAGAGTCCGCGGGCGACAAGCCGTTCCCGCATCCGAGATTCCAAATCGTGTGCCCGATCGGCTTCACTCGACGGTGTGAAACGGCTTCGGTCCGTTCCCGGAATCTTTTCCGCGCCGTAAGCGCGCACGACTTCTTCGATCAAATCCACATCGCGTTGAAGGTCGCGGCGATAACTGGGGATTTTCCATTTCATCGTCTTGGCCGCGCTCGTTTTCTTCAGGCCAAAGTGCGTTAAAATTTCGTCGACTTGCTTTGGTTTGATTGCGATGCCGACAACCCGGTCGCATTTTTCGTAGCTCAAGGAAACGTCCGGCGGATCCGACGGCAGATCGCCCGCGACATTGACTTCTTTTGCCGGCGTTCCGCCGGCGATCTCCCGAATCAATTCAGCCGCCCGGTGCGAGGCACGAACAATCATGTCCGGGTCGATTCCGCGCTCGAATCGGTAGCTTGCATCGCTCGGAAGATTTAACTCTCGCGCGGTTTTGCGAACGCTGGCCGGCAGAAAGTAGGCCGCTTCGAGTAAGACATTCCTGGTCGATTCGGTGACGCCGGTCTCTTCGCCGCCCATCACTCCGCCGATTCCAACAGCGCGTTGTTGATCAGCGACGACACAATTGTCCGGCTTGAGAGAGTAGGTCTTTCCGTCGAGGGCGAGAAATTTTTCACCGACATGGGCGAGCCGGACGTTGATCGCGCCGTTCAGTTTGTCAGCGTCGAAAGCGTGGGTCGGTTGTCCGAGCTCCAGCATCACGAAGTTCGAGATGTCGACGATGTTGTTGATCGAGCGGACCCCAACGCTCTCGATTTTAGCGCGCAACCATTGGGGACTTGGGCCGACTTTTACACCGTCGATCTTGCGCGCGGAGAAAAACGGGCATTCACGCGTTGAGGAGATCGTGACGCCTTTCTTTTGCAGGGCGGGCGCTCCGCCTGCCTTCTTTTCGGACGGCAAGCGATGCGCTTGCCCTACAATTTTTTTATTGGTGAGCGCGGCGATTTCGCGGGCCAACCCGAAATGGCTAAGCAAATCGCCGCGGTTCGGTGTGATCTCCACATTGAGAATCGCGTCGGTCGGGAACAATTCAGAAATCGGAGCGCCGATCTTCGCTTCTGGCGATGAAATCAGAAGACCGGCCGCGTCCGAGCCGAGACCGAGCTCAATCGCGCTGCAAAGCATTCCTTGGCTTTCGACGCCGCGGAGTTTGCTTTTTCGGATCTCAGTTCCGTTCGGCAACTTCGCGCCCGGCAGCGCCAGCGGAACCTTGTCGCTGACTTTATAATTCGTGGCGCCGCAGACGATTTGGCGTTTCACGCCGCTCCCGTCTTCCACTTCGCAAACGCTTAAACGATCCGCATTCGGGTGACGCGCGGTCGCGATGATCTGCGAAACGATGACCTTGTCGATTTTCGCGCCGCGGGTTTCGATGTTTGCGGTCTCAACGCCGGCCCGCGTCAGTAAATCGGCGATCTCTTCCGGATTTTTCGGAAGCTCGACAAATTCACGGAGCCAATTGACGGAGAATTTCATAAGGCAAAAAAATCTCTGTCATTCCGAATCCCGCTTCGCGGGACGAGGGACCTCACCGCCGCGTGATTGCGTTCAAGCGAGCGTGCGCGTGATTTGCGTGACGGCGGCAGGTAGGGGCGATTGCCCTCAATCGCCCGATGGCGGCTCGGTGAACCGCCGCTACCTTGCAATGACAAAGTCGAGGTCATCCG
>JAICWQ010000170.1 GCA_025934755.1 Chthoniobacterales bacterium | reverse complement strand
GGCAGTGGCAACACAGCAACCGGTGTCAGTGCAATGGGTCTCAGTACGGCTGGTTACAACAACACGGCAACCGGTGCCAGTGCACTTTTTGGCAACAACGACGGCAGCGACAACACGGCCACCGGGGTCGAAGCTCTCGAAAACAACACCAGCGGCGTCTATAATACGGCGACCGGCGAGTTTGCACTCAGGTACAACACTTATGGTGGCGGCAACACGGCTGACGGTGTTAGTGCGCTCTATAACAACACGACCGGCAGCGGCAACACAGCCACTGGAGGTGCCGCGCTCTGGTCCAACACCACTGGCAATTCTAACACTGCGAGCGGTGGCGGCCTCTACAGAAATACCACTGGCAGTTTCAACACCGCGAGTGGCCCGCAAGCTTTGCAAAACAACACAACCGGGTCAGGCAATATCGCGATCGGCGCCAGCGCGGGGATAAATCTGACCACTGGCAATAACAATATCGACATCGGCAATGCCGACTGGAACACTGCCACTTCCACTGATGTTGCCGGCGAGGCGAGTACCATCCGCATTGGAACCCAAGCCCTGCACCACGCAACGTTTATTGCAGGCATTAACGGGGTCGACAAGAACGGTGGTAAGCCGGTTTTCATTGACGCGAACGGGCAATTGGGGACAGGAACCGTCGACGGTGTTCCTAAAGGAACAATTATCACTGTGGCGCCAGGTACTCCTGCGCCGAGCGGTTATACGTTTCTAGGTACTGAATCTGAGGAGATTCACTACAAAGATGCGCAAGGGCATGACGTCAAAATAAAAGGCGCGAAACTTTACCAAAAAAACTGAACCGACCACTCGAAGTGGATACGCCGCTAATCCGATCTCTCTTTTTTTAAATTTTGTGTAACCCGGTGTGTCACCCGGATGGTCAGAAACGTGCGTTTTGCTGATTACGCGTGAAGAGAGTAACAATTAGTCAATGTCCTCGTTGAGAGCGATTTGATGACGACTGATTCGTTAGGCCGATTGGTGCAAAAGTGGCGGTTTAACCTTAGGAAACCTCCGTTCTATCCGTTGAACTACGGGAACTCTTGCAAGGATGAAGGTAGAAGGATGAAGGATGAAAATCCAGAAATCACAAAATCGGATTGAGGAGTGACTAATGAGGATTTCCGGCTGCCTATTCCAAAGAACGGACGTTCGAGGATTCCTGCTCTCCTGGGTTACTGATTAATTTGCAATCAAATCTTTTCTGGTTGCCGTTTGAAACCTTTTTCGTTGGTACGCGCGAAATGTTCTTGGAATGAGTTGGAAACCGCGCGCGAAGCTTGTGGCCGATCTTTTTAAGCAGACCGGCCAGGAATGGATCGATGACGATGCGCCCCAACTCGGGGCCGCGCTCGCTTATTACAGCGTGTTCTCCCTCGCACCGATGGTGTTGCTGGTCGTTTCGATCATCGGGGTGTTGTTTCGGGACGATCCGGCTGGCGCGTGGAGCAAAATCACCGGCCAGCTGAGCTACTTTTTGGACAAAAGCGCCATCACAATGGTGCAACAAATCGCCCAACAGGTTTCCAGTCCGTCCAAAAGTGCGCTCGGGGGCGCGATTGGTTTCGCATTGGCCCTGTTCGGCGCAAGCGGGGTGTTCGGCCAGCTTCAAAGCTCGCTCAACATTATTTGGGGGGTGAAATCCAAGCCGGGGCGGGGGATCTGGGGATTTGTTCGTTCCCGTTTTCTTTCCTTCGCACTCATCGCCGGAATCGGTTTCCTTCTCCTGGTCTCACTGGTAATCGAAGCCGCCATCAAAGGTTTCAGTCATTACTTGCAATCGGTCGTTCCGGGCGCGTTGACAATTATCATTCCAATTTATCTCGCGTTCGATTTCGTGATTGTGACCGCGGTGTTTGCGATGATTTTCAAAGTTTTACCCAACGCCCAAACCCGATGGCGCGATGTTTGGGTCGGCGCGGTGCTGACTGCAATTTTATTTTTGATCGGCAAATGGGCGCTCGGAATTTATCTCGGCAGCGGAACGGCCTCGTCAGCTTACGGCGCGGCCAGTTCACTCATCACCTTGCTCCTGTGGGTTTACTATTCGTCGCAGATTCTTCTTTTCGGCGGCGAATTCACTCAGGTTTACGCCCGGAAATGCGGGACCGCGATTAAACCCGATCAATACGCCGTTCGAATTGAGCGCCAGGAAATCGAAAAGCCGTAAGGGCGCAGTTGACGTGCTCAATTGAATCATTTAAAATACTCAAATGGGTAAGCCGGTTAAGCGAAGATATTCGCGAGGCAGCGGAGTTCGCGGACATGGAGCCAGCGAATACGAATCGAAGAGTTTGCTGGCGGCAAAGCATATCGCGCCCGCGGAAGCGATCGGGGAAATCAACAAAGGACTGCCGTTTAGCGAACTCGAGCATTTGCGCGGCGAGATCGATGAGCCGCTTGACGCGCTGGCACGACATTTATCGATTTCGAGGTCGACCTTGCAGAGACGAAAAGCGGAGCGACGACTCTCCTCGCAGGAGTCAGACCGGCTGATGCGTTTTTGGCGGATAGTGCAACACGCCAGAAAGGTTTTTGGAACAATTGAACGAGCGCGGCAATGGTTGAAGCAAGCCCAGCGCGGACTTGGTGGCGCAGTGCCGCTGGAATATGCCAGCACCGAGATGGGCGCTCGTGAGGTTGATGATTTGCTGGGTCGAATCGATTACAGCGTTTACGGGTGAGCCGCGCGCGCTCGGCTTGGCGAATTGTGCGGGCGGCGCGCAGTCAGGCAGCGTTTACGGGTGAAGGTAGCCGGCTTTTTGGCGGCAGATGGAATTCGCGCGGGACGCCGGTGGTCTATGTCAGCGAACATGAATCTCTCGCTGCTCTCGAGCTTTTGGTCCACACCTTGCCGTTGTCGCCAATCGAAGACTACTTTTCTTTCCGCTTGGAATGGGATGATAAGCTGACTGAATATTTTTCGATCAAGAAACTGCCGGCCGATTGGAGCGCTGAGGCGCCGAACCCGGCAAGCATGAGCATCGGCGATGAATGGGCCCGCGAACAACGCTCCGCCGTTTTGGCGCTGCCGAGTTTGCTCAGCAGGAGCGAGCTAAACTTTCTGTTGAACCCAAACCATCGGGATTTCAAGAAAATCAAAATCGCCAAGCCGCTTCCATATCGGTTCGATTCACGTCTGCTGAGACGCTGATCGTCTCATTTCGGCAATTTCATCCCGAGCTCTTTGACCAGAAAGGCCCAGCGGTCGGCGGTTTCTTCGATGAGTTTGGTGGTCGGTTTGCCTGCGCCATGGCCC
The DNA here is from genome assembly GCA_025934755.1 of Chthoniobacterales bacterium. Taxonomy (GTDB): domain Bacteria; phylum Verrucomicrobiota; class Verrucomicrobiia; order Chthoniobacterales; family UBA10450; genus AV40. The sequence goes on along the minus strand of JAICWQ010000170.1, from coordinate 2,470 downwards.
GCTTTGGTTTCGATTCGAATTAACGCCGGTTTGTCGCAACTTTGGGCCGCTTGCAACGTGGCCGCGAACTTAAAACTGTGGGCCGGCACCACCCGATCATCGTGATCGGCAGTTGTGATTAATGTCGGCGGATAACAGCCGCTCTTCGCAATGTGATGAAGCGGCGAGTAAGCGTAGAGAAAGGAAAAATCATCCGGATTTTGCGGACTGCCGTAATCTGATGTCCAAGCCCAACCGATGGTAAATTTGTCGAACCGGAGCATGTCCATCACCCCGACGTTGGGTAAGGTCGCGCCGTAAAGATCGGGCCGTTGGGTCAGGCACGCGCCGACCAGCAGTCCGCCGTTACTGCCGCCCCCGATCGCGAGTTTTGGGGTCGAAGTGTATTTGTTGTCGATCAGGTACTGGGCAGCGGCGATGAAATCGTCGAACACGTTTTGTTTCACGTGCAGCATACCGGCTTCGTGCCATTGCTCGCCGTACTCGCCGCCGCCTCGAAGGTTCGCCACCGCGAGAATGCCACCCATTTCCATCCAAACCAGGTTCTCCGGCTTAAAGGCTGGCGTCTGGGAAATGTCGAACCCGCCGTAGCCGTAAAGAAAAGTCGGATTGTGACCGTCGCGTTTCATTCCTTTCTTGTAGGAGATAAACATCGGGACGCGCGTGCCGTCCGCGCTCTTGTAGAAGACCTGATCGGTCGTGTAATCGTCCGGATTGAATTTCACTTTCGGTTTGAACAGCAATGCGCTCTCGCGCTTGTCGAAATCGTAGCGAAAGATTTCGGTCGGCGCCGTGTAACTGGTAAACGCGTAAAACGTTTCGCGATCTTTGGTTTTGCCGGTGAATCCGCTCGCTGTGCCGAGACCAGGAAGCTTGATCTCCCCGTCTGGGGAACCATCGCGCTTGAATAACTTCACTGCGCTGTGCGCGTCCTTCAGATAAAGGGCAACGAACCGGTCCCCGACGCTGCTGACACCTTCAAGTTTGTCTTTCGCTTCCGGCACGAGCTCATCGACCTTCGGCGGTAAGGGCTTGCAGGTGTTGATCGAAATGATGCGGCCGAGCGGCGCGTCCAGATCGGTTTTGAACATGAACACCGGGCCGTCGTTATCGATAAACGCGTATTCGGCATCGGCCTTATCCAGTAATTCAACTACGTTCGACTTCGGATCGACCAGATTCTTGTAAAAGATCCGATTCTTTGGATCGGTCCCGCGCTGGACATTAATGATGAGATAACGTCCATCGTCGGTGACCTCGGCGTTGAACAGCCATTCTTTCTGGTCCGGCCGCTCATAAATCAACTTGTCCTGAGATTGCGGGGTGCCGACCTGATGAAAGAACAGTTTGTGATTGTAAACCTGCGAGCGCAGTTTGTTTTTCTCGTCCGGTTTGTCGTACCGGCTGTAAAAAAATCCGCTGCCGTCTTTCTTCCATGACGCGCCCGAGAATTTCACCCAGTCGATCACGTCCGGTCGATCCCTGCCGGTCGCGACGTCGCGGATCTTCCACTGCTGCCAATCGGACCCGGCACTGGCGAGACCGTAAGCCATCAGTTTGGAGTCCTCGGTTACGTCCAGGCCCCCAAGCGCAATCGTGCCGTCTTTGGCAAGGGTGTTTGGATCCAGCAGCTCGCGCGGTTTTTCGGAAAAGTTCGCCGCGGTAAAAAGGACGTTTTGATTCTGCAGCCCGGTGTTTTTTGAAAAGAAGTAGCGATTGCTTTCCTTGAACGGGACCCCGAACCGCTCGTAATCCCAAACCTCGGTCAGGCGTTTCCTGATTCCCTCGCGTTCCGGGATCGTGTTTAGAAAATCGAAAGTGATTTTGTTCTCGGCCTCGATCCACTGCCGCGATTCGGGCGAATCGGGATTTTCGAGGGGTCGATAAGGGTCGGCCACCTTGGTGCCGGGATAATCATCGACCTGATCACTTTTCGGCCCTGGGGGATATTTGAATTGCGTTGCCGAATCCTGGGCAAAGGCGATCGCTAGTGGCGCAACAATTACCAGCGCCAGAATTTTCCAAACCATAAACGACAGCGAATATGGCGACTCCTGAGGGCCGGGCAATTATTAATGCGATGGCGGAAAAAATCATTCGTTTAACCGGTGTGGTCTGCTAGAAACCCGGGCGTTCCATTTGTCACGATGAAGACTTTCCTGCGCCAAATTCAGGCCCGCGCCTTCGCGCCGGTGGATATCGCGGCCCTGGTATTTTTTCGAATCACCTTTGGGCTGCTGATGGCATGGGAGGTCTGCCGTTATTTTAGGAACGAGTCGATTTACCATTTTTGGCTCGAGCCAAAGTTTCTATTTAAATACTACGGCTTTTCCTGGGTCCACCCCTGGCCGGGAAACTGGCTTTATATTCATTGGGCCGCGCTTGGAGTCCTCGCCTTGTTCGTGGCCTTCGGATTTTTGTACCGCCTCAGCGCAGCCTTGATGTTCCTCAGCTACGCTTATTTTTTCCT
>JAICWQ010000221.1 GCA_025934755.1 Chthoniobacterales bacterium | reverse complement strand
TTGGGATTTTTCATCTTTGCCGGTTCGCGAATATCTGCCCGCGCTGCATTGGGAGACGGGTCGGGAATGCCGGGACCGGCACGAAATTGTTGAAGCAGGAAAGGCGTGGCTGAGCGGAACGTTATCGGATCACAGGCCACATCCAGATTTCAAAGGGAAGCGACAGGCCAAACATCTTGATTACTTCTCCGAAGCAGCGGTCGTGAGAACACGCGTGCATTGCATTTTCCAGAGTTTTATTCCTACAAGAGAGTTCACATTTCTTCGGCGATGGTCCGCCAAACAAAGGCGGGCTGCTTACGACCGCTGGCTCGCTGAACATCTCCGACCCTTACTTGAGAATCATAATCTGCCTTGGCTTCGTTTTTCCGAAAAAGAGAGGCTTAGACTTTGCGGGATCGTAGAAAAATCCAGAGACACGAACATCGCAGCAGTAGAGAGCTGGGACCGGGTGATCCGCTATTTTCAGAGAGAAAAGATCGACCCGAGCTTACCGTTGATTATCCAGCATGATTTCACATTCAGAAGATCAACCACTCTCTTATTAACTATCAATTGGAGGTTTAGCAGAAAAAGGATTCTTCGTGTCGTCAACCGCATCCTCGATCAATACGAACCGCAGGGCATACAGCGGCATAGTAGCCGGGGCAGAAAGAATCGTGATCGGTTAGTTGCTTTGGAACGGATTGGAATGATGCGTCTCTTGCACCACTACACCCTCGCGGAACTTAGAGCGAAGCTTCCCGAGGCTTGGGCGCTCTACTCAACACGAAAATGGTACGACGAGCGTCGCCGCGCCCTAAACGATTGCCGTGATCGAACTGGGTTTGGTGAGAATTCATTTCCAATCTCCTGGCAAACGAAAGCACAACGATTAGGCAAACGCGCCGCCCGCAACTACCCGTAAGCTCGGTTCTATTTGCCTGGCACTGATAAAATAGAAGGCGGTTTGTGGGGAGTATCGCCATCGGCCACTGTCGTTTTACTTGGTGTCATCAACACATGACACCATATGCCAGTCTTAAATTCTTCTTGTATCCTGTCGGTCGAATACGACGCAGCCACACGCAAACTCGAAGTGACCTTCGTTTCGGGCAAATCTTATACGTTACAAAATGTGCCAGCCTACAAATACGTTGGGTTGATTACTGCCGAGTCGCCGGGCCGGTACTTCAACAGGCAGCTCCGAGGTCAGTACTGACATGACCGGTACTGGAAAGATCGCGCGGCTCCCCTTCAACATTCGCAATCAGCTCAACGAGCGGTTGCGAAATGGTGAGCAAGGCAAAGACTTGGTCGCATGGCTCAATGGCATGTGGGTCGTGAAACAGGTCCTCGACGAAGAATTCGATGGCCGGCCGATCTCCGAACAGAACCTGAGTGGATGGAAGCAGCGCGAACACCAGCAATGGCTCAAGCGTGAGGAGCAGCGCCGTTCGTTTCGAGGATTTCTCGATGAGGCCGAGGAATTTGAAGAGGAGCTGGATGGCACCTCGCTCACAGATAGACTCACTGAGATGGCGACGCTGGCTGTCGCACGCCTACTACAAACAGAGCTAAAAGCGGAGGAGAAAGGCCCGAAGCATCGTGCTGCTGTCGTGGAACTCCTGCGGGAACTAGGTCGGTTGCGCGAAGGCGATCATGAGATGGAGCGCCTCCGTCTGCAACGCGAACGCTGGGATATCGAGAGGAAACGTCACAGCGATGAAGATCGCAACCAGGAGGTTGCTGAGCGCAAAGCCCATCTTTGTGGACGCATCTTTGCCGGTCTCTGCAGGAAAACCTTGGTTGAGGCGCTCGGCGGCGGCGAGGTTGCAGAGAAAGCTGTCGACCTGCTCAATTTTATTGAGAATGACATTCCGTTGCCAAAACAGTCGCGAAAGAAGTCGTTAAAAGTCACTTCGCCCTCAGATTCCCCGACGCCCAATGGCGCATCGGACGCCACAACCGATCAAACCAAATCAAGCTTAATCAAGCCAAATCAAACCGCGGATTGCGCGCCGGCCACAGTCAGTTCGTTCCAACGCTATCGAACATCAGGCTAAATCCGACCGAATCCGACCATGAAAGAAAACAGAACAGGCAAGATGTGGGACCAAGCCAGACAGCAGGAAACGCTGGGACAGTTCCCGTATGTGGCGAGCAAACGCCGTTTCCCGCGCAGCCCGCCAGCGCGGCAAACGGCGACTCGAGACAGTGGTTATCGATTAAGCCTGGCGGGCATCTTATTGGTTACTTGTTTTCCCTTGATGGTGCTGCTCGCGGGTTTGGTCTGGGTCACAAGTGGACGGCCGATCTTCTACTCTCAGGAACGGGTGGGACGCGGCGGGATTCCTTTCACTCTTTCGAAGCTGCGCACGATGAGAGTGCGGAGCGATCCCGAGGCCGAAGAAGACATTTACACGCGCAAGGATGATCCGCGGGTCACACCGGTGGGAAAGGTTTTGCGCAAGCTAAGGCTCGATGAGTTACCGCAGCTTTGGAATGTCTTCACCGGCGAGATGAGTCTGATCGGGCCGCGCGCGGAATGGATCAAGTGCGCGGAGCGCTACGAGAAAGAAATCCCGTTTTATCATTTCCGGCACCTAGTGAAGCCGGGCATCACAGGCTGGGCGCAGGTCAATTATCCCTATGGAGAGAGTGACAAAGATGCGATCGAGAAGCTGAAGTTCGATCTTTATTATATAAGGCGCTACTCACTTAAGCTCGACGCCATGATCGCGCTCAAGACGGTGCATGTGATGCTCTTCAGTCGCGGTCGTTAGGCGCGGCTGAATTGCAAAGGTGAAAGTAAAAAGGCTAAGTGGAAAGACCGAGATTGAGCGAGGGCGCATGAGCTCAAAACTGAATTACAGGGCGAGCGCTTCGCTTGCCAAAAGGCTTTCTTCGGCGCTGCTTCAGGAGTCCGGCGAGCTCCTGGCAATCTTTACATCCAGCGGAAAACGCCTGAAAACCTAGCGGCGATTTCTTTGGCGCCTTTCGCCTTCAGCCTTTCTACTTCAAAAGAGCGGGCCCTAAACCAGGCCCGCTTTTTTTGTGCGCGCCGTTTTGTCGGCTGTCCCACACGTCCGCGGTCAGGTCCCGCCGACCTACTTGACCGGAATGGAGAGATCCTCGAGCGGGGTCCCTTTCCTTGCGATATAGAAGGCGAGCGCTTTAC
>JAICWQ010000184.1 GCA_025934755.1 Chthoniobacterales bacterium | reverse complement strand
TTCCGCCGAGTCGAGAATGATCTGATCGAATTTCTGCTCGTTCATCCGGGCGGGCCATTTTGGAAAAGCAAGGACGACGGCGCGTGGAGCATTCCGAAAGGAGAAGCGGAGGCCGGCGAAGATCTACTGGCGCGCGCGCAAATCGAATTTGAAGAAGAACTAGGAATCAAACCTTCCGGCAATTGGATCGCGCTCGGTTCGATCGAACAAAAAAGCGGCAAGACGGTTCAGGCCTGGGCCTTCGAAGGCGATCTGCCCGAATCGTTCGAATTGCGTTCGAACACGTTTCAACTCGAATGGCCCCCGCGCTCCGGAAGATTCAAGGAATTTCCTGAAGTAGATCGCACGCAATTTTTCCCAGAGGAAATCGCCCGCGGCAAAATCAATCCGGCACAGGTTCCCTTTCTCGACCGATTACGTAGCGCGATCGAGTCGAAATGACTTATCGGTTCTCAGCGGTTTCAGCTGCGAGTACGCAACGAAATCCGTAAATGACGTCACGATCGTTGCGATCGATTACGTTTCGGTAGGATGATTGCATTTCCAGTTTGTTTGTCGTCGCCCATGAACCGCCGCGCAGCACTCCCCAGTCGCGGCCGGTCGCGGTGGTTCCGCCTTTGTAGGTATCCGCGACCCATTCCCAAACGTTGCCGCCGAGATCGTACAAGCCAAGTGGGTTCGGCTTGAAACTTCCTACCGCCGCGGTCGCTCCATGTTTCTGTGGCGTTCCATAATTCCCGGCGCCGCTCGGAGCCGGCCATTGCTTGCCCCATGGAAACTCGTTCTTAATTTTTCCGTCACGCGCCTGCGGCGTCCCGCCAGGTTCGTTCTGCAGTCCGACCGCGGTGCTCCATTCCTTGTCGGTCGGCAATCGATAGGACTGTCGTTCTTCGATCAGGTTCTCGTCATGCTCTTTTTCAGTAAGCCATTTGCAGAATGCCGTCGCGTCGAACCAGTTCACCTTCACGATCGGGTGATTTGCCGCCTGTTGAAAATCGGTCGGTTCATAATGGCGGCCGGTCGCCTGCAGAAACGTCGCATAATCCTGCACCCGCGTTTCCCAGATCGACATCCGAATTTCGCCAAGCGGAACGAATTTCATGCCTAACGAGTTTGTAAATGGCTGGCCCGGCGCCGGACCGACGCTTTTTTCCAGCCGCGCCGCCAGAAATGTTTGCTGCTGAGGATCAACCTTGCCGGCGACGGTGGTGGGATTGTAACCCGGCAGGCGCAATTCGTAAGTCACGTCGCCGGGCTTTACTTCTTCAATCACCAGCGGGGTAGGGCCCAGGTCCTTGCCATTAGCTCGAACGCTTGCGCCACCAGGCGCGCTGGTAATTTTCACGCTGCCGTTGGCGAAAACAAAGTGGGCCGCGTTCGATTCCTGCGGCCCAAGGTCGACCTTTTGTTCTTCGTTAGGCCAGCCGGAAAGCTGCGCCGTAATCAGATGGGTGGTTACCGGCAGTTCGATTTGCAGTGGGGTCCGTCCCCGCGCCGTTCCATCAATCTTGATCTCCGCTCCGCTCGGTTCGCTCGTCACCTTGATCGGCGCGCTGACAAACGCCAAGGATTTCTTCGTCGTGGCCCCGCGCTCGACCTCGATTTGGTCGCGCATTTCCCAACTTCCCCGGTGCATATCCACCGAATATTTTCCGGTCGGCAAATCGGCGATGATTTGAGGAGTAATACCGTTACGGAGGGTGTGGCCATCTTCGCTGCGAAGGGAAAACTGGGCCCCGGCCGGTTCCGATTGCAAGTCCAGCACCCCCTTACTCCGCACGAGATGAAAGTCCGACGGTGACGGCGAGCGCATGGCACCGAGGTCGATTGTCATTTCGATCGGCTCGTAACCGGGGCTCATGACGCGCAGGCGATACTTGCGCGGCTCCAAATCGTCGAACGTCGCCGGACTTTTTTCAGCGTGATCGCCCAAAATCACCAACGCACCCGGGGGATCGGTGCGGATGGTTCGTTTCAAATGCATCTCGGCGTTCGATCCGCTGCGGTGTGAGTAAAACCAAAATGACAGCGCTCCGATCGCGAGGACCAACGCCAGTGCGGCCACGATCATCGAGGGGGACCTCCGGCTCGCGGGCGACTGACCGTTATCGAGAGCAGTCAAATCGCGATGCATCTCGGCGGCCGCCCGATAACGCTTCTTCGGATCGTGAGCGCAGGCTTTCACCAGGACGTCGTTGAGTTGCAAAAGCTGCTCGCGATCTGGCCGTTGACTCAATTGCGAATCGATTTCGGGAAAATCGAGTCGATCCTTTCCAGTGCTGACTTCGTAGAGAAGTTTGCCCAGGCTGAAGATGTCGGCCTGCGCTGTTCCCGGGCCTTCCGGCGGAACGTAACCTTCGGTTCCGACAAACGATTGTTGTCCGCTGGCAGCGACCAATCCGATGTCGGCAAGTTTCGGGACGCCGTCCATGAAAATGATATTGGAAGGTTTGATGTCGCGATGAGTCAGGCCATGCGCGTGCAGGGCTTCGAGCGCTTCGGTCAATGAAAGTCCAAGCTGGATCGATCCGGCGGCCGAGAAACGCTTGTGCCGCGCCAGATCACTTTTCAAGGTGCGCGGCTCATAATTAACGAGGTCGATTTTGCGTCCGGCGAGATGATCGTCCGCCAGCTCCATACTATAATAGAGATGCTCCGCAGTTCGCCCGACGTGGAGGATGTCGACGAAGCCGGCGTGTTCACGCGAGATCGGTTCGAACGCGGACATTCCTTCGAATTCTCTCAGGAACGCGCGCTCGCTTTCGAAGGTGCTGCGATAAACGATTTTGACCGCGCGCAAACCGCCAGTCACGGTCCGCGCCATCCATATCTCCCCATAAGCGCCGCGGCCGATCACGCGCAGGAGTTCGTGATCGGGGACGACAGGGATTTGAGCGGAAACTTGGTCGGGAATGGCGCCGATTTTACACAAGCTCTGACCGCGAGGCAACGCGTTGTCGCTGACCAGCACACTCGGCTGCATTCGACCGGTGATTGTCTCATGCCGCTCCCCTGGAGCTGGCCCGTAATAAACGTTTCACGAGAACTATAAACGATTGCGCACCTTCGGTGCTGGTTGTTGCTCTAGTGAGCGACGTCAGCGGGTGATGTTTATAGGATGTGGTCAGCAACAGACCTAGTCCCGCAGGGACGGCATCCAACGACAGCCATGAGGCGCGGTACCCTTCCAAGACTTTGATTCAGCGGCCGGCTTTTTCCAGGGCCCGGATTTCCTTCTTCAGGACCGCGCCGACCCGGTGCCTTGCCAGATAAACCTGTCCGACGCTGACCCGCAATTGTTCGGCCACTTTCTGGGCCGGCCATTCTTTGCGGACGTAGCAATCGAAAATCTGAAACTGCTTGGGATCGACCTTTTTCTTCACCCGGGCGATCGCCCCCTCGAACAAATTCTCCTTCCACTCCGCGTCCCAAACCGCATCGAGATTCTCCCCGCGGGAATCGGGAACGCGCTCGATCGTTGCGGTGAGGCGGTCTTCCGCCGACCGGGGCGCCTTGGCGTTTCCAGGTTCCCGTTTGCGGAATTGATCGACAATTCGCCACCGAGTGATTTGCAAAAGCCAGCCTTTGAAGGAACCGCGGTTGGGATCGTATTTTAACTTTTCAATGTTCTTCGCCACGGTAATGACCGTTTCCTGGACAACTTCCTGCGCTTCGGCATCGGTCAGCCCGGATTTGCGCGCCGCCGAATAAATCAGCTTCCAGTAGCCATCAAAAAATTCCTGCCAGTGTTTTCGATCGTTCCAATCGGCCAGCCGCTCGATCAAACTACGTCGGGTCGCCACTAATCCGGTGATTTTCATTTTTTGTCTTAAGCCGCTCCGTTCTAGCAGAATATAAAATCGATTTCATGAAAGATTTGCGGTCGACTGGCGTATTCACAACATGAAAATCCCAGCCTCCCTGTCGAACCTTCTCCAGCTCGTTCTTCGCCCGTTTTTTTGGCTCGGCCGCTTAATCTCGAAAATTTGTTACGCCATTTTCGGCCGGGTTTCCTGGAGTCCTCCGGGCTGGCTATCGCGAGGCGACGCGGCCTGGTCCCGGTTCGGCAATACCTGGCCGAAAACAAATGCCGCTCTGGTCATCGCCGTCCTCTTAATCATCTGCGGATCGATCTGGGGCTGGAAATGGTATCAAAGCCGGCCGAAACCCCATCGCGTTTCCGCGTCGATTCTCGCGATTCCGGTCACGAAGCTGGACAAAGATTTGCAATATCCGGCGCTGGTGATCCGATTCAGCGATCCGGCGGCGCGTCTGGAAGATTTGAAAAAACCTTCGCTGACCGGCGTTCGACTCGATCCGCTGATCCCGGGCGCGTGGTCGTGGAATACGGACCGGGAACTGGTCTTTCGTCCAACTCAGGACTGGCCGGCCGATCGAAAATTCCAAGTCACCTTCGACAAGCAATTCTTTCCGTCCCAGGTTTTGATGGAGCGTCTGAGTTACGAAACGCGCACGCCGGCGTTCTCCATCGCGATTTCCGAATTGCAACTTTATCAGGACCCGACGAACCCGAAACAGCGGCAGGTCACCGCAACTCTCGAGCTGACCCATCAAGTCGACCCCGGCGAGCTGGATAAACACATTAAACTAATGATGGTCGGCGGTTCGGCCGTTTTCCCGCCGTCGGAGCAGCCGCCGCATTTCAGCATTACCTACGGATTGCACCATCGGCTGGCCTATTTGCGCAGCTCGAATATCGCGCTGCCGGACAAAGAAGACTTCATGAAGGTCGAAGTCAGCAGCGGCGTCCGGACTTCGCATGGCGGCGCGGAAACTCACGACACCGTCCAGCAAAAAATATCGATCCCTTCGGCCGCAACAGCGTTCCAGATCAATTCGATTGAAGGAAACATCGCCCGGAACAAGAACGGCGAACCGGAACAGGTCCTCATATTAAGTACCACCGCAGACATCAGCACGCGCG
>JAICWQ010000038.1 GCA_025934755.1 Chthoniobacterales bacterium | reverse complement strand
GCGTGCCCTGGATGTACATGTTGCGCGCATACCAGTCGCCCTGCTCCGGGACGCATTGCGCCGACCAGTGCGCCCAGATGCCGAACTTGGCATCCCGAAACCATTCCGGCGCGTGGTAATTCGCCGCGAGCGATTCCCAATTGGGCTTGAACGGTCCCGGCGCGAGGATGCGCTCGTTCGTGATGGGCGCTTGTGTTGCGCGGGAAACCGCGGCGGATGCGAGCAGCACCACCAATCCAAGGGTGAGGACATGCGGGATGTTTTGGGCTTTCATGGGCTGGGAATTTTGAGATGGAGTTGCGTTCGAAAACTCAGGCCGGGCCGTTGGGGGCAACGGCCCCTACCTACGTGGAATGTTGGGACATTTTATTCGTTACTAATTCGAAAGCGGCGCGAGGACGTGCCGCACTCGAAAAGGGACGGTCAAAGACCGCCGCTACAAACGAAGCCGCAGAAAACGCCGAACGCTCAATATCCAACGCCCAACCTCGAATCGAAAGATCAGGCCGGCGCGCCTGGTGCGTCGGGGAGCGGCGGATGAGTATCGGGACCGACTACAACCTGACGTGGCGGTTTTTCGGGCGGCATTTTTTCGCCGGAGTCCGGAGTGACGGTCGGCGGCGGATTTTTTAATTCTCCGTACTCGATCAATTCCTTGATCTGCATGCCGTCCAAAGTTTCGTACTCGAGCAACGATTTAGCGATCGCGTCGAGATGAGTGCGATGAGCGATCAGAGTTTGCTTCGCGGTTTGATAGGCGTCGTCGAGCAGCCGGCGGACTTCGCGATCAATCTCTTCGGCAGTCGCTTCGCTGTAATCGCGGTTGCGAGTCAGTTCGCGGCCAAGGAAGACGTAATCTTCGTGTTCGCCGTATTCGACCATACCCAGTTTTTCGCTCATGCCCCATTCGCAAACCATCTTGCGAGCCATTGCCGTGGCCATTTTGATGTCGCCGGCGGCGCCGTTGGTTACATCACCGAAAACAATTTCCTCGGCGACGCGGCCGCCCATTTTCACGGCGAGCGAGGCGAGTAATTCGTTTTTGCGATTGGTGTATTTGTCTTCCTCGGGCAACCACATGGTTGATCCTAAGGACGGGCCGCGCGGAATGATCGTCACCTTGTGAAGCGGCTCGGTGTGCGGCAGCAATTCGAGCAACAGCGCATGACCCGCTTCGTGATAAGCGGTGTTCTGTTTTTCTTTTTCACTGAGAGCGAGACTGCGCCGCTCCTTGCCCCAACGCACTTTGTCGCGCGCTTCTTCGAGTTCCTTGAGAGTGATTCCTTTTAATCCGCGACGCGCGGCAAGAAGCGCGGCTTCGTTAATCACGTTCGCGAGCTCGGCCCCGGAATAACCGGGCGTGCCGCGCGCAACGACTGCAAGATCGACCCCTTCGGCGAGTTTCACTTTCTTGGAGTGCACCCGCAAAATTTCTTCGCGGCCTTTTACGTCGGGAAGATTGACGGTGATTTGGCGATCGAAACGTCCCGGACGGAGCAAGGCCGGATCGAGAACGTCCGGCCGGTTGGTCGCGGCAATGATGATCACGCCTTCCTGGGTGTCGAAACCGTCCATCTCGACGAGCAACGCGTTCAGAGTTTGCTCACGTTCGTCATGACCGCCGCCGACCCCGTGGCCGCGATGACGGCCCACCGCGTCGATTTCGTCGATGAAAATGATGCAAGGCGCGGATTTTTTGCCCTGCTCGAACATGTCCCGAACACGGGAGGCGCCGACGCCGACAAACATTTCGACGAAATCTGAACCGCTGATTGAGAAAAACGGCACGTCTGCTTCACCGGCGATCGCGCGGGCGAGCAAAGTCTTGCCCGTGCCCGGAGGGCCGACCATCAGGACGCCCTTCGGAATTCGTCCGCCGAGTTTTTGAAATTTTTTCGGATCGCGCAAAAACTCGACCAGCTCCTGGACTTCATCCTTGGCTTCTTCAACGCCGGCCACGTCCTTGAAGGTGATTTTGTTTTTGTCACGCGCGAGCATGCGGGCTTTCGATTTGCCGAAGTTGAGGGCGCCTTTGCCGGCCATGCGGATTTGTTGGCGGAATAAAAAGTAGAGAAGCAGAAGCAAAAGGAGAACGGGGGCAAAACTCGCGAACACCTGGGTCCACGGATGCGACTCGGAGCGAATGGCCGGTTGAATTCCGGCAGCGGCAAGTTTGTCCTGCAAATTGTTCGTGAAAGTCAGATAAACAGTGGTTCGAAACCAGACTTCCTGGTTCTGCGCTCCGCCGGTTCCCTGTTTGGTGTATTTCCCGCGCAACTGCTGGGTCGGCTGGCCCTCTTCGACGTACAAGGTGAGGGGAGCGTTCTTGTCGTTAACGATCTGCTTATTTTCGAGCAACTCGAGGAAGCGGTTGTAGGGGACGTCTTCAAACTGCTGGTAACCGCCGCGATAAAACAGCATCGCCAGCGCAAAAAATCCGAACGCGACCGCAACCAGGATCACGCCGCGCCAATTAAAACTCGGTTCGTTGCCGCTGCCGCGCTGCTTGTTGTCGCGTTGGGAGTTACGGTCGTTTTGTGGCATAAGGGGTGCGTTTACTAGCTGTGAAGGACGCTATCATGAACGGATGGCATTGCAAAAGAGGCATGATCCAAAATCGCGAATGACCAGCCTTCGCCAAGGGTCCGGCTGGCAGGCAAGTCATGAGAAAGCAAGGATCAGGCGAGCCCACCGCGTTGCTTAAAGATGCGATTCCTGTAAAATTTCACGTCCAGCCCTGCAAATGACTCAATTGGTTTCAACCGTCGCGGAAAAACTCGACCGCGCCGTTCAAAAAGTGACGCCGCTCGCCTATCGGGTGCGTCGTGAGGGCCGCCGCCTGATGCGCCGGGCCCTGCGCAAGCCACGCAGCGTATCGGAAGGTCCGAACCTGTTGCCGTTACTGATCCAGGTGCTCGCCAGTTTCTCGAAGGCCGACGGTGTTCTGCTCGAGGAAGAGATCGACTCCAGTCTGGGTTTTCTCCGGTACGATTATCCCGAAGCGGTTTACTCCGAGCTGCGCCAACTTTTTCGGCAGGCGCTTTACGAGCAACAGGATCTGGCGGCGATGGCCCAGAAGCTCAGCACTCAGTTGAGCACCGAGCGGAAAATCATGCTTGGGGTCCAACTTTACGATCTCATTTCGCAGGCGGGATTAAAACAGGAACAAGTCGTCGCGTTCTATTCGTTCATGTCGCTGTTGGGAATGGCGGCGCAGGCCATCGACATCGTTTATCAACTCAACGCGTCGGAAGACGCCGACCCGTCAATTTATCAGCGGGGCGCATCGCCGTTGGAATCGCTCTCTTTCGCCAACAACGGCAAGGCTGACGTGAAAATGAAGAGCCTGACCGACGCCGATCGGATGATGGCGTTTCGTTATCACGATTTGATTCTGCTGAAAAATTACAGCGGCCAGAATGTTTCAGTCCGCGGACGACCGCTGGTCCGCGGCGGATTTTGCCGAATTTATCCGGGCCAACGAATTTTGGTCGGCGACACCGTCCTGAGCTATCAGGAGCTGGCCCAATATTTTAACGCTAAGAAGAACGTTTCCGTTCCGCAGATCTACATCCGGGTAAACAAAGACGTCGACGAAGTGGCCCTCGAACGCGCGCGGTCGCGGGAAAGCGCGCTTGAGATCGCCTTCGGTTTGAAAGTGCGAGTCAAAGCATTGCGAGACGTCGACGCGGTCCTCAACGGCGTGAAACTCAAGACTGGCGCCCAAGTCGAAGCGTCGCTCGAGGACAGGATCGTTTTCCACAACAACACCGAGATGGATCTGACCGATCTGCGCCGTCGCGCCCGGGCGTTGGGTGGCCGGTTCCAACTCAAGGCGTCGAAATCGGAGTACCTGGTTTCGAACGATCCGAGCAAACTCCAACCGGACGACATCTTGCTTTCGCCTGGAACGGCGGGCGACGTGTTGCTGAAGATTTTTTGCGATTACGACGAGCGGGTCGGTCAATTGGAAGTGATCGAAGCCGACCGGCCGATCATGGTCGGCGACGCGTCAGTGAGATCGACCTATCCATTGAAGGACGGCGACACCATCCGGATCGACGTCGGACAATTTCTGCGATGCAACTTTTCCGAACGGATCATCGAGGAAGAGCGAAACATTATTCGCACTTTCGAAGTGAGCGAGGTGACGCATCGCTTCAGCAGTGGCGAAACCGGTCTGGAGGGAATTTCATTCTCACTGACCCGGGGTGAGCTGGTTTGCGTGATGGGCGCGAGCGGTTGCGGCAAAAGCACGCTGCTCAAGGTTTTGGCCGGACAATTACAACCGAGCAGCGGCGATATTTTCCTGAATGGTCGCTCGCTTTATCCGCACCTCGACGATCTCAAGAAATACATCAGTTACATTCCGCAGGAGGACGCGTTCGATGAGCACCTCACCATCGGCGAGAATTTGCAATTGGCGGCGGCGATTCGCTCCCCGCACTTGTCTCGACGCGACCGGATGCGGCGTTTGGAAGCCAAACTGGTGGAACTTGGATTGGGCGAACGGCGTGACGCGGTGGTCGGAAGCGCGATCAAAAAAACGTTGAGCGGCGGCGAGCGCAAACGTCTCAACATTGGCCTGGATATGATCGGGATGTCTGATGTTTATCTGTTCGACGAACCTACTTCCGGTCTGTCGTCGAAAGATTCCGAGCACGTCATCGAGATCATCCGTTCGATGGCGCACAACAAGATCATCATCGTCACCATTCACCAGCCGAGTTCGAAGTTGTTTCAAATGTTTCACAAGGCGGTGTTGCTCGACAAAGGCGGGCGTTTGGTATTTTTCGGAACGCCGAGCGAGATGCTTCGCTATTTCGCCGAGGCCGAGCATCAGCACCAGTTCGGCGCGGAGCTGGGCGCGTGTCCTTCGTGCGGAACGACCCGCCCGGAATTCATTTTTGATGTGCTGGAAACGCCGCTGCGCGATCTGAGCGGCGACATTATTTACGAGGAGAACAGTCGCGGACAATTGGTGGCGGCTCGGCGGTACTCACCGGAATTCTGGCGCGACAAATACGAAGCGTTCCGGCTGATCCAGGACGTTAAACAAGTTTCGTTGCGTCGCGAGCAGGCGCCGCCGCTGCCGTCGACGGTGACGCAGAAGCGAAAGCGGGTGCCGATTCGCTGGCATGATGAGTGGACCCAATTTCGCGCTTTGTTGCGCCGGTCGTTCATCAGCAAGCTTCGCAATCGCGCAAATATTTGGATCACAACCTGCGCGGCGCCGGTGCTCGCGCTGATGATTGGCACGCTCCTGCGCTATTCCGAGAGCGGAAGATACGATTTCGCCTCGGCGTTTCACATTCCGACCTACCTGTTCCTCGGACTGCTGGTGGCGATGTTCCTGTCCCTGACCAACAGCGCGGACGATATTATTCGCGACCGGCCGGTGCTACAGCGGGAACGCAATCTCGATGTCCGCCTGCCCTATTACATATTTTCGAAGATGGCGTCGCTGTCGGTGTTCGCACTGGTCCAGTGCGTCCTGTTCGTATGGATCGGCAACTACATTCTCGAGATCCGCGGAATGTTCTGGCTGCACCTGGGCCTGATGTTCATGACGTCGGTCGGCAGCCTGGCGCTCGGTTTACTCGTTTCCTCGCTGGTGTCGGACGCCAAGACCGCGGCCAACATTGTGCCGCTGGTCCTCATTCCTCAGATCCTGATGAGCGGTGCTCTTATTAAATATGAGGACATGAACCGGAACCTCAGCCTGGTTTACTCGCTGACCCGGTGGTTCCACGAACATCCGACCAAGGACCGCGGCAAGAAGATGGACAGCAAATTGCAGGTGCCCTTCGTCTGCCAGTTCATTCCGATGCGGTGGTCCTACGAAGAAATGGTTGTTGCGCAGGCCAAACTCAACCCGTTGACCTCGCGGCAGGACCGGGCCCAGGCCGAGATCGATGCGATCGTTGCGAAGCATTCGTCCGATCCGGCCGACGGAAAGCGTCTCGATGAATTGAAGGAAATCCTGGCGGTCTTATCAGGCTTGGAAGCGAGATCGGCCGACCAGCTGGATCGTTACCTCAAGAAGATCGATCTCGTGCTCAATCGGAAGAAAACATTTGATTCGAAAGACTTCAGCGACGCAAAAGGCCCAGTGACGGCCGAGCAAATCTACGTGAACCAAAAGGTGTCGGATTTGATTTCGAACGCGGAGATGGAGCAGAGCGATTACCGGCGCGGGACCCGGCCGAACGTTTTCTTTGGCGCGGAAAAGCGTTATCTCGGGGCAAAGGTCAGTGTCTTTCTCTTCAACACCCTGGTTTTAATTGGATCGACTCTTGGGTTGCTCGCTTTGCTCTACTGGATTTTGCGACGGCAACTGGAAGTCCGGCGGACCTAGGCCCGAGCCGGCTGGCGGTATTTGTCGGCCAGGCGCGCTGGTCGCGCCGTAGTAGAACGAAGGCGGATCGCCTGCCGATCTTGAGTTGGCAAGCGATGCGCTTGCCCTACAATTTCAGATCACCATGAAGACAACCAGCGGCGAAACGAGACTCATTGTCGCTTCGAGCGACATCGATGCGGACATGCTTTACGCGACAAAATTTTGGGCGGGCGATCCGTTCATTTTTCTTCAGCAAAATGGAAAACGCACGATCGTCTTGACCGACCTGGAGATGGGTCGCGGAAAACGGACGGCGAAAGTCGACGAATTCGTTTCCTACAATCAGCTCGAACGGGAAGTGCAGGGAAATGCAAGGCAGGCGCCGCCATTTGAAAAAGTCGTCGCGCATTTTTTGCGGAAGCGCGGTGTGAAGCAGGCAACGGTGCCGGCGAATTTCGCGCTCGGCTACGCGCGGGAGCTGGCCAAGGACAATGTCGATCTTTCCACGACCAACGGACTCTTTTGGCCGGAGCGCGGAGCGAAGACCGATGAGGAACTGAAATTGATCGGCCGCGCGCTGCGCATCACCGAAACTGGAATGAAGCGCGCAATCGAAGTTTTAAAAGCATCGAAGCCAAAAGGAAAAAAGCTGAGTTGGGGCGGCAAAACCCTGACCTCCGAACTTCTGCGGGCTGAGATCGACACGGCGATTCTGCGCCTTGGCGGTCTTGCCGCTAACACGATTGTGGCCGCGGGCGATCAGGCATGCGATCCGCACGAGCGCGGGTCGGGTCCGCTTTACGCCAACTCGTTGATCATTCTCGACATTTTCCCACGCGATACCCGGACCGGTTATTGGGGAGACATGACGCGGACGGTCGTTCGGGGTGCCGCGAGTGAAGCGCAGCGCAAACTTTGGGAAACGGTAAAGGAGGGACAGGAACTGGCCCTGGGTGAAATCAAAGATGGCGTGGACGGGATGAAAATCCACAAGGAAATCCAGGCGCTCTTTAAGAAGCGCGGCTATCCGACGGAAATCCGAAACGGCCAGAACGTTGGATTTTTTCATGGGACCGGTCACGGGCTTGGGCTGGACATCCACGAGTATCCCCGTCTCCAGAAAGTGGTGTTGAAAGAGCGAGAAGTGGTGACGGTTGAACCGGGGCTGTATTATCCAGGCCTTGGGGGGGGTCGGATCGAAGATGTGGTGGTGGTAACGAAGACCGGTTGCAAGATATTGTCCAAGTTTCCGAAGGTGTTGGAGATCTGAGCGCGTTCGGAATACGCGGTCATCCTGAGGTGGCGGCCGCTCACCGGGTGGCCATGGCGGTTGGGGTCAATCGCCGCTACCAAATGAACGCCTCGCTGAGTTGAGCGTCTAAGTTAGGTAACTAGATTACCATAGGCATGTTCTATCCAATTGGGTTCGGCGGGCATCATTGGTTTCTTTACCTGATCATCCCGGCGATTTTAGGAATCTGGGCACAGATTCGCGTTACCGGTGCGTTCAATCGCTGGGGCAAAGTGCGGGCGTCGTCCAACATTACCGGCGCCGAATGCGCCAGAGAGATTTTGCAGGCCGCCCAGATCCACGACGTCGATGTCGTCCAGGTCGACGGCTTCCTCGGGGATCATTACGATCCGACCCAGAAAAAGCTTTGTCTTTCGAGCAATGTTTACAACACGCCATCCGTGGCGGCGTTGGGAATTGCCGCGCACGAAACCGGTCACGCCATTCAACATGCGAAAGCCTACACTCCGCTGAAGGCACGGATGGCGATTGTTCCGGTCACGCAAATCGCTTCGCAAATGCTGCCGTTTATTATTATCGGCGGTTTCTGGTTCCGGATTGCCGGGCTCATTACCCTCGGCATTTATTGCTACCTGATCCTGGCGATCTTTCAGTTGATCACTTTGCCGGTCGAATTCGATGCTTCGCGCAGGGCGAAAATCATCCTGCAGCAGATGCGGATCATTCAGCCGGGAGAAGAAGCTGCCGGAGTGAACAAGGTCCTGAACGCGGCCGCGCTTACCTATGTTGCGGCGTTCATCGCCGCGATCGGGAACTTGCTCTGGCTGATGTCGGTGCGGGACCACCGCAATTGAATGGGCAGCCCCTGGATAAGATGAATCCCGCGATCGCGATAACGCCAGCCCGACTCGGACCCCGGCGTATCTCCGATTTGTTGTCGTCCGGGTCGGATGCTGATGCTAAGTCTAAAAAGAAGGCGATGGACGAAGCTCGCAAAGATGAAGACCAGCGACTGGTAGCACGCACCCAAGAGGGGGACGCCGGCGCATTTGACGACCTGGTCGTGAAATACACTCCGCGGCTTTACGGCTTGGTTTACAACATGACCTCGAATCACGAGGACACGAACGACCTTTTGCAGGACATTTTCGCCAAGGCTTACAAGGCAATCCGGGGCTTTCGGGGCAAATCGTCGTTTTACACGTGGATCCACTCGATCGCGGTCAACATGACCCTGAATTTCCTCAAGAAGCGGAGCCGCCGCTATTCCCTCAGCCTGGACGACGTCGATGCCAGCATCCAAAACGACAAAGAGTTCATCGAGGCCACCGCGTCCAGCAGCCCGGTCCGGGAAGCGGACCTCTCTGAGCTCCAAAAAAGGTTGAACGAGGCGATGATGAAATTGTCTGATGAACACAGAGCTGTGGTTACAATGTTTCATATCCAGGGGATGCCCCATGCCGAGATCAGTAAAATCTTGAATGTTTCCGAAGGCACGGTACGATCCCGTCTCTTTTACGCCAACCGGCAGCTGCAAAACTATCTGGACGAATTTCGAAAGAACCCGGTTACCTGATCAGCCCGCCCATGGACGAATTTAACGACAACGAGATTTCGAAATTGCTTCGACTGAAGCGTTACGAACAACCGGCCCCTGGCTACTTCGATAACTTCCTCCACGAATTTCATCGTCGCCAGCGCAACGAGCTTTTGAAGCAACCGCTTTGGCGGATATGCGTGGATCGGGCGCGCGATTTCGTGTTCCACTTTAATCTCTCAACCCTCACTTCTTCGCCCGTCGCGGTCACCGCGGTAGTGATTTGCGCGGCTATTCTTTCCCTGCGGATTTATCAAACACCTCAACCGGCGACGGTCGCCCTCAAGGATCGACCGGTTCTCGCCGCTCCCGCCAGCACTGACGACGAGTGGACCTTGGCATCGCCCGTGGCCACACGGGTTTTCAGCACGCGGTCGCTTCGTAACATGACGGAAAGCGCCCAAACTCACCGAACCGGTACACCGCCGCGCTACGTGCTCGACAGTGTGCCAGTGAGTTATGAGACGACTTTCAAGTTTTAAGCCGGTCTCAGGATTTTCCCTGCCGGCGGGTCTCGCGTTTTTCGCCGTCACCGCTTCGGTATTTGCTCAGGCTGCCCAGGAACCGACCACCATCAGTCGTGAGGTCAAAGACGTTTTCGAACGTTGTTCCAAAGCCGTCGTCAAAATCGAGGCGACCGATCAACATGGTCCGCTTTCCGGCACCGGTTTCTTTGTCGACCCGACCGGCACACTTTACACCGCTTATTCAGTCGGCGGCGAAGCGGAGAACATTAACGTCGAGTTCAAAGGCAAGAAATATCCGGCGCATCAGCTGATGGCCGATCTGCGAAGTGGGATCGCAATGTTGAAGGTCGACCTGGCCAGCCCGGCCCTGCCGATTGGAAGTTCGGACCAGCTCGAAATCGCGACCCCGGTTGTGACGATTGGTTATCCCCTCGACTTTGCCGAGACACCGAGCTTCGGGATGATCGCCGGGTTCGATCGCAAATGTTTCGGCGGATATTTTCCAACCAAACATCTTCGGGTGAATCTCCCGCCCCAGCGCGGAGAAGGCGGCGCGCCGCTTTTGAATCTGAAAGGCGAGGTAGTCGGTATTCTGCTTTACACCTTTGAAAACAATTCTTGTTACGCGTTGCCGATCGAGGCTGCAGAAAAACTTCGCAGCGATTACGTTCGTTTCGGTGAGCCGCGGTACGGCTGGATTGGGACGAATGTTCAAGAAGCCGCAGCGCCGGTTGAGGGCTCACGAGCGGTGACGACCAAGGTGATGAAGGATACGCCCGCCGCCCAGGCTGGTCTCAAACCGGGCGATGTGGTCCTTCAGATCGGTCGGACAAAAGTGCACGAGCCTGAAGATATTCTCGAAGCATCGTTCTTTTTGACAGCGGGCGACGCCGTCCCGATAACCGTCGCGCGTGGCGGTGAGAAAATTACGTTTCAGATTCAGGCGGATTCATATCCGGACGGACGACTGGCCGCGCCTCCATCGTCAAATCGCGCGATGCCTTTAAATCTGCAGTCGATGCCTCAAGGCACGCCGTAGCTAGCGGCGATCGGCCTCAATCGCCATGGCGGTTCGGTGAACCGCCGCTACCAGAGGTTCCTGAACTGGGCTTCGTCGATGACTTTCACTCCGAGTTCTTTCGCTTTATCGAGTTTGCCGCCGGCTTCGCTTCCGGCGAGGACGTAGTCGGTCTTTTTGCTGACGCCGCCGCTGACATGTCCGCCCAGCGCCTGGATTTTTGCGGACGCCTCCTCGCGCGTCATCGACGGCAAGGCGCCGGTTAAAACAAAAGTCTTTCCAGCCAGCGGAAGTTCGGCGGCCTTCTTCGCCGAAATTTTTTCGGTAGCCGGCTTGATCCTGAGTTGTTTGATCCGCTGAAGCGTTTTTTTTCCGGCGGCTGAATCGAAAAAATCGAGAACGCTTTGGGCCACCACCGGTCCGACCTGGGTCACGATTCCTCGGTTCTTGTCCGCCTTACTCTTGGAAGGCTCGGCGAAACCGGTCTCGATCAGACGATCGGCGATTTGCTTGGCCGCTTCCTTGTCTGCTCTTAGTTCGTGATAGGCGGTTACGTCGCGCAAGAGCTTGGAGTTCGCGACGTCTTCGATGGTTTCGTGGAACCGGGCGAGGTCCGTGGCCGTCGTCTTGCCGACATCGGGGATTGCCAGCGCATACAGCCAGCGGGAAAGGGCAAGGGTCCGGGCGCGGTCAATCGCCTGAACCGCTTTTGTCGCATTTTTTTCTCCAAACACTCGCGGCGCTTCGTCGGTACCGAGATTCAGTTTTGCGAGCTGGTCGACTTTTAACTCGAACAAATCAAGCGGATCGCGGACCAGTCCGCGTTCCACCAATTTATCTGCGACGATTCCCCCGACGCTTTCGATGTCGAGGGCGCCGCGCGCGGCGAAAAATTCCACTCGTCGCGTGGTCTGCGCCGGGCACAACAAATTTTCGCAGCGCCAGGCCACAAATTCGGGATCGCGCCGAACTTCTCCTCCGCAAACCGGACACTTGCCGTGAATGTGTTTGAAAAAATCAAACGGCTTTGCGCCGCGCGGCCGTTTTGATTTCACAACTTCAATGACTGCGGGGATCACTTCGCCGGCCTTTTCGATGACCACCGTGTCGCCAATGCGAATGTCTTTGCGTTTGATCTCGTCCTCGTTGTGAAGGGTTGCTCTGGAAACCGTGCTGCCACTCACCAAAACCGGTTCGAGGACTGCGACGGGAGTCAGAATTCCGGTCCGGCCAACCTGGACCTTGATGTCGAGTAACTTCGTTTCCACCTGTTCGGCGGCGTATTTGTAGGCAATTGCCCATCGCGGTGATTTGGCGGTGAATCCGAGTTTTTCACGCTGGGCGAGGGCGTCGACTTTGATCACCGCGCCGTCGGTTTCGTAAGCAAAGTCGCGCCGGACTTCATCCAGGTCCCGGATCGCATTCAAAATTTTGTCGACCGAGTCGGCCAGCCACCAATCCTCGTGCGTTGGGAGGCCGAGCTTCTTGAACAACGTGAAAATCTTCGAGTGCAGATCCAATGCAGTGCCTTCGACCGCGCCGGTCCCGTAAAAAACCATTCCAAGCGGTCGCCTGGCAGCCACACTCGGATCCAAATGTTTCAGCGAACCGGCGGCCGCGTTTCGCGGATTGGCGAATAACGGCAAACCGGCGGCTCCGCGTTCCTTGTTCAGTTTCTCGAAACCTTTTTTGTCGAGATAGGCTTCTCCGCGGACTTCGAAAATTCTTGGCGCAGCTCCAGGCAATTGATGCGGCACGGATTTGATTGTCTTGATGTTTTGAGTGATGTCGTCACCGACCAACCCGTCGCCGCGGGTCGCCGCGTATTTCAATTTGCCGTTTTCGTACATCACTGAAACTGCGACGCCATCGACCTTCGGCTCTATCACCACCGGAATTTTTACATTGGGCAGCAGTTTGGTGATTCGCTTGTAGAAATTGGCGACTTCCTCCTCGGAGTAAGTGTTGTCGAGGCTAAGCATCGGAACGCGGTGCCGGACCTGATCGAAGGCTTGCAGGGGTTTGCCGCCGACGCGCTGGGTGGGAGAATCCGGGGTGACGAGTTCAGGGAACTTCGCCTCGAGGTCTAACAGCTCTTTGTAAAGGCGGTCATACTCCCGGTCGCTGATCGTAGGCGCCGCCTCTTGATAATAACGGCGGTCATGTTCTTTGATTTGGCCCCGGAGTTCCTCGACCCGCCTTGCCGCTTGAGCCTCGTCTTTCGCCATAAGGCATGATACAAACAGGCAAAAGATCGACAATGAACGGCGGCGAAAAAATCCTCGGCGTCGAAGGAGGCGGCACCAAGACTTCCTGGGTCCTGGTGGAACGGACCGACTCCGACTTGCGGATTTTGGACCAGGGAAAGTTACCGCCGGCAAATTTTCGCCTCGCCACGGCCGATGAATTACGCGCGATCTTTGGTCAGTTGCCCAAGGAAATCTCGCGCGCCGGAGTTTTTCTGGCCGGCTGCGGGACAGAGGAAGATCGTCACACTCTCACGCGTTTGTGCGTTGAAATCTGGCCGCAGGCGAAAGTGGTGGTTGGAAGCGATCGCGACTCCGGACTAGCGGCGGCGTTGGGAGGTGGCGACGGCATTGTGGTGAATGCCGGAAGCGGTTCGTCGGTGACTGGCCGGCGCGATAAGCGGATCGAGAACGCCGGGGGGTGGGGACACATTTTGGGTGATGTCGGCGGAGGTTATTATCTCAGTTTGCAGGCGCTTCGGTTGATTTTGCGCGAATACGATCTGCACCGGGGCGAAGTTCAGTTCACCAGCAGGATTTTGCGCGCATTGTCTCTGAACAATCTGGATGAACTGGTGCGATGGGCCCAAACGGCAGACAAAATGGAGGTGGCGATGCTGGCTCCGGTTGTCTTTGAAGCAGCCGCAGGCGGGGACGCGCGAGTGATGGAAATTATCGAGGAGGGTGCGCGGGTTCTTTGCGAATACACCGAAGCGGTGGCGAATCGGCTCCACGTCCTCGCGCCGAAAGTGGTCCTGCTTGGGGGATTGTTTCAGCGCGATTCACTTTACAATCACGCGTTTCGTCGCCGTTTGAAAAAAGGATTGCCCGACGCACGGGTTGCGAACTCGGAACGCGCACCCGAATTTGGCGCCGCCTGGCTGGCCGCAGAAATGCAGTGTTGGTCGGAAATTCACACTGAACCGGCGTCCGCAAAAATCGAAGATCTCGCCGCGGCCCTGACCGAGCAGCGAAATCCGCGCTCGGAAAATCTCGAGCGAATGAACGCCGAGGACCTGGTGAAGCTGTTTATCGACGAGGAAAAGTTTGTCGCCGATGCGCTCCGGGCAGTGACGGCGGATCTGGGGCGCGCGGTTGAGCTTGTTGCCGAATCAATGCGCAAAGGCGGGCGATTGTTTTACGTCGGCGCCGGCACAAGCGGACGATTGGGCGTGCTCGACGCCAGCGAAATTCCGCCGACTTTCGGCGCGTCTCCGGAATTGGTGCAGGGGATAATCGCCGGGGGCGCCAGCGCGTTGCATCGGAGTGTGGAAGGCGCGGAAGACGAAGCAAGTAATGGCGCCCTCGCGATCGATCGTCGCGGGGTCAAGGAGGTTGATGTCGTAGTCGGAATTACCGCGAGCGGGCGGACCCCGTTTGTCCTTGGCGCGCTCGGTCGAGCAAAGTCGCTCGGGGCGAAGACGGTTTTGCTGACCTGCAACCCCGCGAGTGGCTCGGGCGCGGGCGAGGTCAATCTTTCGATCGATCTCGCGGTTGGCCCGGAGATTCTGACCGGGTCGACCCGGCTGAAGGCAGGCACCGCAACCAAGATTGCGCTCAACATTATCAGCACCGGCGCCATGGTTAGGCTCGGCAAAGTGCGTGGCAATTTGATGGTGGACTTGAATACGACGAGTTCGAAATTGCGGGACCGGGCAACGCGAATGGTCGCCGACATCACGGAGTCTGATTACAATTCTGCGCGGGCCCAGTTGGAAGAGAACGGTTGGGATTTGCGAGCCGTTCTGAAGAAAGCGGGTAAATAAACCCCGCGGCTCACCGTCTAACTTTTGTCACGCGCGGGTGCGCATGGCCAAACGATCTATGGTCAACAACCTCAACATGAAAGGGTTCTTATGCTTTGGACTATATTTGTTATTCTGCTGATTCTCTGGCTGCTTGGGTTCGTCGGATTCCACGTGATGGGAGCTTACATTCACATCCTGCTCCTGATTGCGCTGGTCGTTCTCATTCTCCAATTGATTGGAGGCCGGCGGTCGCTGTAGTATCGCTGACGTGAAACCAGCTGGAATCATCGGCATCATTCTCATCATCGTCGGCATTGTCGGTTTCGCCTGGGGCGGCCTGCATTGGTCGACCGAGAAGAAAGATGCCCAGCTTGGTCCTCTGGAAATCAAGCATACCGAACATCAGGGCATTAATTTTCCGCCAATTGTCAGTGGAATTTGTTTAGTCGGCGGAATCGCTCTGGTCGCCCTCGGCGGTCGCAAGTCTTAACGATTGTTTACTTTAGGCGAACGCTCTGGTTGAATCCGGGGCGTGCCCGGATCGATCAATCGGCGCGGCGTTCGCTGGCTTCGCGGTCAACTGCCGGAATTGGTCGCGGCCGGCGCCATTTCTTCTGAGAACGCCGCGGCGATCGAGCGTCATTACGGACCGGTCGAAGCCCGAAGCAATTTTGGTTTCGTAATCCTCGCCACTGTCGGCACTGCGCTGGTCGGCGCCGGAATTGTTTTGCTCATCGCGCATAACTGGGACGATTTCACTCGTCCCGCGCGGACGGTGATTGCGTTTATCCCGCTCCTGGTTGCACTGGGACTGATCGGTTTTGTCTTAACCCAGCGGAATGAATCGCGGCCGTGGCGGGAAGCGATTGCGATCTTCGATTTTGCCGCGGTGGCCACATCGATTTCGTTAATTAGCCAGACCTATCAAATCCAGGGATCGTTCGCCGATTTTATGCGGGTTTGGCTGTTGCTTTGCCTCCCCGTTTTTTACCTGCTTCGGGCCAGTGTCGGCGCTGGTATTTACCTTCTCGGCACGATCGTGTGGTTGTTCTCTCGCGAGTTTGGGCTCTTCATTCGAACGCCGAACCCGATGTTTTTCTGGTTCTTGTTCCTCTTGGCTTTCCCGTATTTGCTGTTTCGTTTCTTTGAGAAGTCGTCCAGCCGCGAGACGTCGGCATTGGCGATCATCATGACGATTGCGCTGGTGTTCGGGATGGGGTTCACCGCCGAATTTGCAAAGTCCGACCTCGGCGGCATTGCCTTCGCCGGTTTGCTGACGTTGATCTATCTCTGCGGAATGAAATTCTTTCCCCGAACAGGCGAGCGATTGCATACCGTCGCGCTGCTGGGCGGAATTGGAATCGGGGTGACCGCAATTGTGCTGAGTTTTGAATCGAGCTGGCACGTGAGCCGCGAGTTCCTTTGGGGTCACCGCACCGCCGGCGGTAACATTTCGCTGGCGCTGGAGTTTTTGTTTCCGATCGCGGCCATTTGTTTGGCCGGGTTCGGTTTCTTCCGGCGCAATTTTCAATTCAGCGTCGCCGCCTCAGTATTTCCGGTTGTCACTGCGATTATTTGGGGCGTCGCAAATTCTTGCGAGCTGGCGAAAGCGGAATCTTCCTACCGAACGGATTGCTCTTTTGCAGCGGCCGCGCTGATGAACGCCTATGCGCTTTGGCTCGGGATCGACATTCTGACGCGCGGCATTCGTTCGAACAGCATCGCGCGCGCGAACTTTGGTCTTGTGCTCATTGCCGCCCTGGCGATCAGCCGTTTCTTCGACAGCGAGCTCAGTTTCGTCACTCGGGGATTGGGATTCATTCTGGTGGGCGCCGGCTTCCTTGTCGCCAACGTGACATTGTTTAAAAAACGCGGGAGCGCTGCCAGCGCATGAAAAGGCTTCGTCTTGGCATTTTTGTTTTAGTGGCGGTTGCGCAGCTGAGTGTGCCGATGATGCTGGCCTGGGGGCGGGTTCAGACCTTGGCCCATGGCCGGGTCTGGAAACTCAAAACCGCCCCGGTGGATCCGGAGGATGCGGTGCGCGGTCGCTACGTGATGTTGCGTTTCGACGCCGAAGACAAATACCGGCAACCCGAACAACTCAAGTCGACCGATTCGCTCTACGCGATTTTGAAAGAAGGCGAGGACGGGTTCGCCGAAATCGATCATTTGAGTTTTTCCCCAGTTCCGGGCGATTCGGCCATGAAAGTGGAACCGGGCGGGTTTTGGGATGGAGAGCAACGGATTGTTTTTCCGTTTCGTTATTTCTGGCTAACTGAAAAACGAGCGCCGGCCGCGGAGAAAGCTTATCGAGAGAACAGCAAGCGCGGACAACAAAATGCGTTTGTCACGATCCGTATCCGGAATGGCGACGCCGCGTTGGAACAACTTTACATCGACAACCAGCCGCTGGCCGATTATCTGCGCGCGCACTCTGCGAAAAACTAATGTGTCATCGGCATCCTGCCGATGAACATGCGCTGGAAGCACATGCCACGCCGTCTACTTTATTGATCCGGCGGCGCGTCGCCGCCTTCAGCCTTTAACACTGCAAACGTCTTGCTTCCTTTGCGATCGAGATACAGCAACACGCCCTTTTTCGGGTCCGATTTGCTCAATGCCTCCCGAAAAGATTTCACGTCGGTGACCGGTCGGCCGTCGACCTCGGTAATGACGTCCTCGCGCTCAATTCCTTGTTGAGCGGCGAGACTATTGTCGGCCACATCGGTGACAATCACGCCTTTCTGAACGCCGAGCTTGAACCGTTGGACCATTTCTTTGCTCAATTCCTGGACCTGCAGCCCGAACTTTCCGCTTTCCTGTTTTCCTTCTTGCGGTGGACGCGCCGGTTCATTGGAAGCTCGGGAGATTTCGTTAGGCAACTCGCCAGTCGTGACCGGCACTTTTAGGGTCTGCCCTTTTCGCCAAACCGTCAGCTCGACCTTTTGGCCGATCTTTTTTTTCAGAATCTCGTGCTGTAGTTGCGAATCGCTGCTTACGGCGTTGGCATCCACCTGAGTAATGACATCGAACGGCCGGAGATCGCTTTTATAAGCTGGCGCATCGGCTTCGATCGTTCGTACCACGACGCCTTTGTCGATCCCTTTGAACAAATCGCGAATGCTGGGATCGTCCCCGAGGGTTTCGATACGAATACCCAGCCAGGGGCGCGTGATTTTGCGGCCGGCGATGAGCTCGTCCCCGATTTCCCTGGCCATGTTGCTCGGAATCGCGAAACCGAGACCGCGATTGATCCCGTTGATCAGCGTGTTCATGCCAATGACTTTACCGTCGATGTCGCACAACGGACCCCCGCTGTTGCCGGGATTAATCGAGGCGTCGGTTTGCAAATAGTCGGAGATCGAATAGCCGCTCGTTGGGAGCAATTTGCTTCGTCCTTTGCCGCTGATCACGCCGTAAGTGAAGGTGTAATCCAGTTTGAACGGCGCCCCGATCGCGAAAGCGAATTGCCCGACCCGGACAGCGTCACTATCTCCGAGCTGGGCGAAAGGCAAATCTTTGGCGTCGATTTTGATGACGGCGATGTCGGTTTTCTCGTCGGTGCCGACGATCTTCGCCGTAAAATCGCGGCCGTCCTTCAGTTTCACGTCGATTTTATCGGCGGCCTCGACCACGTGGAAATTGGTAAAGATGTAGCCGTCCGGGCGGACAATGAAGCCTGAGCCTTCGCTCTGGATCGGCTGAAGGTCTTGTTGGGGGCGGCGAGGATTATTTTGGTCAGGAGGTCCTTGAAAGAAAAGGTCCTCAAACGCCGAAGTCTCATTATCGGCTTTCTTTGAAACCTCAATGATCACCACACTCGGCGCGACGATCTCAAAAACCTTGGCAAAAGCATTGTTCAACTGGTGGACAACGTCCTTGCCCTGTTCGGCGGCCGCCTGGGGCACGGTCGGCGAGGGTCGAAGTTCAGGGGTTGCGGCCGGAACAACCGTCCCCAAGGCAAGAAAAGTGATGGAAAACAGGGTCAATCGCATCGGTTCGGAGTTGGACAGCATTCAACATGCTACGTTCAACGCCGCAGTCCACTCGCTCCTGGGAGCCGAGAGGCGCGCGAAAGGCAAGGCAAACGGCTTGACTGATGATATACTATCGGTCGGCTCTCTCCGGATATGCGTTCAGTCGGCTTAAACAGGGCACTCGTTGGTGTTGTGGCAGGCCTCTTTGTGCTGGTGGCCTTCCGCTTTTCTTTTCACAAGCTCCCGGTGAAACCAATCACCCCAGCCGAGTTCGTTCACGCGTTGGATACGCATCAAACATCGTTGATCGACCGCTATTTTCGCGAAAAGAACGACCCTAACGCACGGACGGCGAGCGATCGTTCATTGCTTTTCACCGCGGTTTTGCGGGACGATCGATCTCTCGTGCAAAGGCTTCTCGACGCCGGTGCGACGGGCGACCTGAGGGATGATGCCGGGGTTACACCGCTCATGGTGGCGGCAATGCATGGGGATTTGGAATCCGTCCGCGAGTTGATCGGCCATGTGACTGACGTGGCGGCCCGAGATCGGGCCGGTCATTCCGCGCTTTATTACGCAGTCAACGCTCAGAAGCTCGAAATCGTGGATCTACTAATGAGTGTGACGCCCAATCTGGAATTGGCTTATGGCGACAGCGGTGAGCTTTTGAGCCTGGCGCTCGGAAGTCCCAATACCAGGATCGCGCAGGACATTCTTTCGAAATTGCCGCGGTTCGAGCAATGGAGCTCCGGCGCTTTGCACGCTCTCGATAGCGCCCTGCGCGCGGGCGATCGTGACGCGGTTCGGCTGTTGTTGTCCAAACACGTTCCTCAACCGACACCGGAAGGGAAACGAGTCCCGTTGTTGGCTTATGCCATCGCCACCGACAATGCGCCGCTGTTTACCACTTTGCTCGAATGCGGGGCGGACCCGAATACGACTCTTACCCAAAAGTACGACACAGAGTTCTTGGACATGCTCCCGTCGAAATCATTTCGCAACTACATCGAGGACGATAAGAACGTCACCTGCCTGATGCTGGCGGCGGGTCTTGGCCGAACCGATTATGTCCGGGCGCTGTTGCAGGCGGGCGCGGACCGGAACCGTTCGACCGGCCGCTACAAAATGGTCCCGCTTTATTTCGCCGCCGAACTTGGGCATTGGCAGGCTGCTCAGCTGCTTTTGGGCAGCGGACCAGCGCCGGAAAAATTGCGCATCGAAATTTCGCTCTCGTCACAAAAGGTTTCCTTGATCAAGGACGGGGTCCCGGTGATGGATTCAATTTGTTCCACCGGCCGGGAAGGTTATTCAACCAAACGCGGCAATTTCGTGATCACCGACAAGGAAAGAAATCATCGGTCGACAATTTACCACGTTGATATGCCGTATTTCATGCGATTGAGTTGTCTCGATTTCGGAATGCACGAAGGGGTTGTCCCTAATTATCCTGCCTCGCACGGCTGCATCCGTTTGCCGGGCGAAATCGCGCGAAAGCTGTTTTCCGAGATTCCGGTCGGCACCCTGGTCACGGTTCAGTAGAGAAAAAACCGGTAGCGGGCAGTTACAATGGAAGCGCCGCAGGCGCGGCCTGTTCATAGAAGATTTTACCCAGGAAGAAAAGCTCCGGCAGGAGCGACATCTTTCTCGTCATAGCGTTCCTCAAGGAGCTTCGAGCGGAAAATCACCGCTTGGGCTGTAAACAGGGCGCGCCTACGGCGCTCAAAATTAATCAAACTGACTCACGACCAAAAGCCGGATACGGCAGCGGTGCGCGGCGCACTTTTCGGTGCGCGTATTGACACAAATCTGAGCGGTTTTAGCGTTTCAATCCTACTGAAATGCAAACTTTGGGTAACGGAGATGGAAAAGAGTTCGCGTCCCACGCTCCCGGCTATTGGGCCGGAAACGGCGGTATCGCGCCCGGACTTTGGAACGATTGGAAATGGCAGCT
>JAICWQ010000195.1 GCA_025934755.1 Chthoniobacterales bacterium | reverse complement strand
TGAGAGAGTCCAAATCTAAAAAGAATCGAGTTAACGATATATAAATGTTTCTAAAGTGAAACAGATGTGACTGAAATGCACTCGGGTTGGATTGGCCTCCCCTAAACGAGCCGGAAATTCTACACTTTTTTCTCAATATTTTGGCGTCTCTCTTGCTTGAACGACCCGATGACAACTCCGCGGGCAAAATCCTGACCAAAGATGCGTCGTGCACGGTAGGCGTGACGTTCAAACCGCACAGCCACGGCTCGAGGACGGACACACTACAGTTCGTCGATTCCGCACCTAACAGTCCGCAGAACGTCAGCTTGAGCGGAACCGGCAAATAAACCGGCTGGCTTGAGCGCTTCGAAACGCAAAACGCCGGACCGCTCTTAAAGCGGCCCGGCGTCTCTTTGGTCAGGGGGGTTTTCCGCTCCCTCGTTCCGGAATTTAGTCGGATTGCATGCAGGTGGCGTAAGTCGTCACGGTCGCGGATTGGGCCCCATGATTGACGACCGTAACCGTCCAGCCATGCGGGCTGCTGTCCGCAGACGTGCTGGAAAAGACCGGCGCGTTATTCAACACCTTGGCCCTCACGACGTAACCGGCCGTCGCGTCTTTCGGCATCACCTTGTAGCCGCCGCCCGTTGCGTAGCTATTGTCACCTGCGCAATCCGCTTCCACGGTCACGATGTGATTCACTTGAACCTTGGCGGTCGCACTTTCGGTCGTCATCGAGAAAGTGGGATCGACGTCGGGCTGCCAGCAATAGTGAGGATTGCCTTTCCCGTCGTCGCACGAATGGCCGTTGGCGTTAGCCACGCCGCCAATACCTACCAGCGCGATCGCCGACATCAGCAACATTCCTGATAGCATGCTCTTTTTCATAACCCTATCTCCTTGCGCCATCGCTTCCTGGGCTCATCCATCGCCTGCCGCGGGATTCCCGTAGAGATGCCCGGCCAAGATGAAGGTGTTAAAAGTTGTATTAGGAAGTAAATGGCAAAATTCAAGCTATAGGTATTATATAGTGATGTCTAGAGATGGAATTGGTAATTGATAGATATTATAGCATGCATGTCCCTATTTGAATCATAAATGGGCCTATTTGCTACTATTGTGCGGAATTGACGTATTCCAACGGCAAATGAGCTTCAAATCTGCGGCTGTGCCCAGCGGCGCTCACTGCGCGAGCGCGCGGCCCGTCCTGAGATCTTCAACGGAACGCTTTCGACAGTTACGCGATTTGAGCCGACGCCGACCCGGATTTCATCTAAACGTCTCTTTCGGTCTCGTTCATCGTTGGTGAGACGCCTGCCGGGACACGGTTGTCCTAACCAGCGGCCCGTGACTTTGTCTTCGAGGCGGTAGAAACTAATCGCGCTCACGAAAACCGCATAAGTGACATTCGAGCCGATGTCGGTCACAAAGTCCCGGCCACAGTCTGCACAGTGCCGGTGTAAAACAACTCCGCCGGGAAGAATCTCTAGCTTCCGGGCATTGTGTTCATTCCATCGATGACGATTCCAAACAGAATTACAAGCTTTCACGCTGCCTCCCCCGATGAGTTAAGTCAGCTAAAAACAGAATAGAGAAAATAAAGAAAGACACAGAACGAATCAAGAGATAAAAATTGCCTAAAGGTAAGACAACGACGGCTTTCGTTGTTGCAGCTTTGATGTATTTTGACGATACCTGAAGTGATATAAACAATCTTCAAGTTCTTTTGGCACTTCTATAGAGAGGAGAGAGGGAATCGCTCGAATTTTTGTTGCCTTCTTCGCTCGCAATGGCTCTGGCTCAGTAGCTCCGCCACTCCGATCCAGGCAGCCACCAGGAGCACATGCTAGCGTTTACTTGCTTGAGCAACTCTCCAGCACGGTTCGCTGAGATACGCCGCAAGCGGGCCGACCTGGAAGTTCAGCACGCTAAGCTGTGGTCGACCTGCAAGGCCCAAATACGATCCGCCGTTTTTACGAGGGTCTCTTGACACACAGCGCGAATTTTGTAGCCTGAAAATAGCGAAGCCATCCTCGCAGGCAACGCGACTTCCCTGCTCATCATATTGCTTTCGACGGAAACCGAATCGTTCGGAAGTCGTTTTTTTTTGTAGCACGCGGACACATCCTAAGTTGAAGGAGGTTCACGACTATGCTGACCGTAACGAAAAGAGCATCCGCACTTTTGAAAGCCGCAAAGGCCGCGGAAGGGGCAGCAGACGATGCGGGAATCCGAATTCGTAGAGGCGTAACCGCCAACGAATCCAAAATCTCCGTCGGGTTCGCGATCAGCAATGAGCCCGATCCAGACGATGAGGAGTTCGAGCAACACGGGCTCCGCATTTTTGTAGAAGATGTCCTTGTAGAACCGCTCGACGGTCGCACACTAGACGTTCGCGAGGCCGCTGAGGGGACGGAGTTGGTCTTCCGTTAGGGTCTTGCTCCTTAAAACGAACTAGCAGGCCAAACAGACCGGAGGTCAAAGACAGCCATGAAAACATGGGCCGTTCTCGTCGGCGTGCTGATCGTCCTGTTCTGTCTCAGCTATCTGGTGCGGCATCCGAGTACCGTTGACCAGACGATCGCGAAGGTCTTTCCACATAATGGGGCAGACGCTACCCCCTAAGACTGCCTTGTGATGCGCTTGCACCGTGACTCGGCTACGAGGAAGGGCGGAGCGTCGAGCGCAGGACCAGGTTGCTCAGTCGCGAATCCGAATGCCACCTATGAAACGACTATCGCAGAGAGGCTGGTTTCTTGGCTAAAATGAGTGGACCATGCGAATCAACCTGGAAAACATCCTTCGCGCGCTGGCACTCGTCGCGGCATTCGCCTGTTGTGGATGTATCGACATTTCCGGCAACACCCCACCGTCGTCCAATACCACCTGCACCACGACCGATAATGGTTCAGGCGCACCGCCCGCTTCGACCTGCACCACGCAGCCTACCGGAGGGTCACACTGGGGTTTTTTTCTGTAATTCGCTCTCCCGTCGACCGACAAGCGCCGCTGGAGAGCGCGACCGAACTTTTCAAGACAATTTTAAAATTGGGAAGTCTTTTTGGTAAGTCACTGTGGCTGTAAGCTAAAATGATTGTCGGCGAGGTCAGCCGAGTAGCGAAGTGACAACAGAATTTCAGCATCGAAGTATGCTCGCCGGCACCCAATTTTGCACCTAAAATCTGCGAGGCTAAATCGACGACTAAAACCTGCTTGATCTTGTTAGATTATTGGTGGGCAGGGAGTGAATCGAACACTCGACACGAAGATTTTCAGTCTTCTGCTCTACCGACTGAGCTACCTGCCCACCGGGACTGCAAGCGTCGGCCCTTCGCGGCGGTCTTAATTCGTACCTGTCCCGAGTTCCCCTTGCAACAGCCATTGGCGCCCGGCCGCTCCGCTCTTCAGAACGGAGCAGCCGCAGAGCGCTCGGAAGGGCCAAGCGTCAGGGATGTTTGAGTTCTCATTGCTTGAGCGCCGCGACCCGCGACTCGACGAAATCGATCACCTTGGCCTCTAGATTGGCGCCGTCGAGCCGATCGATCTCCTGGATTCCCGTGGGCGAGGTCACGTTGACCTCGGTCAGGTAGTTGCCGATGATGTCCAGCCCGACGAAGTAGAGTCCGTCGCGTCTAAGCCGCGGCCGCATCATTCGGCAGATCTCGCGGTCACGCGCGGTGACCTCGGCTTTGACGCAATTGCCGCCGACGTGGATGTTGCCGCGATTTTCGTCGTCACGCGGCACCCGCAGCGTGCATCCCAGCGGTTCGCCGTCTAGCACGATCAGGCGTTTGTCGCCGTCGCGAATTTCGGCGAGGTAGCGTTGCGCCATGATCGGACGCGACTCGAAACGGGTGACCGCTTCGAGGATCGCGTTTAAATTGCGGTCGTCGGCCGAGGCCAGGAACACGCTTTCGCCGCCGTGTCCGTCAAGCGGCTTGACGATCATCTGCCCACCCTGCTCGGCCATAAATTTTTTCAGCCGCGCCAGGTCCTGGGTGACCAGGGTGGGCGGAATCGCGCCGGGAAAATTCAGCGCGTAGAGTTTCTCATTGGCCTCGCGCAGGCCCGCGGGCTCGTTGAGCACGAAAGTGCGCCGGCGGTCGGCCAGGCTGAGCAGCATCGTGGCGTACAGATACCCCGCGTCGGCGGGCGGATCCTTGCGCATGAAAATCGCGTCGAAGGCTTCCAGCGCATACTCGGCGCCGTCGTCGACAAAGCGGTAATGCGGTGTACCGCGCGTCACCGTGCATCGCCGCGCCCCGGCAAACGCTTG
>JAICWQ010000070.1 GCA_025934755.1 Chthoniobacterales bacterium | reverse complement strand
CGGGGGTATAGCTCAGTTGGTAGAGCGTCTCGTTCGCAATGAGAAGGCCAGGGGTTCGAATCCCCTTACCTCCAAGAATTTTACGGGCTAAATTCATTTCCGGTGACAGTTTGAACTTTTGTTCGGCGCGATAAAGGAACGTAACCTGCCCGTTACCAAGCGACGCTCAACTGCCTATAATTCAGAGCTTGGATAATCCTTGACCTCCAAAGTTTGTTGAAGCCCGATTCAGCCCCATTGGCTGCCCCGCCCGAAACCGGGCGAGGCAGCACCTTGAATTGCTCCCTTCGCGGATGGTGGGTTGACTTGTTCTGTGGGGGACAGCCACCCCAAGGGGTTTGACCCTTTGGCACGCGAGCATTTCATGCTCGTTTGTAATCGATGACCCTACATTTGCCTAGACAAACAGTTGCCGAACAGTTACAAACAGGTTGGGAACACTTAGAAACAGTTAGCGAACAGATCTCCAGTTAATTCCATGACCCGTAGTGATACCGTGCCTCGCACGAAAGTTTCTCGAGACCTTGGACCGTTACCGCACGGTTTGGCGCTATCCTCCGCGCACAGCAAGACGGAGGGTCTGCTCCAAGTCCTCCGATCACTGGCCTTAAAGAACCAGAGGGAGCAGCCCCGGGTTTTTTACTCTCTTCGGGAGGTCGCCAAGAGGTTCAGGATGCCGGTGTCAACAGTCGCAAAGATTTATCGCGACATGGAGCATGAAGGTCTTCTTAGCCGCGTGCGGGGCTCCAAAACGGTTCTTAATGGCCTTCGCTACAATCGACGACGCGTTCGTGCTTTCGTCGGTTTACCTGCCTTACTTGCAAATTTTGTCGCGATTCCAGACTATCGAAGGTTCTTCATTTGCATTCGACGTCAACTCTGGTTGCGCGGCTTTGCATCGACCATGGTTTTCTTCCGGCCAGAGGAAGCGGCCGATGGCACATTAAGGGATCGGCTCAAGGAGCATGAAGTCGACGCGGTCATTTGGTTATTTCCCGGTCAAAGCACAAAGGAGTCCATATTGAGACTGGTGGATATGGGCGTTCGGGTTGTGGGAGTTTCTTCAGTAGGAACCCCCAATTTGCCGTCTCGCTATTTTTTGTGGAGAGAACGTGCAATCGCTACGTTAGTCGGCGATTGGCAAGATGGCACATCATCCATTCATATCACGGTTATTGATTCAAAAGAGTATCGGTCGGTCGTTACAGAAGAGGTGCTACGAGTAACCTTACAGAATATTGGTATCGAACCCAACATTAGAACGTTCACGGACGGGGACAGTTCTGTTTTCCTGCGCGACCTATGTTGCATCAAAACGGATGGGATCATATTTCCCGTCGCAGGCTTGGCATCGATGTTCGCATTTCAAAGACCGGCGGAGATAACTGACTTATTAAGAGCGCAGCGCGTGGCATTCATAGACGGACCAATCGATATCCCCTTTGTGGACCTTCCCGATGTGTCCATTGACGTAGTGACCTTCGACTGGCAGGCGGTGGCTGAATCCATTGTGAACGAATTAATCACGCTCGAAGCGTTCGACGACAGTCGTCACACGATCTTTGATGCCCAAGCTCACCTTCGAGTGCCACTCCGCAGCTTTTCCGAACCAATCCGTCCGCTGCGCAGCACTGGCTCGGCATGAGCTGATCATTTGCAAGCTGGATTGGGTTATCTTGAATACAATTACCATTTTGTGTTTGTATTGTTTTTGCGATCTCTAACGAAAGTCTTGGGCGATTGAGGTTTTCTCGATACTTTTTAGCGGCAGCGCGGTTGAATGACTGTTGTATCTTAGGAGGTTCATATGAAAAAATGCACTTTGACCCCGAGGTTAATTAGTTTTGTGCTCGCCGTCGCCTGTCTTGGGATGGCGGGGAAGGCAATCGCCGGTAGTGGTTACGATTATTCGCGTGGCGAATTGATGGGCAACAGCGGCCTAACGATCTTTCGCGAAGCAGATTACGGAAATCAGAACGGCTTGAGCGTTTTTCTCGATGGTGTTCCGGTAACGACGCTTTCTCGGGGGGAAGGTTATCGAGCTATTATTCGTCCCGGCCGTCACATCATAACCGTAAGTAACACCCCGTCCCCTTACGGGAAGACAAAATTTACCCACCGAACGATCGACCTGGCGCCCGGTCAGAATTATGCGTTCACGGCGATCTGGGACGTCGAAACGATCACCCTCGAAGACGGCGGTTACCAGTACCACGGCTTTTACCGCTGAGTTTCGTCAGGACCCATAACGACGTCAATGATTGGAAACGTCTCCGCTTTGGCGCGGACGTAGACTGCGAAGCGAATCCGCTAACAAGAAAGCGCTAACTCACGAGATGGCGCCGAAGGCGAGCCCGAGACCGTAGGTGACGGCGGCTTCGATCACCCCAACGAGGGTCATTTCCAACCCCGATGCCCACCAGGAGCGCAAGGTGATCAGCGATTTCACCGCACCGACTGCGAAATGCGCGACGATGCTGATCGCGAACGCCCAAATCACCGCGGCCATTCCGGTCAGGAAGAAAAACGGGACGATCGGGATGAACGCGCCGATCGCGGTTGAAATTGCCGCCGAGGCGGATGACTTCCATGGCGAGGGAAATCGATGTTCCGAAAGCCCAAGCTCGCTCTGGGCCATCGCCTGCACCAGTTGATCCGGATTTTCGCCTAACCGCTCGGCCATGCGTTGCGCTTCTTCCGGACTGAATCCCTGCAACTGATAGAAGAGCGACATTTCTTCGATCTCTTCCTCGGGATTTTCTTCAACCTCTGCTTTTTCCCGGGCGATCTCCGCTTGGTAAACTTCGGCTTCGCTTTTGACCGCGAGATAGGCGCCCGCGCCCATCGACAGACTGGAAGCAATCATTCCGGCCAGACCGGAAATCAAGATGTAATGCTGTTGATTGTTGGTTGCGCCGGCGACGCCCGAAACAATCCCGAACACGGCCCCAAGTCCATCGTTGACGCCATAAATTGCGTCCGCGACCCAGCTTCCACCGCGCCCGTGCCAGCGCTCGCGTTTCAAGATTGTGTCGAGTACCGTCCGCGGTCCAAGTTGTGGAACCATTGATTGTAAGGCGCGCGCGTGGGCTTTTTCTTCCACGGCGCTTTCTCGGAGGAAATCCTTTACATCTTCTTCGCTGGCGAGGGCGCGGTCGCGCTGATCACGAAACTCAGCCTCATGCCTTTCCTCGGCCGCTTCCATCCGGCGAATGGTGATCTCGGCTCCAAGGGAGCGATTCAACCATCGCTTAATCCGCCGACCTAACGAATCGGGGATTTTTGGGACAGGTTCTCCGAGATCGGTGAGCTTCTTCGCCCAGCGTTGGGCGTGTCGCTCCTCCGCTTCGGCCATGCGCAAGAGAATCGCTCTGCGTTTTTCATCAGGTTCCCGGCTGGCGAGTTCGCGATAAGCTTCGGCAGTTTCAACTTCCGCGCGCCAGTTGCGCTTTACCACGTCGATTTTCTGTCCGCGATCTTGTTGTCCGTCGGACTCCAGATTTGTTTTCATCTCGCGCATTCCGTTTCGATCGCGGACGTAATTGGCGGTGTCGTCCTGGATCTTAATTGCTGCACTGTGATAATGAGCGCGACCGATCCGATGATCAACACCGCAGCAAAGAGTGTCCGCACGGTGACAACTTCATGGGCGAAGAGTGCGCCAAGCAAAACAGCGACGACCGGATTTACGTAGGCGTAAGTCGCGACTTTTGCGGGTTCACAGTTTCGCAACAACCAAAAATAAGCGGTATAACCGACGATGGCGCCGATCAAAACAAGGTAGACAAAAGCGCCTATCGACAACGAAGTGATTTTTTCAGGATGAAAATTGCTCACTTCGCCGGCGATGAACCCGGCGAGGATCAGGAGCAGGCCACCGCAAATCATCTGCTGAGCGGCGGCAAAAAACGGAGATGCAACGTGTTTCGCCGAACGCGAATAGAGCGATCCGGCAGACCAAATGAAAGATGTGACCAATAAGATGGACATTCCGATCACTGGCCGAGTGCCGCTGGAAATCCGCAATTCCGGCCCAAGCAAAACCGCCACTCCCAGGAATCCGCCGGCCAGTCCGAGCCAAACAATTCTACCCGGGCGCGGAGTCATTCCGAATAACCAACCGAGCAATATAATATAGATAGGGACTGTCGCGACGATCAGGCTCGCCAATCCGGTCTCGATAAATTTTTCCGAGATTGTCACACCGCCGTTTCCGCCAAGGAGGAGGCATGCCCCGACGACGAGCGACGTTCTCCAGTCAGGCCAGGTCGACTTGAGCGGACCTTGCAGACGGGCGATTGCCAACATGATGATGCCGGCGAGAAAGAAACGCGCGCCAGCCATCAGGAAGGGCGGAATTGACTGGATCGCGAAAAAGATTGCGAGATATGTCGATCCCCAAATGACGTAAAGGGCAGCGAACGCAGTAATGATCTCGATTCTGCGCGGCGCTACCATCAAAGACAGTTACGCGAAGCGAATCAATGTTCCAGTCGGGCGAGTGCGTCGCGTGCTTGCGAGAATTGGGGATTAATGGCGATCGCACGCTCGTACCAGGAGCGCGCTTCCTGCGGGAGCCCTGCTTGGGCACACGCATCGCCTAATCGCAGAAATGCAAACGTGTAGAGCGACACAATGTCTGCTTCAAACGTGTCCAACCGCGCGCTACCAGGAGCAGGCGGCTGGCACTGGCCGAGCAGTTTCTCATTTTGCGAAATCATTGTCGCCAAGTCGCGGTGTTGCGATTTCGGCATGATCACAGTGAGGAGACCTTGTTGATACGGCCAAAATTCAGTATCCAAGCTGTGATCGTTTTCCAGAGTGCCGGTGAACGCAATTGTCCGGTCCGGATTGGCTTCAACGAGTTCCTTCAAATTCCTCGTTGCACGGTCGTAGCGGTCGAAAGGGATGACCAAATCGGCATGTTCTTCGCGCAATTGCTTCGCGTACCATTCGCCCAGCAACATGGGCAGTACGATGAGCGTCACGTCGGTTCCGATGTGTTCGACTTTTTGCAAATAAATGAGCGGAAAGGCAAAGCCGTCGCCGGTCGCGAGTAAGATCGAGTCCGGCTGGGCTTGTGACATCACATCTTCGGCAAATCGACGGGCGATGAAATTTCCGCTGTGATCCAGCCGCCGATAGTTCGCTGCCACAGTCGATCCAATTGCGACCAGACAAACGGCAGGAACGAGGCGCTGAGATAGAATCGGCCATAACCGGACAGTCACTTTCGCGAGCAATACGATTCCGAATGCGATTAGTGGCGCGAGAACGATGTGCGCGAGCAGAAAGAAACGCTGCAACACGAATAACGACGAGGGCGCGCTCTCAAGATTCAGGTTTGTAATCCAGATGAAAAACGGTCCGGCGAAAATAAAAGCCAGGAGGGTGAACCAAAAATACCAGCGTCGAGATCGGAATGCTTCGATCGCTCCCGCACAAATCAGAATGCCGCCGAGCCAGCCGAACGAAATGAAAAACGCCGCCAGGCGTGGCCATGCGGATCCGCCAGTGTAGCCGGGGGTGTTTACCAACCGCGTTGATCCGTAACTGCGTCGCGTGATTAGACTAATGAGATCGTCTAACGAAGAAACGTTGCCCCAGCTGTAGGCCGGATGACGCGCGGCGGCCCAGAGCACGTAACCGTAGGGCAGAAGACCAATGGCAAAAGCAGCAGCGCCAACCAACAAAATTTGCGGTCGCGCCCTTAGAATGTCGCGCTGACGCCAAAGCACAAAACAAAAGGCGGGACCGAGCAGGACAATCGTCTGATGATTTGTCAGGCCGAGGCCGGCCACAAAAAACGCTCCAATCAAAACGCGCATTCTCGAGGGGTGCTCGTGCCAAAACACCAGCAGCAGAATCAGAACTGCCGCTAACAGATTGTTCAGGGGAAAAACTTCTGCCTCGAGCGACCATTGCCAGAAAGTTGGATTGGCTGCGAGACCTATCGCCGCCACCGCGGCCGCGATCCGGGATCGAACCAAATGGTCTGCGATTACGTAAACAACGCCGACCGCGAGCGAATCGCACACAACCGAGAGCAGATTCACTCGGAACGGGATTGAGCCGAATGGGAGTAATGTGAAAAGGTGGCCCAGGATGGTGAAAAGGGGATAACCTGGCGGATGCGCCACCCCGAGAGTCGCGGCAGCGGTAATTAATTCCGGCGTATCGCCGACGACAATATCGCGTGCGGCAGAAAAAAAATACAAAGTCGCAGCGGCAATCGTGACAACCAGCGCCCCGAGCCACGAATCTCGCCCTCGCGCTACCTCGAGCGACATAATCGAAAACCGAAACTCACAACTGAACGACCTGCGCCGACTGAATGTCTTCGCTGGCGCGAATTTCCTTCAACAAATCCGCGCTCGGCACGTTATCAAGATTCAAAACGGTGAGCGCAGTTCCGCCGGCCTGATTTCGACTGAGCGACATCGTCGCAATGTTTACGTCGTGCTTGCCGAGCAACGTTCCAATTCGGCCAACAATGCCCGGCCGGTCGGTGTTTTCAAGAACGAGGATCACGCCGTTAGGCCGCGCTTCAACCGGGCGGCTGTTCACGCTAACGATCCGGGGCGTTGCTCCAAAAAATGCGCCGCCTACGGAAACAGTTTTCCGTTCCGCCTCCGCCGAGAGTTCGAGAAGATCGGTGTAATCGCCGAGCGCGCTAATTCGGGTTTCCGTAATCTTCAGCCCGAGGCTTTCGGCGAAGGCGGGCGCGTTGACTTCGTTGACGTCCGCGCCGCCGGCATTTTGCAAAAAACCTTTTAACACGGCCCGGGTGATTGGCCCGGTGTCGAGCTCGTTCACTTTGCCGCTGTAATTGACTTTCAATTCGTCGACTCGACGAGGAGCGACTTGGGAGAGAAATCGGCCGAGTTTTTCGCCAAAACGAAGATGCGGACCAATGACTGACAAGGTCTTGGCGTCGAGACTTGGCATGTTGACCGCGTTCCGGATCGTCCCTTCGAGCAAAGCGGCCCGGATCGATTGCGCGATTTCGAATCCGACACTTTCCTGGGCCTCGGCCGTCGAAGCCCCAAGGTGTGGCGTCAGAATCAGATTTGGGGCCGAGCGCAACACCGAATCCTCCGGCAACGGCTCAACTTCAAACACATCCAGCGCGGCCGCGGCGACATGTCGATCCTGCAACGCGGCCGCCAGGGCATTTTCCTCAATCAATCCTCCACGAGCACAATTGATAATTCGGACCCCGCGCTTTGTCTTGGCGATTCGGGCCGCGTCGAGAACATTACGAGTCTCCTCGGTTAGCGGGGTGTGCAGCGAAATAAAATCCGCGCCCTCCAGCAAATCGCCGAGCTCTTCCACCAACTCGACCTGCAAACTGCGGGCGCGCGACGCAGAGAGGTAAGGATCGTAGGCGACGACCCGCATTCCGAAAGCGATCGCCCGCCGGCTCAGTTCGCTGCCGATGCGTCCCATGCCGATAATTCCGAGCGTCTTATTATAGAGCTCAACGCCTTCAAAATTTTTCCGGCTCCATTGTTTGTTACGCAAACTCGCATCGGCCTGGGGAATTTTTCGGGCTACGTTGAGCAAAAGGGAAAAAGCATGTTCGGCGGTGGAAACCGTGTTGCCGCCGGGCGCGTTCAGCACGAGCACGCCCCGTCGCGTGGCCGTTTCAACGTCGACATTGTCGACGCCGACCCCGGCCCGACCGACCACGCGAAGTCGCGTGCCGGCGTTGAGCACCGCGCTGGTGACCTTTGTTTCGCTTCGGACAATGAGCGCGGAAAATTGCGGAATGATTTCGATCAGCTTGTCTGGTGGCAACTTTACTTGCTTTGAAACCTCGAGCGCTCCATCTCGTGAAAGCTCATCGATCCCGCTCTGCGAGATGGCGTCGGCGATCAGGACTTTCAGTGGATTCACAGCAAAGGTTTAACGTTCAATTGTATCGGCGCAACTCGGCGACAACTTCGATTTCGGCGGTCTGCGGAAACATATCGAGCGGGGTGATCGATTGAATTTCAAACCGTCGGCGCAAGTCACCGAGGTCGCGGGCGAGGGTAGCTGGATTGCACGAAACGTAAACTGCTGTCGCCGGCGCAATATCCAGAATAGTTTCGCGCACCTGCGACGTCAGGCCCGCCGCCGGCGGATCAAGAAGCAAAACAGTTTTCTGCAGGTCGCAATCTTGCAAGGCTGACCGGAGCCCGGCTTCGACGTCGCCCGCAATGTAGGTTTCCTTGGCCGTCGCATTTTCCTTGGCAGCGGCAATGGCAAACCGGTCCCAGTCGATCCCGGCAATTCGCTGGAATTTGCCCATCAATGCTTTGGCAAAAAACCCGGCGCCGCAATAAGCGTCGATCAACAGTTCCTGATTCGGCGGCACCAGTTCAATAATGAGATCGCGAAGCGCATTGGCGACTCCGTCATTGGTCTGGGAAAAATGGCGGGACGCGCTCTGCGGGCGCGTGTTTAATCGTCCTCGGAGAGGCCGATCCACCTTTGCCCGCAAGGTGTAGTGACCGTCGGGAACCCTCCGTTCGCGCAGGTCCGCCAGCCTTCGATTCACTTCATCCCTTGCGATTGGGCATTGTTCGACGTCGATCAGGCGATGGGAATCACGCCGGAAATAACCAATCACGCCGTCCTCGGCATGGACGGTAATCCGGTTGCGGTAGGCATAAGCGAGAGGAGACGGAATTATTTGGCGGATCGGCGCGTCTTTGAATTTTCCAATTCGTTGTAGAAGATCGCGAACCTGGCGGGATTTGAGTTCGAGCTGGTGCGGGTATTCGATGTGTTGGTAGGCGCACCCGCCACATTGCCCGAAGTAGGGGCACGGCGGATCTACCCGTTTCGTCGAACGTGTCTTAATATCGACGACCTCGGCTTCGGCCATTTGTTTTTTTTCACGGGTGATTTTGGCGGTAACGACCTCACCGTCGACGGTAAATGGAACGAAAACGACTTTCCCGTGTTCCCGTCCCACGCCTTTGCCACCAAAGGCAATGTCCTCGATTTTCAGGTCGACCGTCCGCATTGTCATTAACACCCTGCTTCAGCGGGGTGGTAAACGCGAACAAAAGTCGAAACGGTTTAACGAGGAACGCTGCGAATGTCACCGCGCTTAAGCGGCGGTGTTAATAAAACACCGAGCGTTTATTCCGAACTCGTCGCCATCACCCGGTCGATCGCGGCTTCAAGGCTTTCCATTTTTACCGGTTTGACAAGGTGTTCGGCGAAACCGGCGTCGAAACTTTTTTCGATGTCACCGTTCATCCCAAAACCGCTGATTGCGATTCCTGGAATATGGGAAATTGCGCGAAGGTAAGTCATGAGTTCGGTGCCGGTGCCGTCAGGTAACGCGATGTCGCTGATGAGAAGATCAAAAGAACTGCGCGCGGCAGCTTCCATTGCCGAACGGACGTTATGCGCGGCTGCGACCAAGTGACCACGCCGAACCAACAATCGCTCCAGCGCAGTGCAGGTATCGACATGATCGTCCACCAGCAATATCCGCA
This sequence comes from Chthoniobacterales bacterium, assembly GCA_025934755.1. Classification (GTDB taxonomy): domain Bacteria; phylum Verrucomicrobiota; class Verrucomicrobiia; order Chthoniobacterales; family UBA10450; genus AV40. The sequence goes on along the minus strand of JAICWQ010000070.1, from coordinate 3,673 downwards.
GGGGACGAGTTTCCGGCGCGGGCGCGGCGAATTTTACCACGCGCACCGGTGGCGAGACGGTCTTTATTGTTAAAGTAAACATCGAGCCTTGATCTCGACCGTTGCTTTGCGCAGTGAGAGTGCCGCCATGCGCCTGAGTGAGCGACTTCGAAATCGCCAGACCGAGACCGAGACCGCCGTATCTTCGTTGAAATGCTTGTTCGCCCTGCTCGAATGGATCGAAAATGCGACTCATGATTTCCGGTTCGATGCCGATGCCGGTGTCTTTGACGTTGATGACCAGAGTTTGGGGCTCGGGATTCGTTGTCGAAATCATGATATCCCCGTTTTCACCGGTAAATTTAATCGCGTTCTTAACCAGGTTCCAAATGATCTGCTGAAACTTGGCCGAGTCTGCCAACACGTGATGCGCGCCGGCCCGCGGATTCGTTCGCACATTAAGTCGTCGCTCCTCCGCTTCTGCCCGACAGATTTCCACTACGCTGGCGATGATTTCGTGTGCGTCGATCGAACCGAAGCGGAGCTGGAGTTTGTCTTTGGCAATTCGGGTCAGGTCAAGCAAGTCGTCGATTAACTGGCTTTCCAGTTCCACGTTGCGCCGGATCATGGACAACGAAACTTGTGCCATCTCGGAAGGGGGCGTTTCCGATTCCAACGCGTCAAGCGCGGCGATGACCGGGGTAAGCGGCGTCCGCAGCTCGTGCGAAAGCATCGCCAGGAAATTGTCTTTCGTTTTGTTCGCCGTCTCGACCGCTTCCTTCTGTTGCTTGATTGCCGCCTGCGCCCGATTGCGCTCGGCGATTGCGGCCGCGATTGCCATTGCCGTAATCGTCAGCGCGGCAGTCCACGACTGCAGCATCAGGAGCGATTGGTTCGTGGTTTGCAAAACAAATGGACCGAAAGTGTGGAGCGTTCCCCAGATTGCGATCGAGGAGAGGACAAAAACACCGGTGGCGGTCTCTCGGGGTGTGAAACGGAACGCAGTCCAAATGACAATCGGACCGCAAAGGAAAGAGACCGGATAATTGCGCGCGGAAATTCCGGACCATCCGCCGAAGACGATTTCGGCTAGAATTACCAGGAGCAAAAGCAAAACGCCGACTTCGACCGCTTCTTTGCGGTTCCATTTGCGTTGGGTAGCCGGGACGCTCCACAGCACTAGCAACGGTGTCACGACCAATTCTCCCGACGTGTCGCCGAGCCACCAGGTGAGCCAGATTTGCCAATAGTTGGACCACTGGGCGAACCCGGCCAGAGCGAGACTGGTTAGGCCCAATAAGGGGCTGACCATTGTGCTAAACACGGCAGCCAAGGCGAACTTGAACACATTTTGTGGTCGTTCGAACACTTGCCTTCCACCGGCAAATCGGTTTACCAGCCACGCGCCGCATAATGCTTCGAAGGTGTTGCCGCTGGCAATGCCGAGCGAAGTAAAAATGTTGCCCGCGGTAGTGATGTTGAAGAAAAATGCGCCGATGAAAATGGCCGGCCAAATGCGAAAGCCGAACACCACGAGTGCAGCCAGCGCGATTCCAGCCGGCGGCCAGACCGGTGAAGCGCTCGGATTGATCATCGCCAGCTTCAGGGAAAAATAACCGGCGACAAAATAAATCAGCGTGAGAACGCCGATTGAGGGCAGCGTGGGAAATTTCCTGGGATTTAACATTACCCGACCGCCTGTTCGGAATCGAATCGGGTTACTTGTTACGCCGCTTGCTTGCGCGGTCAACCGATTTGTGATTAGCGCAAACGGCAGGAGACGCTTTTTGCCCTAGTAGGATCGGCAATAAGGATACTTCGATTCGTTGCCCAGTTCGGGTGCGAACTCGGCGTAGCCGGCATGAATCCAGGGTATGTCGTTAGGCAAAACCGGGCGATAGCTGTCGTGCCAGGTTGGAAACGGGAAGGTGAAAATCTCGTAGAGACCGGTCGCATGCCGCGCGGTCGAACGTCCAAGACCTCGGACCACCCCGTACCCAGCAGCGGCAACGTTGCCTTCCGTTTTGCTCACTTTGCAAACCGTGTCGGGAAGCTCGGACGATGCGAACAGGAAATTGGAGATACCGCGGCCGAGTTTGCGGGTCGGACCATAATCGTTGCCGGGCGGATCTTGAATATCGGCGATTGCGTTAGCGGCCAAGCCGATTCCTACGACTGCAACCAGCAGGTGCTTCTTCATAGCTGCAACTTATCTAAACAACTTCTTTGGCTCGAAATCAACTTTCATTTTTAGCGAGCGATAATGGCAAATGAAACAGCCCGACAGTATCGGAGCTGAATTCGTTATTAGTGGTTATTATATAGTGACGAGGTTTGTATCGACGACGACAAATTGTCCTGCGGTTGCAGGCTTTGATTTTGCGGTTGCTCGCTCGTCGACTGGCCCGGCAGCCCAGCCGGAGGACTTGCGCCTTCCTGGGCTATCGCATACATGGCGAGAGATAAACATGCGATTGCGATTGCGGTGGTTTTGCTCATGTCTCCTGATTTCATAATTCCCCTTTTACATTTCGAAGCCATCGTCCGACCGGGCGGATTGGATACGCTGAACCGGTTCCTACGGACCGAGGCCTACTAAGACCGACGGATTAAATCACGAGATATTCAGCGATCAATTTCGCGAGCGGGTTCTGGATTTCAGATGACGCTCATAAGTCCTTCGGGGTGACGCGGAAGGAAGCCGGGATCAAGTCTGATTCAATTTGGGTCAAACGCCGATCTCAAGAGTGCGGAGTTCCTTGAAAATAGAACAGGATTGAACGGGTGGCGTCGAAGAGGCCGTGCGCGATTATGGCGATCCAGAGATTTCGACCGGATAACAGAACGACAACTCCGAGTAACGCTCCCAATGTTCCAGTAATTAATATTCCGAGCGGATTTTGATAAGCGTGCGACACCCCGAAGAGAGCGGCCTGCACGATTAGCGCCACCGCCCACGCGGCTCGACTGCCGCCGAAAAACATCGCGAACCCTTGCATCAGAAATCCACGGAACATGAATTCCTCGTAAAAGCCGGCGCCGACCAGAACGTAGAACACGAAGATAAGCGTCAGTCGCAAGTTTCCCTGTAGAGCGGAGAACCGGCTGAGTTCGCGGTGAAAGCCGGCCTTTTCGGAGAGGTAAATCGCGCCAAAGAAAATTGCCGCCAGCAAAATCCCAAGGCCTATGACGCGGAGCCAGCTTCGTGGTCGCTTCAGACCGATATCGGCGAGGGTTTCTCCCCGGAACCGAATCAGAAACCACGCGATGGCGACTTCGACCATTTGCACGATCAATCCAAACATGTAGCCGCCTTCCATTGTCTTCGGCCGGTAGATCGCTTCGGCTGCCGCTTCCACTCCAAAGACCGCCGCGATCAAAATGACAATGTCGATGAAATAGCGATACCGCCGCGCCGTGCTGGTCTGCAAAGCATCCAGTTCGGACCGATCCTCCTCCATAGAGCGAAATGTTAAACGCCGAACTCGTAATCTGACAGGACAATCCTGGAATCTGCGCTGCTGATTAGTGACCTGTCACCGCTGACGTGTGACCGGTGCTCTCATGATCGCGCTGGCATCGAGTTCGCGGTGTCCGGTCGTTCGAAGGACTTTCACTTCATCCGCCGTTCCAGTCTTGTCGTTCACAATCAACCGATAAATACCCTGGCCCTGGTACCCGAGATTCTGTGCTT
>JAICWQ010000116.1 GCA_025934755.1 Chthoniobacterales bacterium | reverse complement strand
TTCCATACGCACAGGATAGTCACGTTTACGCTTGGGACCTCGGCGGCGTAGCTATCAATGATACCGAAACGATCGTTCCAACGACGGGAGGCGTGGATGTTTACGGCAATACACTTCAATCCACTATCCAGACCAAAGATCTTCCATCAACCAGCAATTATTTCGTAAAGACCACGACTAGCACTTACACGACCAGCACGTCCAATTGGAGAATCGGGCAAGTCAATACCAGCAGTGTAGTTAGCCAGGCGCCGGGTCAACCGAACATCACTCGAACGTCGGGCTTCGGTTACAACAGCGCGACCGGGGAAGTCGGATCGGAGACAGTAGAGCCCGGCGGCGCAAGCTGGATGCAAACCTCGTACGGGTTTGACCCTTTCGGAAATACACAGACCGCCACTGTTAGCGGCAACGATATGAGTCCTGCTAACAGCACGCGCGTCACAACTACGAATTACGACACTCGCGGTCGGTTTGTCCTCACCACCGTCAACTCTCTCAACCAAAATGAGGCTAAGGTTTATGATGAGCGTTTTGGCGCAGTCACTTCGATAACTGGGCCTAACAATCTGACTGACACAGCTCATTACGATGATTTCGGTCGAAAGGATCTCAGCACCCGAGCCGACGGCACAAATACCACCACAAGTTATGAATGGATAGCTGGTAACAATAACGCCCCGAACGCCCCGGCAAACTCGATCTATCTGGTTCGAGTCACGCCTGACGACGGCCCACAAAGCCTTGTTTACTTCGACCGGTTGGGCCGGGAAATGCGCAAGGAAACGATCGGAGGCAACGGCAATACTATTTTTGTCGATACCGCCTACGATGACCACGGCCGTAAGGGCTCGGTCACGAAGCCTTATTTCAAGGGCGATGCACCTACCGTGGCGAGCAGCTCATATGACGGGCTGGACCGCGTGATTCAGCTCCTAGTGCCTTCCGTCGATGAAACGGGCACGCACGTAAATACCCTCACTACGACGGCCTACAACGGTTTGGTCACGACCATGACCAACCCAAAAGGTCAGCAGACAACGAGTACAAAGGACGGCGCGGGCCATTTGAAACAGGTGATCGATGCGTTAACCGGCGTGATCAATTACACCTACGACGCGCTTGGAGAGCTGATCCAGACATCCGACTCAGTCGGAAACGCCACGGTGATTACCTATGACGTGCGCGGCAGGAAAATGTCGGTGAACGATCCCGACCTCGGCTTGTGGAGTTATCATTACTACTCAACGGGCGAGATCAAAGACCAAACTGACGCCAACGGCAACGTGCTGACTTTCAAGTACGACCAACTTGGCCGAATGATCGAGCGCGATGAGCCACTCGGTGACATTACACAATGGTTTTACGACACCGCTGCAGGCAAAGGCGTTGGGAAGCTGGCTTTTGTACAATTCACGCCCCACCAGGGTTCAACCCTCGCCCCTTACTCTAACACGCTGACTTATGACACGCTTGGGCGTCTCAGCAGCCAGAGCACGAGTGCCCATAATAGCACTTACGTTTCATCCACGGGCTACGACCAGTTTAGTCGACCAAACAACCTAACCTACCCCAATGGATTCGTAGTGAAAAATCTCTACGATACCAACGGCTACCTGAAGCAGATCACTAACAGTGATGCGACCGTCACTTTTTGGCAGGCTAATAGTTACGATTCCGACGGTCACATTACCGAAGAGCAGTACGGCAACGGCATTGTTACCGACCGTGTTTGCATTCCGCAAAACGGGTTGTTAAAGACGATCACGTCGGGCCTGAACGGAGGAAGCGCGGTCCAGAACCTGGAATATCACTTTGATGTGCTCGGCAATCTGAAGAGTCGCAAGGACAACAATCAGACAATTCAGGGAAACACCCTCCAAGAAACATTCAATTACGATGCTCTGAATCGCCTGATTAATTCGACAGTAACCGGGCAAACTCAACAGAACGTTTCTTACGACGCAGTCGGCGCCGGGACTGCCAGCTTAGGTAACATCCACCACAAGGATGGTGTCGGCGATTACACTTATCCGGCTGCTGGGTCAGCTCATCCGCACGCGGTATTGTCTGCCGGTAATTCAGGGACTGCCACTTACGACGCCAATGGCAATATGACCAGCGGCTTTGGTCGTTCGACTACCTGGACGTGGTTCAACCAACCGCAGTTAATCACCGGCTATGGCGGCACATCGTCCTATTTCGAGTACGATCCGGATCATCAGCGGGTGTGGCAGTATGCGAGCGGCACCAGCGGCCTGGTCGACACTACTTACATTGGCGGCTTCTTCGAGAAGGTCGATGATGGCAACACAGCAAAACAGAAGTGCTACATCAACGCACCGGTCGGGCGGGTTGCTATTTACACCCAGACCTACGACGAGCACACTTTCAGCACAACCTACGACACCAAGTATTGCCACCGAGATCACTTGGGCTCAGTCGATGTAATTACCGACTCGACAGGCGCAGTGTTGGAACGCGACAGTTTCGACGCATGGGGCTTCCGTCGCACAACCGATTGGCAATCTCAGCGACCAATCGGCTCAACTTCAATTATCACACGCGGCTTCACCGATCACGAGGAGCTCGATTCGCTCGGCCTCGTCAACATGAACGGTCGAATCTATGACCCAGGTATTGGCCGGTTCATGAGCGCTGACCCATTCGTCCAAGCGCCAACGGTTACTCAAAACTACAATCGGTACAGCTATGTTCTAAACAATCCGCTTAGCTTTACCGACCCCAGTGGATTCAACTTCTTAAATAACTTCGGCAAATGGCTTGATAACGCTTTCGGATCGACCGTCGGCGGCATTATTAAGGCCGTCATCAGTTATGCCGTTTACATAGTCACCTATGCTCTCCTTCAATCAGCTGGGCCGTTCGTCGCGGCAGTAGGGGCCGGATTCACCTCTGGCTTCGTAAGTACGAGCCTCGCGGGAGCAAATTTAGGCCAGGCACTTGAGGCGGGAGGTATAATGGCAGGGATATCAGGAATAACACTCGGGCTGAACAGATTTTTGCCAGATGGCGGCCAGGGCATTCTTGGCTTGGCAAACCACATCGGGCACGCGGCGATCACTGGCGCGCTCTGGGCCGGCGCAGCGGCCATCCAAGGCGCGAATGTCAGAGATGCATTTGTCGGCGCCGCAACGGCGGCGTTTCTATCGCCGAGCATGAACGGCTTTGGAGGTAGCGGACCAACAGGTTTAGTGTTGAGAGTCGCAATGTCCGCAGTGGCTGGCGGCACGGCATCCGTCTTAACCGGTGGCCACTTTGCCAACGGCGCATTGACAGCCGGCTTCGTCAGGCTATTTCAAGAAGAGATGGCTTACGGCTCGCAGGCGGGAACGAAAAACGCCGGGTCGGCCACGTCACCAGTCGACAACGCGTTGCGCATTGTCGCCGATGTAGTCGGCAAGATATGGGATTTGCCGGAGACAATCGTTGGTGCTGCGATAGGTTTAGCTTCTTTGCCACTCGGTGCCCAAGTGAACTTCGGCTACAACGCCATCGTGTTCTCCAATCTGCCATTTGGTTCGACAGCCATGACCTTGGGAAACACAATCCTTTCTCATTGGTCGTACGATGACCTAAAGAACGAATGGTCAACATACTACGCTGAGGAATTTAGCCCAGGTGCGGCAATCGACAAGTTCGGGTATGACCGCGTTTTAAGCCGCGGTGTGCACGAAGAAGCTCACACGTTTCAATATCAGGTTCTTGGACCACTTTTTCCAATATTTTACTTGCTGAATCACCCTTTCACAGCCGCAAATCCGTTTGAAAACGCAGCTGACCGATATGGTGCTGGCCAAGGAAGCTGGTGGCCGTAAAGAATGCTATTGCTATCACGATGAAAGAAACTTTCACGATTGTCAGCATTACGCTGGCGTTTGTCGCAGCCGATTCCTTCGGGCGAATCCCTGGCTTGGGTTTGCTGGATGGCTTAAACGAGCCAGCCGAGGTAACCGTCGTGTATACAAGCGGGAGAACTGTTGAGTGGCATGTTCATGCGCATGAGGCCCTAGTTGTTGGTTGGCATTCAGGGGAAGATATTTCAAAAGTCATAATCTTAGCTCAAGGACGTCCGAAAGAGATCGTAATTGGTTCTACAATTCAACGCTTGTTGCCCCGATCCGGTGGCCCATGGCTGTACATCACGGGTCGCCAGTCTCGCATAATTTCAAGCGAGGAGAAAACTCTGATACTGCAAACTTTGTAACGACTCCTTTTCCCAACATGAATGGCTTCGGAAGCAGGAGCCTAGGGAACTCAACATTGCTGACATTTTTTTCTCTGAATGAATTTTACGGCTGTACTTGTCATGGCGGTTGCTTTCGCCCTTATTGCCAGATGCCGCGGTCCGACTTCTCCAAATCTAACACCTTCTGACGCCTCCGTAAAACCGCCTTGCCAGCACGAAGGGTCTGCTTATTCCCCGATCGGGCGGATCTTCAAAATCGAGGATTCCAAAGCGCCACGCGGCTACGGAACACATGTCCTAGTCGACGGCAGTGGTAATGTTCAGTGGATTCTTAAATCGTCCCAAACGAAGCTGGATACATTCGCTGGCGACAACCGATGGTACCGTGTCGATGGCCAAATCTCCCCGGATCACACTGACCTGTTCATAGTCTGTGCGGCGTATCCGTCTCAATGAGCGTGGGCAGCCCGTACGGGAGCGCAGGATTGGCCAGCCTCGAATTGCCTTGCAACTTTGCCCAACGGGTCTGAATGTCCCCCGTAATATGAGCTTGCTCGCCAGTTTCATGAACCTGGGCGGACCAGATTTGCTGGTCATCCTGCTCATCATTCTGGTCCTGTTTGGAGCAAAGAAACTGCCGGAACTCGCCCGTGGGCTCGGCCAGGCGATTAAGGAATTCCAAAAAGCCAAGGACGAATTCACTGACGAGCTGCACAAGTCGGGGAACGAAACCACGGCAAAGGCGACTCCGCCGCCATCGACTGTTCCACAAAATCCTCCGACCGCCGCACAAGCCGATCCCAATCAGGGAATTAATCCCGGCCGGCAAGTGGACAAGGTTTAAAGTTTTATGCGCGTCAGGACGCGCGCCGCGGCAAGCTTGTCGATCTTGATTGACCCCGCCTGAACTTTGCGACAATTTCGCGCGGCCTTAACCCTATGTCCGACCCTGACCTGCGATCGCGCATCAAGGAGATGTTGGTCAAGAATCTGATGCTCCAGGTAACGCCGGAGCAAATCGGTGATGATTTACCCCTTTTCGGGGCCGGCGGACTCGGGCTCGACTCGATCGATGCCCTCGAGCTGGTGGTCAGCATGGAAAAAACCTTCGGCGTAGGGGTGCCCAACTCAGAGGTGGCCGGAAGGGCCCTCCGCTCGGTAAATACGATCCACGATTATATTCTCGAAAAACGCCAGGAAAGTGTTCACACTGGCGGAAAGGTCGACCACCCGGCGTGAATTTACTCCATCTCGAGAGCAGCGGCAGTTGGGGCGGACAGGAATATCGGACCTGTCTCGAAATCAATTGGCTCAACGCCAACGGTCACCGGGCCTGGCTGATTTGCGATCCGACCAGCGAAGTAATGACCAAGGCGCGCGAGCTCGGAACTCCAGTCGTCCCGATGTCGCTCAAGCATCGCATCAATCCTTTGATTTCGTTTCGCATCTGGCTTTTCTGCCGCCGCAATCGCGTCGATCTGATCAAGAGCTATAGCTCCAAGGATCACTGGCTCTGTCTGCCACTCTTTCTTTGCGGCTGGCCGGTGACCCGCGCCCGTTGCATTACTGATCCCCTCGGAAAGAAACAGCGCGCCTTCATTTATAAACACGGCTGCGCGAAAATTGTGGCCGACGCCCGAGTCATTAAGAACGAGTTCATCGAACAATACGGCATCGCTCCGGACAAAATCGAAGTTATCGGGTCGGCGGTCGATCTCGATAAATTCTCGCCCAGCCGCGACCGGATGAAGTTCCGGCGCGAAGTTGGCCTGTCTGCCGAAACACCGATCATCGCGAACATCGGCATGATTCGGCCTGACAAGGGTCAGTTCAATTTGGTCGAAGCGGCCCGGATCGTTCTTCATCAAAGGCCCGATGCCCGGTTCGTTTTCGTCGGCGAAGCCACCGGCGGCCGGAGCCGGGAAAAATGGGTGCGCAAGGCAATCGATCGAGCGGGACTTAATGGCAACGTTTTGATGATGGGATATCGCTGGGACATTCCCGACATTCTGGCGGCGGCGAACATGGTCGTAATCGCGTCGCGTCACACCGAAGCGTCGCCGATTGTTTTGCGCGAAGCGTTCGCTAGCGGGCGACCGGTCGTCGCCACCCGGGTCGGCGACGTTCCTGAAATCATCGTGCACGGCGAAAGCGGTTTGATTGTGCAACCAAACGACAGCAACGCGTTGGCCACCGCGATCCTCCTGTTTCTGTCTGATCCAAACCTGGCCGAGCGATGCGCCGACAATGGACTTCGCTTTGCCCGCGAAAATTTCTGTTTCGATCGCATGATGCGGGCAAAACTCGACGTCGATCTCGCCCTCGTCCAAGCGAACCGAAAACGGCGGGTGCCGGTCAAGGAACGCGTGAAACCGGCGCCGCTTGCGCCAATCGCTGATCCGCAGCCAATTCTACGCGACTGAAGCGAGATTGATCGCGTCGATCAGTTGCCGAATCCGGCCGAAATTGTTGCGGTGAGGTGTTAGAATTAACCGCGGCAGATTCCAAATTTCGGGCTCGTTTTTTTCCGGCCGCAGCGCGCTCCCCTGCACGATTTCGCCTTCGCGAAGCAAGTCCGAAAACTGCCTGTTCAACTCCGTGACGGCTTCGTTCGACAACCGACGGCAGATTCTGATTACGAGCTGTTCGCCAACCCATCGAGTCGAGTGATAAACTTTGTAAAACTGCAGGATCTCGTGAACCGCCGCGTTGATGTCCGGCGCGATCTTGAAAAACGAGAAATCCTCGGCTGATACGAGGCCGAGCTTGCGCAGATATTCGGTGAGAAACTTCATCCAGGTTTGCCAATAATTTCCACCCGGTCGATCCAGCATGACGACTGGAATGACTCGCGCCTTGCCGGTCTGCATCAGGGTGAGGACCTCAAACGTTTCGTCCATCGTTCCGAAGCCGCCCGGGAAAAGGACAAACGCGTGCGATTCCTTCACAAAGTTCAGCTTCCGATCAAAAAAGTAATTGAAATTAATCAGTTTTGGGTCGCCCTCGATCACTTCATTGGCGTGCTGTTCGAATGGCAGCCGGATATTCAGACCAAAACTGTGCTCGCGGCCTGCCCCTTTCTGGGCCGCGCCCATGATCCCCTCGCCGCCCCCGGTAATGACCATGTATTTATTCTCAGCCATTCTGTGGGCAAATTCTTCGGCAACTTTCGATTCGGGCGCGTCGGGAGGAATTCGGGCCGAACCGAAGACGACCACTTTCCGAAAATGGGCATACGGCGCGAAAATTTTTGCGGCGTACCGCATTTCTTTGAGCGAGCGATTCATCAGCTTGAGGTCGGCCACGCTCATCTCGTCGCGCGCCATCTTCAGCGCGGTTACGATCATTTCTTCGACGAGCTCAGGCGTCTTGGTTGCGCCCCAGTCCCGAACCAAAGCCCGGACTCGTTCGTCGAATGGCGCCTCCAATGTCCAGAGCCGCCGGGCCGGCTGGTCCTGAATCGTTCCGGTAAAATCTTCCACTCATACACATCTACCGTGGGCTTGGAACAGCGCACGGGTTTTTTAGGCAGGGGCGGTTCACCGAACCGCCCGGGGGCGATTGGGTCAATCGCCCCTCCCTACCGCGATCAAGTCCTCCAGGATCTCGCGCATATATCGAATCGGGAGCGAAAAATGGCCCTCGTTGTCAATGTAACGGGCAACACAGTTCGGCAATCGTTTTGAGGTTTCTTCAACAGTTTGAAATGAAAACGCGCGGTCTTTCTTTCCGTGCCACAACCGAACCGGCACAGTCACCTCTTCCAATCGGAAGCCCCAGGGTCTTCCGTAAATTTCGGCGTCAGCCATAACGCCATCCGCGCCCGATCCGCGCCAGGCTCGACGCTGACTTTCGAAACAAATGTCAAAAGCAGCGCTGCCGCGAAGCGCCTCCGCATCCGGCTCTGGCAACATCCGCAAAAACTTTCGCGCCATCCGTAACGACGTTCGCCACGAAACAATTGGGCGGGCGATTTGAAATAATGTCCGCAGCAGCCGTGGTTGATTTCCATAAAACCAGATCATCCACCGATATAACGGAAGGAGACCGCCATGATCGCGAAGATCGGCAAATGGCACCGCACCGCTGACAATCGCAATCGTCCTCACCCGCGCGGGCAATTTCAAACCCGCCGCGTAGGCATAAGGAGCGCCACCCGAAAAAGCGAGCAGGCGAAATCGCTCGATCTCGAGATGATCTGCAAATTGTTGCAGAAGATCTGGCCAATCAAGCAACTGCCGGTTGGGTTGAAAACTTGAATCACAGATTCCGGGTCGATCGGCCGAAATGATCCGAAGGTTGAGTTCCCGGGCGGCCGAATCGGTCAGCTCGGCCATCGTCCGCGAACTTGGCCAGCCGTGGAAAAAGAAAATTGGTTCGCCTCCGGCTGCCCCATATTCCACAAAGGCTAGGCGGCCACCGTTTTTCAGGGACAAAAATCTCGGATCGTCCATCGATTTTTCAATTATCCGCCGAATCCGGACCGAGGAAAATCCTCTTTGCCCGTTGCAATTCGCGCTGTAACTTTTTGCACGTAGACCTGATTCGGTTTTCGAAACTCAAGTATGAAGGAAAAGAAACCGATTAGCGGAAAAATCGAGCTCCACGGCAATGGGATGGGGGTTGCCTCACCGGAAGACATTGAGCGTCGCGCGCGCGAGATTGCATTGATCGACGAGCGTAACCCGGACGAATTTACCGATTCCGATTGGAGCCAGGCCCGCGAGGAACTAATGGGCGTTGAAAACAATGAGCCGCCCGAAGAGAACGATCAGACAATTAAGCTCGAGAAAGAATGGGAGATCACCCCGGACGACCGTGGACACCGCGTTCCGCGTCCTGGAATCGAGGAAGACGAAGAGACTGTCGGCGAACATCTTGTCACTGACGGCCGCGAAGAGGCCGCTCGCGATCAAATGCTCGAAGCGCGCAAGGAGGAGCTCGAACAGGAGGGCGGAATCACTTGATTCAGACCGCGGTCGCTAATCGAAACCGGACAGCGACCGCGACCACGCGTTCGGCCGCGGCCTCGTCTGCGGAACATCTTCTTGGGCGCTTCCACGAAGTTCGCAGTTTCACTGGCAGACTTTCCGAAAATCTCGCGCCGGAAGATTGTGTCGTTCAATCGATGCCGGACGTCAGCCCGGCAAAGTGGCATCTCGCCCATACCACCTGGTTCTTCGAGACCTTTATTCTGAAAAAGTGGGTCTCCGGATATCGCGATGCGGTTCCCGAGTACGCCTATCTCTTCAATTCTTATTACAACGCCGCCGGCACAATGCATCGGCGCGATCTGCGCGGCCTGATTTCGCGGCCCACGGTTGAGGAAACGAAGAAATATCGCGCATCGATCGATGCGGACATCGATGAGTTGATTAGCAGGGCCGACGAAAAATTATTTAACGAAATCGCGCCAATCCTCACTCTCGGAATTCATCACGAGCAACAACACCAGGAGCTGCTCATCACCGATATCAAACACGTTTTTGCGCAAAATCCGCTGTATCCGGTTTTTCAAGGTAGGGACACCGCGCTGCGCCGTCCGGACGCCGCAGCGCGGTGTCCCTACCAATTCATCGAATTTGATGAAGCTACAATCGAAGTCGGTCACGACGGCAAAGGTTTCTCTTACGACAACGAAGGACCGCGACATCGCGCATTGGTCCTGCCTTTTTCGCTGGGAAACCGTCTGGTGACGAATC
>JAICWQ010000226.1 GCA_025934755.1 Chthoniobacterales bacterium | reverse complement strand
CTTTTGTCTCCGGACGCTGCAAACACCCAAAACGAAGAAATCGAGGCAAAGCTAAGGGTAATCTTGCCTGAACTTCGTCACATCAAAAGAATTGAGGATTTGGCCGCCGAGATTAGCCGCAGTGAAGGAAAGATCGTTGTGATTTTTCTTTCGCCATCATTGTCCTCGGAAGGCATTCAAAATTTTATCAGCATTTCGATGCGGCACCGCGATCGGGTGTTTTTTATCCTGATCAGCAACGAAATCTCGACCAACGACTACAAGCGTCTCATACGCTCGGGCGGTGCGGATTGGGTTGCGGCCGGTGGATCGCTGCAAGAAATTCCGGAAATCATTCACCGGCAAACCGCGAAACGGCCGCCGAGCGAAAGCGCCCGGGCGGATGAAAAGCGAAGTCCTGCGATCCTGTCGTTTTTGCCGGCAATGGGCGGTGTAGGGAACACGACGATCGCGCTTGAGGTTGCTCTGCAAATCAAGCTGTCGAAAGGGCGCAACTCGCCCAAGGTCTGCTATGTCGATCTGGATTTTCAGACCAGCCATGTTTGCGATTTTCTGGACATAGAAGCCAGGCTTCAAATCCAGGAAATATTCGAATATCCCGAGCGGCTTGATGAGCAGCTTTTTGAACTTTTCATCAGCCACCACAAAAGCGGACTTGACGTATTTGCAGCGCCACGAAGCAAATTGGATCCATGCGAAATCAATGTGGCCGCGCTCGATGCATTGCTGGAAATGATTCTGGAGCGGTACGATTTCATCGTCCTCGATCTGCCGGTGTCCTGGTTTAGCTGGACCGTACCCACTCTCGAAAATTCGACCGCCATTTTAATAACCGGGATCAACACGATTCCGTGCTTGCGTCAGTTGAGAGCAACGCTGGATGCCGTTCTTGCCGCTAAAACATCTTCGTCCGAAATTGCGGTTGTACTGAATAAAGTCAGCCGCCGGCTTTTCGGGCGGATCGAGAGACAGCATCACGTCAAGCGCGTACTCGGCGACCAAAAGGTGCTCTACGTATCTGACGACCCGTCGAGCACTGACCGCGTCAATGTTGGAACTCCAGCGGCCTTGGGCGGCTCCGGCCGTAATGCCAAGGAGTTTGCGAAAGTGACTAACTTTTGCGTAGACCTAAGAAAAACTACCCCGCGGAGGACGGTCAATTGACGTGGGGAGTTAGCCTTAATTCGGAATGTCAATATTGTCCGCACAAATATGATAGCGTTGTTGTAAAAATGCGCTACTGTTTGGCCTTAAGATGACCTCAAGTTGTGGGATTGGCGGCCTCCTCTGCGTAAGTGAGGACACGGTCAAGGTAGCGTACAATGAGTTTTTTTGGTCTGCATAATTCAGTTCGCGAACCAAAGCCGACCGTAATCGAGCCGGCCCCCGCCGAGCGCGCCACGACATTTAATGCTCAAGCAATATACCAGGAACTGATCGATAAGCGGCCCGCGCTTCTCGAAGAGAAGCTTAAGTTACATACGCAGATCATCGATGAGTTCAATCTGGCTCAACTGGAGAAGCTATCGCGCGAGGAATTGGTCCGAGAAATTCGACTATATGTCGCAGAGTATGTTCGCGGAGAGCGGCTCTCGCTAAACCAAAAGGAATTGGGTCTCTTCGCCGAAGAAATTGTCGACGAGATGATCGGATTTGGTCCGATCGAGCCTCTTTTAAAGGATCCAACCGTCAACGATATTCTGATCAACACTCATAAAATATGTTTCGTCGAGCGCTTCGGTAAATTAGAGCGGACCAGGGTTCACTTCAAAGATGAAGCGCATCTGCTTCGGATCATCAACAAAATTGTCGCGGGGATAGGAAGGCGTGTCGACGAATCGTCACCGATGGTCGACGCTCGCTTGCCCGACGGGTCGCGCGTGAACATCGCTATCAAGCCCATCTCTGTCGACGGGCCGCTGGTTTCAATTCGCAAATTTTCCGAAAAGCCATTCTCGATGGATCGGTTGATTGAGATTGGATCGATTCGGCCGCAAATGGCACATCTGCTTCAATCCGCAGTGCACGGAAAAATTTCGGTGCTTGTTTCAGGCGGCACCGGCAGCGGAAAAACAACCCTGTTGAATGCGCTATCGAACTATATTCCGGACGATGAGCGCCTTATAACGATCGAGGATGCGGCAGAATTGCAGCTTCAGCAAACGCACGTTGGCCGTCTGGAAACACGTCCGGCCAATGCAGAAGGAAAGGGCGAGGTTCGGCAGCGCGAGCTTGTGAAAAACGCGCTGCGTATGCGTCCCGACCGCATTATTGTTGGTGAGTGCCGAGGGGAGGAGGCCTTCGACATGCTCCAGGCCATGAATACCGGTCATGAAGGGTCGCTCACCACGATCCACGCCAACACCCCGCGCGACGCGCTCAAGCGCCTCGAACAGATGGTGGCAATGGCCGGAATTCCGATGGGCCCGAATAGCATCCGCGGTACGATCGCCTCCGCCTTAAGGCTCGTTATCCAGCTTCAGCGCCTGCCCGACGGCAAAAGGCGCGTCATGAGCATCAGTGAGATCACCGGGATGGAGGGCGATATCATCCAGATGCAGGAGATTTATCGCTTTGTGAAGGAACGGAGCGACGACCTTGGAATCCATGGCACCTTCCGCGCGACCGGCGTGCGGCCGGGCTTCTTGCAGGAGTTGAAGGCGTACGGGATCGAGCTGCCCAACACCTACTTCGACCCATCCCAGCCTGTATAGGCATCCATTGAACCAGCTTTGGCTCATTTTCATCATTATCTTTTGCGCGGTCGTCTTCGCCGTACAGGGAGCATTTTGGTTCATCACCGAGAAAAAAAGATCGCACGATGCCGTCAACCGGCGGCTAATTCTCGCCAAGCGGAGCACAAATTCGCGCGAAGTTCTGGAGACGCTCAAGCGAGAGCGCGGGGTGACGGGACTGGATAGTCCTTATTTCTCAAAATTCAACCATCTGATTGTGCAGACCGGCGCCCGGCTCGATGGAAGACTATTGATCATTGCGGCATTTT
>JAICWQ010000030.1 GCA_025934755.1 Chthoniobacterales bacterium | reverse complement strand
GCGGCGATCGCCAACGCGCGCAGATGGCATCCACGGCCACATTTCTCCTCCTGCCGCTCGGCGTGTTTGTGAGTATTTCAGTCCTGGCGTTGGGCATGTTTTTTCTCAACGCGGGCATGAGCGAACAAAAGCAGGCCGAGAAAGCGCTGCGTCGGAGCGAAGAGCGTTACCGAGAATTGTTCGAGAGCAATCCAAACCCGATGTGGGTTTACGATCTTGAAACGCTTTCATTTCTGGCCGTGAACGCTGCCGCGATTAGGCACTATGGATATTCTGAGAATGAATTTCTGAGAATGACCATCAAAGACATCCGTCCCGCCCAAGACGTACCAGCATTGATAGTCGATGTGTCGCAGGACGATCAAGACCTGAATAATCCCGCCGAATGGCGACACCGCAAAAAGGACGGTACGATTATCGACGTGGAGATTACCTCACACGTGCTCGACTGGATTGGCCGGCGGGCCAGGCTGGTTCTGGCCAACGATATCACCAACCGCAAACACGCCGAAACGGCGCTGCGCGAGAGCAATGAGCGGCTGAAGAAGGTGTTAGAAGTAGAGACGGTCGGGGTGATGTTTTGGGATCTAGCGTCTGGCGCGATGGTTGACGCCAACGACACGTTCCTCAACGTGATGGGCTACAGCCGGCGCGAGGTGGAAGCCCGTCAACTGACCTGGCAGAAGCTGACGCCGCCGGAATATTTAGAGGCAAGCAGGGAAGAGTTAAAGAAATTTACGAGGACTGGCCGGGTTGGTCCGTATGAAAAAGAATACATCCGCAAAGACGGCACGAAACAATGGTTTGTTTTTGCGGGTAGCTCTCTCGGTAACGACGCTTGCGTGGAATTTTGTGTGGACATATCGGCGCGCAAACACGCCGAGGAAGCGCTTCACAAATTAAATACAGAACTCGAAGAGCGGGTGGCGCGACGAACGGCCGACTTGGAAGCGGCCAACAAGGAACTTGAGGCATTTTCCTATTCGGTCTCGCACGATTTGCGTGCGCCGTTGCGCGCGGTCGACGGTTTTTCGCAGGCTGTGCTGGAAGATTACGGTCCGCAGTTGCCGGAGGAAGGTCTCCATTACCTGAAAACGATTCGCGAAGGCGCTCAGCGGATGGGCGGGTTGATTGACGATCTACTAACCTTCTCGCGCTTGAGCCGGCTGCCGTTGCACAAACAACCGATTGAATCATCCAACCTTGTGCGCGATGTCCTTGGCGAACTGCGGCCGCAACAAAATGGACGCAAAATCAACATCCGGATCAGCGACCTGCCTCCTTGCGAGGGCGATCCGTCCTTGTTGAAGCAGGTTTGGATCAACCTGTTGTCGAACGCGTTGAAATACACGCGCAAACGCGAGAAGGCCGTAATTGAGATCGGATCCAAGCCGGAAAACGGCGAAACGATTTACTTTGTTCGCGATAACGGCGCCGGTTTCGACATGCGCTACGCAAACAAGCTTTTCGGCGTCTTCCAAAGACTACATCGGGCGGATGAATTCGAAGGAACCGGTGTCGGCCTGGCCATCACACAACGGGTTATCCATCGCCACGGCGGTCGGGTTTGGGCGGAAGGGGCCGTCGATCGTGGAGCCACTTTTTATTTCACCATGAAAGAAGGAACTACGGCATGAACGAAAACAACGCAGTCGAAATATTGATCGTCGAAGACACGCCGCAAGATCTGGAATTGACCTTGCGAGCATTGAAAAAAGCCAAGCTGGGCAATCGCATACAGATCGCGCGGGACGGAGCGGAAGCATTGGATTTCATATTTGGAGAAGGACCATACTCCGGGCGTCCAGTTACAGCCGTCCCGAAGGTCATTTTACTCGACCTAAAATTGCCGAAGATCGACGGAATTGAAGTGCTGCGTCGGGTCAAGAGCGATGACCGCACCAACAGCATACCGATTGTCGTTCTCACTTCTTCGAAAGAGCAAAAGGACGTCGTTGAAAGTTACCGATTGGGCGTCAATAGCTATATCGTAAAGCCGGTTAATTTCGATGGCTTTGCCGGGGCAGTGCAGGAATTGGGAATGTACTGGCTGCTGCTCAATCAACCCCCAAAAATCGATGGCTGACAAACAACTCCGTGTCCTAATTGCCGAGGACGACGCCAATGACGCAGAACTGATCCTGCGTGAATTGCGCCGCAGCGGCTTCGAGCCCGAGTGGCGGCGGGTGGCGACCGAGTCGGAGTTCTCGGCCAATCTGGATCCTAACATCGACATCATTCTTTCGGACTATTCAATGCCTCAGTTCAGCGGGCTGCGCGCCCTTGAACTGGTTAAGGAACGCGGATTGGAAGTTCCGTTTCTCCTCATCTCGGCCACAATCGGTGAGGAAACCGCAGTCGCGGCGATGCGGGCCGGTGCCGCCGATTATGTTCTGAAAGACCGTCTGGGGCGTCTTGGTCAAGCCGTCGAACGCGCGGTGCAGCAAAGACGGTTACAAGAAGAGGGCAAGCGCGCTGAAGAACGTTTGCGCGAGCAAGCAGAAATGCTCGATCGCGCACACGATGCAATCATTGTCCGCAATTTCGATGATCGGCTCATCACTTTCTGGAATAGTGGGGCTGAACGATTGTATGGCTGGACTGCCAACGAAGCGATCGGCCAGCCAGTTGACGCATTGATTCTGTCGAACCGGCAGGAAATTGATTCGATTTCAACGACCTTGTTATCGACCGGCGAATTTCGCGGTGTCCTCGATGAGGTAACCAAAGACGGTCGAAAATTAACCGTGGAAGTCTGGTCCAGTCTTATTTGCAATGCCGACGGCACTCCGCGGTCGGTCATGTCGATTAACAACGATATAACCGAGCAAAAGAAGCTCGAGACGCAGCTCTTGCGTGCCCAGCGCCTCGAAAGTATCGGCACGCTGGCCAGCGGCGTCGCCCATGATTTAAACAATATTCTCACGCCCATTCTGATGTGCTCCCAGGTCCTGCGCAGCGAGCTCGCTGAAGAAGATCGACAATCAGCCATTTCGCTAATTGAAGAGAGCGCACAGCGCGGCGCCAGCGTGGTGAAGCAGGTTCTGACCTTCGCGCGGGGGGTCGAAGGCGAGCGCGTCTTGATCAAGCCGAGCCATCTCATCGAGGAAATCGTCGACATCGCGCGCAAAACATTCCCGAAATCAATTGAGATCAGCGGCCGTTATCCGGACGACCTTTGGTCAATCCAGGGCGATCCAACTCAGCTCCACCAAGTGTTGCTTAATCTTTCGGTCAATGCGCGCGATGCGATGCCTAATGGCGGCTCACTTGTAGTTTGGGCGGAGAATTTTACGGTCGACGAGCATTTCGCTTCGATGACGCCGGAGGCGCGGCCCGGGCAGTTTGTTGCTCTGCGTGTGAGCGATACCGGCACAGGAATGCCGCGCGCCCTGATCGATAAAATTTTCGATCCATTTTTCACAACCAAAGAAGTCCGCAGAGGCACAGGTCTTGGGCTGTCGACCGTGCTCGGCATTGTGAAAAGTCACGGCGGATTCATTTCCGTTTATAGCGAACAGGGCAAAGGAACGACATTCAAGTTGTTTCTGCCCGCAACGGTGACCCACGAGGAACTTCAACTGTCGAAAACCTCGATCGTGCCGATTCAGGGAAATGGCGAACTCATTTTAGTGGTTGATGACGAGCCGAACATTTTAGGAATCACAAAAATGATTTTGAAGAAGCATCGTTACAATGTGCTTTCTGCCCACGACGCTCCGGAGGCGCTTGCGATCTTCGCCCAACAAATGCAGTCGATCCGCCTTGTCCTGACTGACGTCTCAATGCCTTATATGGATGGCGGGACGTTGGCCCGAGCCCTCAAGAAAATGAAATCGGATCTGCCGATCATTGCTTCAACCGGACAAGGCGATCAAGCTGGCCGAGCGGACTTTGAGTGCCTCGGTGTTAAAAATATCCTGACAAAACCTTACAACACTCAACTGTTGCTGAAGACCGTTCACGACACTCTTCAGGAACAAGAATAACTGTAACGCTCTAAGCCACGTCGACGAGCTTTTGGATGCGTGTGTATTAGCTGCTCGCGAAATGGACGGAAAGATCGACGACTGCTGTGAGATGAAGAACGGGAAGCTCCACTGGGCCGCCCGAATTGCATCCGTTCGCTATAAATTTCGCAACTAATGAATGTCAAAAGGGTATCAAACGATGGTCCGTAACCCCGCAGACCAGAGGTCAGAGCTTAGAGATCGGCGGTTAGATTTGTGTCGGTGTCAAAAGGGTTCGGACCCTCGGCTTCAAGGGCTCGACCCAGGAAGACAGAGGTCAGAGGACAGCGATCAGAGGTCAGTTTCTCGTAAAAAAGCCGCAAATGACCCGGCAACTGCCGGAGTACCGGACGCCGTAGGTTCCGGGGTTTTTGTATACATTTAATATTTTCTGACTCGTTAGGTCAATACGGCATAGTCAGAATCGTGCGCATGGGATTACGTGGTCTACTTGACGACGACGGTGCCTTTCATCTCAGGGTGAAATGTACAGGTATAGGGAAAATTTCCTGCGTCCTTAAAGGTATGTCGCCAAACGGCGTCAGAAGCGATTGACCCGGAATCGAACGTGGCCGACGTGGCCGTATGCGGCGTGATATCATCGTTTTTCCATTCCACGGTATCCCCTTTTTTAATTTCAATTGTCGCGGGAGAAAATTTCATGTTTTTCATGGCCAGATGTACGACTAACGGCGCGTTGGCGTCTGCGACCGTGCTCGGGACGACGCTGGCAGAAGCAGTGCCCGCTTGAACAGCCTGCCGAGTCGACTGGGCTGGCGGCGGATTGCCCCGATCCACGTTGGTGGCGGTAAAGTCGGCGCCTTGGCGGGCCAAAAAAAATGCGGCAACGAAAAACACGATCCCCGAAATGACCAGCGTCCAGAGCGAGAAGGGCTTGATCGTAACGAGTCCGCCACGTTGCTCATCCCGAATGGCGGCGGGCAGCTTTTGCACATTTTGCTGTTCTCCGTAATCGACCCCCTGGCGGTCGCGCTGCAAGGTGGGTTGGTTCATTCGGAGAAGCCCCGCGGGCCCTAAGTCCGCTCTCCATGGAGCTGACTCGGGACGCGGGGCAACGCTTGTGCTGCCGGCTGGCATTATTTGTTCAGCGAATTCTGGAGAGTCTTCGCGTGCTCCAGATGAGATTCGAAGATTGGTTTACCGCTTTCTAGGAGCGCCTTCAGTTCCGCGTTCTTGGCGTTTGGCAGCAGGACCGTGTTGAGAGCACCAATGACTGATGTGTGATAGGTGACTTCATTGTCGATGTAAGCCTTGTCGAACTCAGCGCCGTGCATCGCTTTCAGTTTCGCCATTTCTTTGTCACCATCCGATTTCAAGCTTTTGCTGGTGTCGCTTGCTTCCGGAGTCATCCCAAGCTTTTTAGCAAGGGCAGCAGCTTTGTTGTTCACGGCCGTGTGGTCGCGAATCATTGTTTCAGCGAAAGCTTTGACTTCCGCGTTCTTTGTCTTTTTCACGGCCAAATTGCCGTAATCCACGTCAACCGAGTCGGCCGTGAGCACGATCTGGGCGATCTGGGCATCATTCGGCGGGGCGGCTGCGGGCGCGGTTTGGGCGTGAATAGTTGTGAAGGCCGCCAGAACGGCGGTGGTAATCGTGAGTGCAATAATTTTTCGCATCGAAGGTTTTCCTCTGTTTGTGTTCATGTTTGGTTTGGTCATTGCTGCTAAGGTGGGCGGTTTTGATAATTAGTCAATGATTATTTTGACTAATATTATATGGGTTAGCGGGTTAGCGCAGGGTTGTTTCATTTTTCTGACAGAGCGCGCTGAATGAACCAGGCGACAATCGCCATCCCACTTGCAGTTAGAAAAACAACCAGGTCAGCCATGTCTTTGTCTTTCCGGGATAGCGTTCTCGCGCAAAATGCGTTCTCCGGCGCAGTAACTCGCCCAGGTTCTCATGCCGCCTTCTTTAATTCCGCTTCCGGCTGAAAGTAAATCTGAGTAACCTTCAACCTCCGAGCTCCATACGGCACAGGCCATTCAAACTCATCGCCGACCCGGTACCCGAGCATTGCTGTCCCTAAAGGCGCAAGCACAGAGATCTTGCCTTCCTCAATGTTCGCTTCCATCGGGAATACAAGCGTTAATTCCATGAGCTCATTCGAACGCAAATCGAGGAGCTCGGCGCGGCTGTTCATGGTGATGACGTCCGGGGAAATATCCTTTACCTCGACAATCTCAGCGCGCGCGATCTCCGCTTCCAAAGCTCTCATCTCAGCACGTCCGCGTTCGGAGAGCTTCCCCGCCGCAGCAATTGCGTAGCTCAGCTCTTCGTGATCGGCGGCAGTCATGATGATTTTACGGTTTTTCATACGATTGGTTTCCTCGGTGTGGAATTCATGCGTTTGGTGCATGGCTTTAAGGTGTATTCGAATCAGGGCCCGGGGCGGTCCACTCCTGGCCGGCTGTCGCTAATCTCCGATCGGAAACGCGGCTCCGAAGTAATTGCTCTGTTGAGCGTGGGGCTCCTTCTATTCGTCGCTGGACTTCGCGGCCCACGTCCGTGCCGACAAAACCGTTTGATGCTAGCCGGATCAGCCCAGACACGAACAGGATGGACAAAGCGGCCGCGGCTGAATTGCCTCCTATCGGGATTTCGGCAGGTCGGGCCCAATGAATTCGAATGTCCTGTACGATCTGAGCGAACGACTTTGGCTGATCTGTGACCGTTAAGATGCCGAGCACGGTTGCCAAATCTGGCGAGTGACTGACGAAGTCCACGAGCAGATGTTCTACCGGTTCCAAGTCGCGAAGAATCCGGGACGGCAGATGCCGCCCTCCCAAAGCGAAAGCTCTCCTACGCTTCAGGCTAGTCTCAATGAGTTTACCTCCGATGAAGAGTACTGCCCAAAGGACAACACCGATAGCTGCGACCACAGTTAAACCAAGTAATGCACCGTTCATGTTTCTTGTTCTTTCAATTCCCGGCTCAATATTGGACTTTGGGACTGAGTTGGCTAAGACTCATATTCGATCATATCGATCATTTTGTACTATTTCCGACTAGGAGTGAGATCGAGCGGCAAAAATGCAAATGGCACGCTGCGCCGGAAGGGGAAGACTCGCATTTCCTGGCCGCCCTCACGACGATGAGCCTGCGCCAGGGCGTCGGATGGTTCGGGCAAGGCTTCTTTCGGAGGTGGCGGTACCGGGAGGTTAGCTGAAGTTTCGCTTCGTCCGGGACGCTCGAATGTTTTTGCCGCGTCTTTCGTTTGCGCAAGAGAAGCGCAAGTTTGGCCACGAGTTTTCCGATTGCGACATAAAGGTTGCCGGCGACCGCACGGCCGTGGATGTCGCGTCCTGGCAGCGCGAGGCGGGCACTCGCGGAAAAGCGTTCTCGTGCGCCGCCATGGCGACGCAATACGACGTCGGCCGCGAGCGCATCATTCGCAAAGCGACATACCGAGCTAATCCTTTCTCGCGCAAATCGCTGCAATGCATTGCTCGCGGGGAGGTGATGAGTCGTGATGTGAACGGGCAAGTTAGTCATGGTGCATTGTTTGATGGTTGCTCGCAGACCGCGGCGATGTTGGGAAGAGGAGGGTATTTCCATTTACTCTTCTTCTGTGACTGTGGCCGTTTATTCCGCCGCGGCCCGGCCTGCGTTTGCTGCCTGGCGCGCATGAACGATTCGTCTGGCTTTGGCGAGGCGAATCTCCAACGAGAATTCTTGTGAATGCTTCGAGAAAGAACTCGTGCTGGGTAGCGACGTAATATGGCTTTTTCTTCAGGAAACCAGCGACTGGCGGAGCGATCGGAAGGAAGCCGATCGGCGTTTCAACTTGGCGGCCATGTGCTGCCTCATACAGAGAACGCAGGGCTTCTTTTACCTCTTCGACGCACTGGGCGCTTTTGCGCGATTCTGAGCCGTCGCTGCCTGGAAACGGGACTTCCTCGATTTCTGCGAGCGTACTTGGGAGCGTGAAAAGAGTTGCCAGAACCTTTTCGAACGGCTCTGAAAGATGAATTTCAATTTGCTTCATGCGACCTTCCTGTAGTTGGAAAACTGCGCCGCTCGCGCGTTATTTTCTCGAACGACTCCCGTTGCAATTTTCTGTGTTGATTCTGAACGAGAACGGGGAACGACTGCCGACTCCGGCATTTGGGCAACCGTTTCGGCTTCCCAATCACGCGGAGCATGTCGCGCTTTGCGACCTTTACGTCTTCGGCATGGGATGCGGGATTCACGATGACTTGGTGCAATTGCCAGATGAGCTCAGAGAATGCCGGCGTTCGGTTGGGTCTTCTGAATGCGAGCAAGTCGACCCGAAGAGCGAGTGGAGCTGGTGGATTGGCGAGCAAAGCGATCATAAAATTTCCAGATCATGGTTACTGTCATGGCGTCATCTTAGGGCGCGTGGACCCGGACACTAAGATTCATATTCGATTAGACCGTTAGGTTTTCGTTATGTATCGTTTCCACCATGGAATGGTTGAATTTTCATCACCTGCGCTACTTCTGGACCGTCGCCAGAAAAGGGGGTGTACGAAAAGCGGCCGACGAACTTCACGTGTCGCAGCCTTCGATCAGCGCTCAGCTCGGTCTTTTGGAAGAGTCGCTCGGCGAAAAACTTTTTAAGCGCAGCGGGCGCAGTCTCGTCCTTACTGAAATGGGCGACTTGGTGCTTACCTACGCCGACGAAATTTTTTCCGCGGGACGCGAATTGATGAGCGCAGTAAAACACCGGCCCGGCGGCCGCGCTTTGCGATTAAGTGTCGGAATGACCGACGCGCTCTCAAAGTTTATCGGATTTCAAATTCTGAAGCCTGCATTTTATTATTCCCAACCCGTCCATGTTGTGTGTCGTCAGGCAGAGCTTGGACCGCTGGTCAATCAATTGCAGGCGCACCGGCTCGACCTCGTGCTGGCTGACGAGCCAGCATCAAGCAGCCTGAAGGCGAAAACATTCAATCACCGACTCGGCCGCTCTGGCGTCACCTTTTGTGCCGTATCAGAAATTGCGAAAAAGCTCCGGCGCAATTTTCCCAAGTCTCTGCATCAAGCGCCGGCATTGTTACCGAGTGACAACATGGGAATGCGCGAGCCGCTCGAGAAATGGTTTTACGCGAAGGGTATCCGGCCCAAGATAGTTGCCGAATTCGAGGACGCCGGGCTGATGAAAGTGGCGGCATCACATGGGCTCGGTTTTACCATGGTGCACTCCGTGGTCGACAAGGTCGCGCTGGAGCACTTCAGGCTTAGAGCCATCGCTGAGGTCAAAGAGTGTGCGAGCGATTTCTACGCAATCACGATTGAACGGCGGGTGAAGAATCCAGTGGTTGCGGCCATCACTGAACATGCCTACTCCGAGTTATTTGCGTGAGCGGTGTTAGCGTCCCGACTTACACATGAAGACCGCGGAATCGACTGATCGGCACAAAGGCGCGCTGTCGGCATCCCAACCGCTTCTCCGGCAATCCCCGCTGCAACAGCCGTGGGCCTACATCGCGAGCATCTCTCTCGCGATTTGTTTATTTATCGCCGACACCGCGCTCCCGCGAGGCGCGACCGCTGCCATTGGATATTGTCTGGTTTCGGTAGTTGCCGCCGGGACGCGCCAGCGTGGCTTCCTGTTGGGGATAACCATCGCGTGCACGCTTCTGACGTGGGGAGGCTTCTTTCTTGAACCGCCAGGCTCGCTGCCTTGGATGTCCGGGTTCGATCGCGCGATGGTCACAGGAGTCTTGTGGTTAACCTTCGTTCTCATCTCCCGGCGTGCCCAAGCGGTCAAAGCGCTGGCTCATCAAACTCGTGCGCTAGAAGAGACGAAGCGCGAATTGGAACGCTCCAATGCAGAGCTTGACAGCTTTGCATCAGTTGTCGCTCATGACATACGAGGTCCGCTAAATACCATCGGCCTCTTCACTCATCTCCTGGGCCACCATGGTTCAACTAAATCCGATCGGCAGTCTGCCGAGCACATTGCGAGTATTCAAAGTGAAGTGAACTCGCTGAGCAGTTTGGTGAAAAGCTTGCTGTCGTACGCGCGTATCGGCGGGGCTGAGGTACATTGCATCGCCTGCGACTGCGAAACGGCGTTGGAGTCGGTGCGACAGAAGCTAAAATCGGAATTAGAGCGAGATCGTGCAGAGATCACCAACGATCCACTTCCAACGGTTCCTGCTGATCGCACTTTGATCGAGCAGTTATTCCAGAACCTGATTGAAAACAGTATGAAGTACCGGAGCGAGGAGTCACCGCGGGTGCACGTTTCCGCATCACAAACATCTGCTGGTTGGGAATTCTTCGTGCGAGACAACGGAATCGGCATCAAGCCGGAGGATGTAGAGCGGGTCTTCCTGCCCTTTCAACAGCTCGATCCCCACAAATCTCAGCGTAGTGCCGGCGGCGGCGTGGGACTTGGACTGGCCACCTGCAAACGGATTGTCGAGCGGCACGGCGGCAGAATTGAAGTAATGCCCACGCGCGGCCAAGGCGCGACGCTGATGTTTGCGATTCCCGTATCGCCTCCGCACGTCGTCGGACAAACAAGGAACGCGCACTGATTGTGAGTGAAGAGATTTAAGAGCTTATCCCTCGTCCGGAGAGAGGCCGTCGCGCAGCAACCATGGCCGTCGCAGATAAAGGCGACGCTTTCTCAGGGCGTGACCTCGAGTTCGCCGGCGGCGCCAATCATCATGTCTCGCATGTTATGGTTAACAATCGGATATTTCCCCGGCTGGGGGATGATCGCGTCGAACACCACGCCCTGGCCCGGCGCCATCGGGTAAGTGGAAACTCCGCTGAGCGCATGTTTCGCGTCGGCATCAGGATAAACAGCCGCGAACATTCCGCCGATGATGTGGAATGCGCTGCCAAGATTTGGGCCGGCATTGATGACGTAAAGCCGGACGCGTTGCCCGACTTTGGCCGTGAGCGGATGATCGTTGTACTGGAAGGCGATGCCGTTGAAGACAACTTCGTCGGGCCTGACGCTCATCATCTTGTCATAGTCGCCGGTCATGAGCGTGCCCTCGGATTGCGCAGTGTACCATTCGCTTTGCACCAGCACGTAGCTCACGTCGGCGGATGGCAGCGGCTCAGATGGATCGACGATGATGGCGCCGTACATTCCGTTGGCGATGTGCTGGAGGACGGGGGGTGTGCCGCAGTGGTAAACAAATGCTCCTGGAGTGGTAGCGACAAACGAGAACTCCAGCTTCTGTCCCGGATTGATGGACTTGTAGGCGACATTGGGCGCGACCTGGGCGGCATGGAAGTCGATCGAGTGCTGCATGGTGCCGTTGTTAACGAAGGTAACGTTCACTGTTTGCCCCTGCCGGACATGCAGAATCGGCCCGGGCACGGTGCCATTGAATGTCCATGCCTGATATTGCACACCACTCGCGATCTCAATCGTGGTGTCTTTCGACTCAAGCGTTACTGCAACAGCATCGCCATCCCCGATGAGTGGTGGCAGCACCGGCGAAAAGGCGTGGGTGATCGGCGCACCCGAGGCGATGCTCAGGGGCGACACGGCAGCAGCGGCGTTTTGCGGAGTCGGAGGCAAAACAGTCCTGGCACTGCCGAGCGTGGTTAGCGCAAAAGCAACGATGCAGATGATCGCGCCGATCACGGCGAGTTGATGGTCCCAGTTGAGTGCTGGCGGCGGTTGCGCAGAACGTTTCGGCGCCCATTCGACCAGCGATGCCCATCGTGGAAAAACGCGCTCAAGGTAGTAATCGACACTGTAGGGATTGGGACCGAGCAGGTGCTCAAACAGCGCCGCGGTGATGAAGACGAGGACATAGACCAGGGCTGGGCCGACATTCGTTGCGCCAGAAGTATAAGGGCCGCCGAAGCCTTCAGCGGTGGACCAGATCAACAGACTAAACAGCGCGCCGGCGAAATAAGTAATCCGGCGGGCGAACCCGAGCAGGAGGCCGAGCGCGATCGCCGTTTCAATCAGTCGTGTGGCGGAAATGAAGAACGGGGTGTGCATCGTTACCAGACGCAGCCACATGTGAAACCACGGCTGCAACCAGTGCGGCTGTGTGGTTGCGGCGTTCTGCAGATAGCCGACATAATGCGCGGCAAACCCCGGCTGCCATTTGAGGTAGGCATCGATCGACATCAGAACGCCAAAAGCAGTGCGGACTCCCGCCGCGGCGACGATCAGCCACGCTGCCGACTCGCTGTCGGCGTTTGATTTTGCGTTTGCTTGATTTGCGACAGGTTCCATCGCTTCGTTGTTTTCTGGCAGCATTTCACCGCACGCAATCGCAGTCGTCGTACAGGATTCGCGCGAGCGCGGCAGGGTCAGTCAGTACACCCATGCGGCGCGCGAACGTGTCGGCAATGAACATGGCGCGGCTTTTCGCTTCTTGGCTTTTTGGTCCAACGAAGTTCTCGTCGACCGTTTCGGCAAATAAAGTTACCCACCGTTCGAAATGCGCCTGCTGCACCGGAAGAACCGCGTGTTTTGGAAATGGCGCGCCCTGATAATTACCGCTCCTGAAGAGCATGGATTCCCAGAATCGGTACATCGTCGGTAGATGTGTCGACCAATTCACGTTCGCGGTTTCGTTGAAGATCGGGGCGAGAAGCTCGTCGCAGTTAACCTTGGCGTAGAAGGCATCGACGAGCCTCTTCACATCTTGCGCCGTTTCGATATCGAGGATCGCCTTCATGAGGTTACATAATCCACGCTCCGTCCAAGCGCGACTGCGCCACCTTCATTTTCCCAACGAGCAATCCAGCGATTGATTTCAACGACACAAAATGCGCCACGAACAGGTCTGTTTTTCTCGGAGAATGAAAGTCTCTGCGCGAGCGGTTGTTGAGCTGGCAGAAACAAGTCTAAAGAAGGGAAAGTGAGCAACGGCTGGTTCATCGAATGATTGAATGACGACTAATCTAGCTTCGGTGGAATCGATCGCGAAGATTACTTTCCGAAGGAACCGCAGCATTAGACTATGGACCTCGGCGGGGTTCCTTCGACAAACTCCTTCAAAGCACAACGTCAATCGGCAGCGAGTTTTGCTCCGGCAGCGCCTGTCCCGCTATCCGTTTCGAAGCCCTCCATGGAATGAATGAGAACAGGCGCGTCCGCTTCGGACGGTGGTTTCTCCTGCTGCATCTCACCCCACATGACGGCGCCGGCATGTAGCATAACGGCAAAAACGAATGCTGCGACGACCGCCAATTTGCCCGGCGGTTTGTGCACCGCTGCGGCTGGGACAACGCGTCGGCCCTGCGATCGGTTTTTTGTTCGCGATCGCCTAATCCGGACCACGTGAGCGTTCCTGGCTTCTTCCGAACTGTTCAATGATGTTGTTTGCATATTAGCTTTCGGACGAGAGGGTTGATATCTCCCGTTGAGTGCGACTTTATGCGGTATTTTTGATTCGAATAAGACTGTGATTCGATCAAACGCATAGCTTATTACTATGGTTCGCGTCGCGCTGCGATTCGATTACTCCGGTCGAGGCCGATTCGCCGTGAAGCAACACATCCTCGGATGTCTTTCTTTAACTGGTTACAAGCTCCGCATTGAGTTTGATCTCGGTGCCGGCGAGCGCGACGGAAACAGGACAAGTCTTTTTGGTTAATACGGCCTGCTCCTGGAATTTTATAGCACTGATGCCGGGCACGTCGGCCTTTGTCTGCAATTCGATCGTTGTGATTTTGAACCCTCCTTCGGACGCTTCCAGCGTCACTTTTGCCGTCGTCCTAACGCATTTTGGCGGATGTCCCACTTTCTCCAGATTGAGCGCCAGAGCCATGGAAAAGCAGCCTGCTTCGGCGGCGCCGATCAATTCCTCGGGATTGGTGCCCGTTCCATTTTCGAAGCGCGACTTAAAGGAGTAAGCGCCTTCGAACGCTCCGCTACCAAGTCTCATTGTGCCTTTGCCCTCTTTAAGAGTGCCTTCCCAAACCGCTGATCCAGTTGCCATATCCAGTTACTTTCTTTTTTCGAACATCAGGACTTATCTTCAGGAAAGGAATACATGGAAATCAGCGATCAAAATCTCCGGCTGCTTCGGGCTGATAGTCAACCTTCATCACCTTCATTCGCCGTAATCCGCCGGGTACGTTCCACGTGAACTCATCGCCGACGCGATAGCCGAGCATTCCCGCTCCGATCGGAGCGAGCACAGAAATCTTTTCTTCATCGATGTTTGCTTCAGAAGGGAAAACAAGAGTGAAGGCAACGGTTTCTCCGCTCTCAAGATCACGCATCTCCGCACGTGAGTTCATCGTGATCACATCGCTAAACACATCTTTTGGATCAACGATGACAGCACGGTGCAGCTCTTCCGTCAGAGCTTTCAGATCCCCATGCTTGCGCGGATCGGAAACTTCTACTTCCATGAGCAAGTCTTCGATACGCTGTTTGTCTTGGCTCGTTACATAAATGGGATTCTTAATCTCATTATTGTCTTGGCGGGATGGTCTAACTTGCATGGTCATCATCGTGGGAATTAAACCTCCTCGCGATCGAGTGACTAAGACTTATGTACGATCATAACGATAGTCTCTGATTATCGAATTGCGGAGATACTTCATAGAACATTTCAACGAGAAATGATTGTGATCCTAAATCGCGGCGCCGGTCGTCACCAAGATGAGACTCAAGCTCAAATCGAGAAGTTCTTTCAATCGCGAGGCATTGCGGCGCAGATGCTTGTTGCGCGGGATGGCGGAGCAATCGCTCGCTTGGCAGCGGACGCAACACGCAGCGACGCTGAAGTCATTGTCGCCGCAGGCGGCGATGGGACAATCGATGGGATTGCATCGGCGCTGGCGGGCACCGGAAAGATTCTCGGCGTAATCCCGCTCGGAACATTTAATTTGTTAGCCAGGCGGCTCAACATTCCGGTGGATCTCGACGGGGCCCTGAAAACCGTGGTGAATGGACGAGTCGCCGAGATCAATGTGGGCGAGGTAAACGGCCGGGTCTTTCTTAGCAGATCAAGCGTCGGTCTTTATCCCCTGGCCTTGCGTCAGCGTGAGAAAATGTATCGGCGCTTTGGGCGCAGCCGGCTCATCGCTCTGCTGAGCGGCGCGACCGCACTGATGCGCTGGGGAAACGTCATGACAATCAGGCTAACGACTGAAGAGGACGGACATCTCTTCCGCAGCCGATTTGTCTTCGTTTGTAATAATCCGGCAGAGCTCGAGTATTTTAATTTGCCCGGCCGTCAGTGCATCGACGCCGATAAATTCGCGGTATACGTTCCGAAA
The DNA here is from genome assembly GCA_025934755.1 of Chthoniobacterales bacterium. Classification (GTDB taxonomy): domain Bacteria; phylum Verrucomicrobiota; class Verrucomicrobiia; order Chthoniobacterales; family UBA10450; genus AV40. The sequence continues at coordinate 8,093 of JAICWQ010000030.1, read as the reverse complement.
CCGCTCAGCCCGCCCGGCATAGTGCGCCTGGGCTTTCGAATGCTGGGCCGGCGCGCGCAAGAAAATCGCGACTTCGAGACGTTTTGCGCCCGCGATGTATCGTTTGAGATCAAGCCATCGAGAGTGCCAGTGTCGCTTGACGGTGAAGTCGAAATAATGCAGTCGCCATTGCATTACCGGCTTCGTCTGGGCGCGCTGCGCATCCGCGTGCCTCCAGCAACTCAGAGCAGAAACCAATCAGATAATTAGTCAAAGAGTATACGACTTATTTCGGCCTGTGATCGAGTTATCTTCATGAGACGAGAGCGGAGTTCATGAAGCGTCGGGCGGTAATGTTTCTGTTTACGGCGATCACGTTCAGCTTCGCGTTTGCTGCGCCTGTTCCACCGCGCTCTCAACTTCGTCCGAACGAGTACACCTGGCATCCGCAAACCTCACCGCAGGGACCGGTCCTGGTAGTTATCAGTTTGCCCGAACAACAAGCTTACGTTTATCGCAACGGCTTCCTCATTGGACGGACGACGATCAGCTCGGGGCGCGCGGGGCATCGAACGCCGACGGGGGTGTTCACCGTTCTGGAGAAGCAACGCAAACATTATTCGAACATCTACAAGGGCGCGGCCATGCCTTTCATGGAGCGGCTGACCTGGGGCGGGATCGCGCTGCACGGCGGGCAACTGCCGGGCTATCCCGATTCACATGGGTGCATCCGCCTGCCGAAGGAATTTTCGGAACTGCTTTTCGGTGTGACCAGGGTCGGCACGACCGTCGTGGTTGCGAATGAATCCTCGGATTCCGCCTTGGTGACACATCCCGGCCCGCTCATGGCGATGCCGGCGAGGATGAAAAACCTGAAGTTGGAAAAACTAAGCGGTCTTGATTTCAGGTGGCATCCTGAACGCGCGGTCACGGGACCAATGAGCATCGTGATCAGCGAAGCCGACCGTCAAGTCGTCGTTTTTCGAAATGGCGAACCGATTGGTCGCGCGCGTTTTGAAGTGCAGGGAACCTATCCGTTCCCGACCGCGGTCTTTAGTTACCTGGGACGCGAGAACAACCAGAATCGCTGGCTCGGCGCGGGTCGCGATGCGGGTGAGACAGAAAAGATGCTGGCTGCTTTGCGTTCGCACATCGTGGTCGCGCCCGCATTTCGATATCTCGCTCAGAGCACACTGCAACCGGGCGACACTTTGTGTGTGGTGCCGTTTCCGGTGTTGCCGCGAACTAATGCAGCCTCCCCCGTGGAATAATTTTTAAGAGTGAAAGAGAAAGGACAGCAGTTAATGAAATCGAATAAAGAAGAAAAATATTGGCGCGAACATCATGACAAGCAGCCATTCGTGAAGCCGGGACATACTTACGAACATTACGCGGCCGCATATCGCACGGGATGTGAAGGTTTCCAGAAACACCCCGGCAAAAAATTCGCGGAGGTCGAAACCGATCTCGCGCGTGATTACCAGGAGCATCAACCGGTTCTTCCGTGGGAAGACGCGAAGGACGCCGCGCGTGCCGCCTGGGACAAATTGGCTGGTGTAACTGTGCCGCGCGATGTGTCACGTGGAGTTAGATACGACTAACGGAGTTTGGTCACGCAAGACGCTACGATTGATTTTTACATATGACTTCGCCAGCAATGGAATCAACGATTGGCAAAGGCATTCTGGCGGCGGATGAGAGTTCGCCGACGATCGCGAAAAGATTCGCGGACATTCATCTCGCTTCGACCGAAGAATCCAGACGGAGCCATCGGGAATTGCTGTTCACGACTGATGGGCTGAACAAATTCATTGGCGATGTGATCTTGTTTGACGAAACAGTGGGTCAAAAGACGCGGGACACATGAAACAGAAATTCAAAGTTGGCGATCATGTTGAGTGGAACTCGGAAGCCGGCCGTGTCCGCGGAACGATCAAGAAAAAGGTTACCTCGGCGATTAAGTTCAAAACCTACACGGTCCATGCCTCGAAGGATGAGCCGCAATATTTAATTAAGAGCGACAAGACAGAGCACCTGGCCATGCACAAAGGTTCGGCTTTGAAGAAACTCAGCCGCAAAAAGCCAGTCCACCGACGTTAAAAATTATTACGAGGAGATCTAAGAATGAGACACGCAATAAAACTCAAGAGAGTGTATGAAACGCCGCATGAGGATGATGGCACTCGCATTCTGGTGGACAGACTGTGGCCGCGTGGTTTGACCAAGAAAAAGGCAAAGGTCGATCTTTGGTTGAAAGAGATCGCTCCGAGTACGGAGCTTCGGAAATGGTTCGGACACGATCCGAAGAAGTGGCGAGGCTTCCGTCAACGTTATCAAACCGAGCTCAAACATCACGGCGATCAGCTCAAGCTGTTAAGTAACAAGGCGAAAGAAGGAACGGTTACTCTGATCTACGGCGCGCGCGATCAAGAGCACAACGAAGCACTTGTCCTCAAGCAATTCTTGCAACGAATGGCGTAGACCGCCTTCATCCGGCTACACCGGAGACTTCATAGGCACCGCGTAAGAGCGTCGTTCACGATATTCTGTGCTTCCTTCAGGATGCGGCACAGATGATCTTCTCCGCGAAGACTCTCGGCATAAATTTTGTAGATATTCTCAGTTCCGGACGGACGCGCAGCGAACCACCCATTCTCTGCGACCACCTTTAATCCTCCAATCGGAGCGCCGTTACCGGACGCGTGCGTTTGGATGCTCTGGATTGTTTCGCCGGCAAGATCTGTTGATTGGACCTGGCAGGCGGCAAGGTTGGCCAGCGTTTTCTTCTGTTCCAGAGTGGCCGCCGCCTCCACGCGCTCATAAATAGGCTCGCCGAATTCGCGCGTAAGATCGCGGTAAATTTCTCCCGGATCACGGCCCATCCGCGCGGTGATCTCGGCCGCAAGCAAACAAGGAATGATTCCATCCTTATCTGTCGTCCACACGCTGCCGTTGCGCCGGACGAAAGATGCGCCGGCGCTTTCCTCGCCAGCGAAACCAAGGGAGCCGTCGAGCAAACCGTCGACGAACCACTTAAAGCCAACCGGCACTTCGTAAAGCTTCCGGCCGAGCCTGGCGGTGATGCGGTCAATCATCTGCGTGCTCACGACCGTTTTGCCGACGGCCGCGTCTTTTCGCCACTCCAGCCGGTTTCGAAAAAGGTAAGAGATTGCGACTGAGAGATAATGGTTCGGCGGCAGCAATCCGGCGCTCCTGGCGACAATGCCGTGCCGGTCATGGTCCGTGTCGCAAGCGAACGCGAGGTCGAAGCGGTCCTTCATCGCAATCAATCGCTGCATCGCATAAGGCGACGAAGGGTCCATGCGAATTTGGCCATCCCAATCAACGGTCATAAACCGGAAGGTTGGATCGATCGCCTCGTTCACGACCGTGAGGTTCAATCCATACCGCTCTGCGATCGGCTTCCAATAATGAACTCCGGCGCCGCCGAGAGGATCGACTCCCAGGCGGATGTTCGCACTGCGAATGACATCCATGTCGATCACGTTGCCGAGATCATCGACATAGGCGTTGAGGTAATCGTACCGATGTGTTGTCGATGCGCGAAGTGCGCTTTCGAACGGAATCCGTTTCACGTTTTCTAAACGAGCTTCGAGAAACTCATTTGCCTTCGCCTCGATCCAACCGGTGACAGTTGTATCCGCCGGCCCGCCATTGGGTGGGTTGTATTTGAAACCGCCATCGTGCGGCGGGTTATGCGAAGGCGTGATGATGATCCCGTCGGCGAGCCCGGCCTTCCGGCCACGGTTATAAGTCAGGATGGCATGAGAAACGACAGGTGTCGGAGTGTATTCGTCCCTTTCCGAGATCATCACATCGACGGCATTGGCGGCTAACACTTCAAGTGAGCTGGCCATTGCCGGCACGGAAAGCGCATGTGTGTCCATGCCGAGGAAGAGCGGGCCGGAAATTTTGTGCTGCTTTCGATACAGACAAATAGCCTGAGTGATGGCGAGGATGTGCCACTCGTTGAAAGTGTTTTCGAATGCCGAACCACGATGGCCGGAGGTTCCAAAGGCCACTCGTTGTTCGGGCACCGAGTAGTCGGGAACCCCTGTATAGTATGCGGTGACAAGCCGCGGAACGTTAACCAGTTGCGCTGGCTCAGCCGGTTTTCCTGCAAGCGGGCTGATTTTCATCATCCCAGGACGACCTCGACTTTGTGATTCGCTCCGTCATCCGATAAGGGAATCTTTGCGCGCTCTGACTGCAATGCCTCACCGTCAAGATTGATGCTCGAGACGCCGCGATTAACTCCGCGGGGATTCTTAACCGAGATGTCGTAGCGCGCAGAGTGGTACTGAAAAGCGATGTCGAATCCGGGCCATGACTTCGGAACGCAGGGGTCGATGACGAGAGTTGCGCCCCTTACGCGAAAGCCGAGGATGCATTCAAGGCCGGCGCGATACATCCATCCAGCCGAGCCCGTATACCAAGTCCAACCGCCGCGCCCGATATGCGACGGCTCCGCGTAAACGTCAGCGCACGCGACATAAGGCTCGACCTTGTATCGATAGATGTCGGCACGCGTTCGCGCGTGATTGATTGGGTTCAAAATGGAAAACAACTCGCCGGCCTTGTCTCCGTCTCCCAGCATCGCAAATGCGATCACCGACCAAAGGGCGCCGTGAGTGTATTGGCCTCCATTCTCCCGGATGCCCGGCGGGTACCTCTTAATATATCCGGGGTCGAGCGGCGTCTGATCGAACGGAGGAGTAAAAAGGAGAACGAGCTCGTCTTCGCGGCGCACGAGCTGTTCGTTCACGGCCGCCATCGCCGTTGCGGCGCGATCCTTTGCCGCGGCGCCGGAGATTACACCCCATGACTGCGCGATTGAATCAATTCGGCACTCAGCGTCTGAATGCCCGCCCAGCGGTGTTCCGTCGTCAAAATAAGCCCGCCGGTACCATCCCCCGTCCCATCCGTTTTCTTCGAGGGACTTTCTTATCTTTGCTGCGTGATCTCGCCAAGCGATTGCGCGAGTCTGCTCGCCGCGGCGATCGGCCAGCGGCGCGAACGCCGATAGAGCTGCATGAAGAAACCAGCCGAGCCATATACTCTCACCTTTGCCACCCGCTCCCACCCGATCCATTCCGTCGTTCCAGTCTCCTGTTCCGATAAGAGGCAAACCGTGAGCGCCGCGCGCGAAGCTCGTTTCGAGTGCACGCGCGCAATGTTCGTAGAGTGCTGCCTGTTCCGTTGAAATCGCCGGCTGAAAAAACGATTCGTGCTCGTCACTTCGCAGCACCGCCCCGTCAAGAAATGGGACCAATTCATCCAGCACGCCAAAGTCGCCGGTGACTTCGATATATTGGGCTGTGACGTATGGAAGCCAGAGCCGGTCGTCGGAGATTCGAGTGCGAACTCCCTGGCCCGACGGTGGAAGCCACCAATGTTGCACATCGCCTTCGACAAACTGGCGCGCCGCTGCGCGCAGGAGGTGCTCTCGCGTGATCTGCGGCTTTGAAACGCTCAACGCCATAACGTCCTGCAATTGATCGCGAAAACCGTAAGCGCCGCTGGCTTGATAAAAGGCAGCTCGCGCCCATACCCGGCAGGCGAGCGTCTGATAGAGCAGCCAGCGATTCATCAACATATCCATCGCGCGATCGGGCGTTTTGATTTGAACGGCGCCAAGGACATCATTCCAAACTTCAGTTGCCGCTTTGAAGACGGCATCGAGATCCGTTGCGCGGTAGCGCTTAATTAAAGAAAGCGCCTCCGCCTTTGTCGCGGCCTGTCCGAGAAAGAGTACGATTTCCTGCGTCCCGCCGGGTTCGAGCTCAACCCTGGTTTGAAGTGCGCCGCAAGGATCGAGGCCTCCACCGACTTGATTCGTTAGGCGTTCGCCGCTGGCAAGCGCAGCAGGACGGTCGAGAGTTCCATTGCGGCCGAGAAATTCTTTGCGGTCGCAGGTCCAGGAAAGTTGGCGTCCTCCAAGATCCGCAAAGGCCACCCGGCTGCCAAACGCAGTATTCCAGTGGTTGCGTGCGAACATCGCGCGGGTTTCGGGATCAATCTCCGTTACGACGAACGGCGCAGAACCGGCTCGGGAAGTTCCCAACACCCACTCCACATATCCGGTGATCGAGAGGCGGCGCTTTCGACTCGACTGATTTCGAATTTTTAAACGGGAGATTTTGATCGGATCTTCTGAGGCGACGTATTGTAAGAGCTCGAGGGAGATGCCGTTCGATAGATGCTCGAAGCGGCTGTATCCCTGGCCGTGCCTGACGACATAGCGTTGCGCTTCTTCGCGGATCGGCAGAGCGGTTGGCGTCCAGAGCGTTCCGTCATTTTCGTCGCGGACGTAGAACACCTCGCCGGGTCGATCCGTCACCGGATCATTCGACCACGGCGTCAGCTGGTTCTGCTGGCTGTTAACTGCCCAGGTGTAACCTGCGCCTTCTACCGATGTCTGGAATCCGAAGGAAGGATTGGCGATAACGTTAATCCACGGCGCCGGCGTCCATTGGCCCTCGCCGAGGATGGTTAAATACTCGCGCCCGTCGTTCGAAAACCCGCCAAGGCCATTGAAAAATTCGACTTCCGGTTGTGCCGGAACAGGTTGCGGCACTCCCTTCGGAGCGATGCGTTTTTGCGATGTCGCCGCGGCGAGTTCGGAATCATCCAAAAGTCTTAATTGCTCGAAAAGGCTTCCGCGGCGGCTGAAAAGCACCGCGCGGGCGGAACTCTGGAGAAGACGCCGCACTTCATCTGAGACCAGTTCGGCTCGCAAAATGAACACTGATCCGCGCGCGATTCCGCCGGCGACCCTGCGCGATTCGGTCGCGCGAACCATCGCCTCCAAAGCAGTGCGCAAATCCTGTGCGTAGGATGGCGGATACTCATTTAGGATCACCAAATCCACCGCCAACTGCTTCATCCGCCAATACTCGTGAGCCTGGAGCAATTGGCGCACGATTTGAACGTCTTCGATGTTGTCGATCCGGCATAAGACGATAGGCAGGTCGCCGGAAATTCCGTGAGCCCATAGCGCAGGCTGCGCTAGGTTGCTCCGCGCAAGAACCTCGGAAGAAGGGCGAAGGGCCGGATTTGTATAGAGCACTCCACTCGCCAGACGTTGGAACATGGTGGCTTCGTCCGGGGTGATGCCGAGATGGAAGAGTTGCACTTGGGCCTGCGTCCAAGCCAGTGTGAGTAGGCGTTCAAAGGCCGCGGCGTTGCCGTGTTTGTCAGCGAGGTCGAGCACGGCATTGCGCGACGACGCAGCGAACGTCCAGAACGTGACGTGCGCAGTCGCTCCCGGCGCCAACCTCACGCGGCGACGAAGGCTGAATATCGGATCGAGCACCGCGCCGGCCGTGTTGGAGAGAGGTTGTCCGTCGATGACGGAGACCGGTGTGCGAGTGGAACGTCCCCGACCCAAAAAGCGCGCGCGATCAGTTTCGAATTGCACGCCGGCGAAAACGTCTCCTTCGGCGATGACGAGATGCGCTGCCCAGACTTCAGCCTCATCCGGGGATCCGCGCCGGCGCGTCGCTAGAACAGCGCCCACATCGGCGACAAACTCTGTCTGCACGAACAAATTCGAGAACGCGGGATGTGCGGCATCCGCTGCCTCCGGTGCCAGCACGATCTCCGCATACGACGTCAGCTCGATTTCGCGCGTCCGGCTTCCCGAGTTCGTAAGCGTGACGCGACGAACTTCGGCATCGTCCTCAGGCGAGACCGCCACTTCCAATCTGGTCGTGATCGTTCCATCACGCCTGGAAATCTCGACGCGATCCTCGAAAAAAGATGCGTCGTAGGAATCCGGTTCGACGCCGCTGGGTTGATAACCGGCAGACCAGACCACGCCCGTATCCGCATCGCGCAAGAAAATGTAGCTTCCCCAGCAGTCGCACGTCGGGTCTTCGCGCCATCGCGTTACCGCGAGGTCGCCCCACCGGCTGTAACCCGACCCGGCCGCAGTCATCATCACTGCGTAGCGACCATTGGAGAGAAGCTGCGTCTGAACAGAGGCCTGATGAGCCGACTGGAAACGGCGGGATGAAGGCGGAATGAGTTCGCGAACATGCGCCGCCGGCTTTCCTTCCTCCTCTCGCGGACGGATTATATCGACATCGCGC
>JAICWQ010000144.1 GCA_025934755.1 Chthoniobacterales bacterium | reverse complement strand
GCTACGGCTTGGCAGGCAAGTGACGAGTGACAAGTTGGGAACGTCGTGATTGAATCACCTGCGTGAGAGATCGAAACCGAAACGGCTTCACCTTGCTCGAACTGCTCGTGGTGATCGCCGTAATTGCAGTTTTGGCCGGTATGCTGTTTCCCGCAATCCAGTCCGTCCTCGAACGCGCCAAAAAAGTTCAGGCCAAAAACGACCTCACCCAAATCGTAACTGCGGTGAACGCGTTCTACACCGATTACGGGCGATATCCATTGCCCGCAAGCGTGACTGCAGATTCATCAGCGACGTACGGGCCGGGTGGATCGAGCGCGGAGAATGGCGATTTAATGAAAGAGCTGCGTGGAATTAGCAATTCGCTCAACACACGCCAAATCGTTTTTATCAGCCCCCCCGATGCGAAAGACCAGACGAATCCGCGATCCGGGAGCAATACCAGCACCGGCGGCTATTACGATCCTTGGGGAACTGAATTCGCCATCGCCATGGACGCCGACTACGACAATCAGATCACACCAAATCCGTATGGGAACAACAATGGAGCCGGTGCCAGTCCACTTCGGCAAGGCGCCATAGCTTGGTGCGTGGGAAGAGACAAAAAACTGGGAAATAACGGCGACGGAAAATTTACTGGTTCGGATGACGTGATTTCGTGGCAGTGAGTTGGGCCAGTTCTTCCGACTCGTCACTCGTCACCGGTCACTTGTCACTGCCTTTTCAATAGCCACTTAGCGGTTGATGGTCACCAAAGCCAACAGGAGGGCGTCTTTGACTTTTTCGGGTCAGTCGTCACTATTCACTCCTTTCCTCGCGGGTGTAGTTCAATGGTAGAACGGTAGCTTCCCAAGCTACATACGAGGGTTCGATTCCCTTCACCCGCTGGCTTTTCACGCCGTAGCTTGGGCGAAGGCATGGGCCTTGTGCGAAGTCTGACTTCAAATCGAATACCGTTGCGCGTATCACAACTGTTTCCGCTGCCAGCGGCGATTCATATTGGATGGCCGAAATGCCCGATGATCCACCAGGATGCGGAGAGCTCGACGAAGCTCTGATTTTTGGAGATCTCCAAACCCGCCGGAAATTTTTACGGAATGTCGCCGGAACAACCGCCGCGATCTCACTCGCCCCGAAACTCGGCTTGCTCGCACAAACCGCTCCCGATATTTCCGCCACCTCGGCGGCTGCGCCGCCAAACGCGTCCGCCGGAACAGTTCCACTAAAACTCAAAATCAACGGCCGCAATATTCGTCTCGATGTCGATCCACGGACGAGCCTGCTCGATCTGTTGCGCGAAACGTTGCATCTGACCGGCTCGAAGAAAGGCTGCGATCATGGTCAATGCGGCGCGTGCACCGTTTTGGTGAATGAGCGGAGAATCAATTCCTGTCTTTCGCTGGCCGCTATGCACGAGGGGGATCAGATCACGACCATCGAAGGATTGGCCAGCGGCGATCAGCTCCATCCGGTGCAGGCCGCATTCATCGAGCACGACGGATTTCAGTGCGGCTATTGCACCCCCGGCCAAATTTGTTCCGCGGTTGCGCTGTTGAAAGAGAATCACGCAAACAGCGATGAGCAGATCCGCGAATTCATGAGCGGCAACATCTGCCGCTGCGGCGCGTATCCAAACATTGTCGACGCAATCAAAGACGCGAAAGGCAAAGAGCGCGCATGAATCCGTTTGCTTACACGCGAGCTGCGAGTGCCGACGACGCCGTCAATGGCATCGCCGCCAAACCGCGCGCGAAATTTCTCGGTGGAGGAACGAACCTGGTGGACCTGATGAAGATGGGCGTGGAAGCGCCCGAGACGCTGATCGACATCAATCGCCTCCCCCTCGCCCAGATCGAACAATTGCCAAATGGCGGCGGCGTTCGCATCGGGGCGATGGTCCGTAATTCCGATCTGGCCGAGCACGCGCTCATCAAATCGAGTTATCCAGTTTTGAGCGAGGCGCTTCTTTCGGGCGCCAGTCCACAGCTCCGAAACATGGCGACGGTCGGCGGCAATTTGTTGCAGCGCACACGCTGCTATTACTTTTATGATCCGGCGTTTCCGGCGTGCAACAAACGCAACCCGGGCAGCGGTTGCGGCGCGATCAACGGCTACAACCGAATTCACGCGATCCTCGGCCAGAGCGATCAATGCATCGCGACAAATCCGAGCGACATGTGCGTTGCCCTCGCGGCCCTGGACGCGGTAGTCCGGGTTCGCGGTCCGAAAGGCGAACGCGAGATTCCGTTCGCGGATTTCCACCGGTTGCCAGGTGACACCGCAAACATCGACACAAATTTAGCGCCCGACGAACTGATTACCGCCGTCGATCTTCCCGCAATTCCTTTCGCGGCGCGATCCCACTATCTGAAAGTGCGAGACCGGGCCAGCTACGCGTTCGCATTGGTAAGCGTAGCGGCTGCACTTGATCTCGACTCAAGCCAGCAAATCAAAGCGGCGCGGGTCGCTCTCGGCGGGGTTGCCCACAAACCATGGCGCGCGCGAAAGGCGGAGGAGGAATTAACTGGCAAAACTGCAGACGAGCTGACCTTCCGGGCGGCCGCAGAAGCGGAGCTCGCGGCGGCGAGAGGTTATAAACACAACATTTTCAAAATCGAACTCGCGAAACGGGCAATCACACAGGCGCTCAGTACGGTTGCTGCGGTGTCGTGACTTAAAAAATGGCTGAAGGAAATATTCTCGGGCCCGCGCGGAATCGCGTTGATGGAAAGGCGAAAGTTACCGGCGCGGCAAAGTATTCCGTCGAGTTCGAAGTGCCGAAGTGCGCGTATGCCTGGCCGGTCGACAGCAACATCGCGAAAGGAAAAATCACCGGCATCGATACCAGTGCGGCGCAGAAGTCGCCCGGAGTGCTTGCGATCGTGTCGCATTTGAACGCGCCAAAGCCAAAAGAACCGGGGGCAAAAGAAAGTCGAGATAGCGGGCACGGCATTCGAAACGAGGAACGGGTTCCGTTTGCGGACAACGAAGTTCACTACGCCGGCCAGTACGTGGCCCTGGTCGTCGCACAAACAATCGAACAAGCCCGGCATGCGGCGCGGCTGGTTCGAGTGAGTTACGCGCCGGAACAACCGTTGCTTGAAATGGAGGAAGCGGAGCACCGCGCAAGGAAGCCTTCGAAAAATCACGATGAAAATGTACAGCTCAAGACCGGCAACGTTGATGCTGCGTTTGCTGATTCGAGCCTGACGAGAATCGAGCAGACCTACAGCACGCCAACCGAGACGCATAACCCGATCGAAATGTCAGGGACGATCGCAGCGTGGGAGGCGGACGATAAGCTGACCCTTTGGGACTCAACTCAATTTGTCAAAGGCGTGCAAAGCATCGTGTCGCGCGCCTGGAATTTACCGACCGAAAACGTGCGGGTGATTTGCCCATTTGTAGGCGGGGCATTCGGTTGCAAAGGAGCAGTCTGGCCGCACGTGCTCGCCGCGGCCATGGCGGCAAAGGCCGCAGGTGTTCCGGTAAAATTTCACGTTCGCCGGCAGGACATGTTCACCTCGATCGGACATCGCACGCCGACCCAACAGAAAGTTTCACTTGCCGCGACCCCGGATGGAAAATTAAAAGCGATGCGTCACGTGACAAACACGTTGACCTCAACGGTCGGCCAATTCACCGAGTCGGCCGGCGCGCGATCGACCGGTGTTATGTACGCAAGTCCTTCGATCTGGGTCGAAGAAACGGTTTTCCCAGTGAACATGTCGACGCCGACTTTCATGCGCGCACCGGGTGAATGCCCCGGCAGCTACGCCCTGGAATGCGCGATGGACGAGCTGGCCTACGCACTCAAGATGGACCCGGTAGAACTGCGAATCATTAATCACGCGGACAACCATCCGGTGAAGAATGTGCCGTTCAGCGCAAAACATTTAAAGGAATGCTACCAGGTCGGGGCCGAGAAATTCGGCTGGTCCAAAAGAAATCCGAAGCCGGCGTCGATGCGCGACGGCGAGCTTCTCGTCGGCTGGGGTATGGCGACGAAAACTTACCCGGCGCACATTCAAGGCGCGGCCGCGCGCGTGACATTGAAAGCTGACGGCAGTGCAACGGTGCAATGTGCCACGCACGATCTCGGCACCGGTGCATACACCGCATTCACGCAAATTTCTTCCGAACAGCTCGGCCTGCCGTTTGAGAAGATTAGGTTTGAACTTGGCAAATCCGATTATCCGTTCGGTCCGGTTGCCGGCGGCTCGAATTCAACAGCGACGGTCGGCAAGGCGTTGCATGAGCTTGCGGAAGCGTTGCATCAAACGCTCGCCCAGCTCGCAATCAAAGATCCCAAATCGCCGCTGCAAAATCAAAATCCGCAAGACATCTCGATGGTCGCTCCCGGGCGGCTTGGCTTAAAAACAGATTCGTCGAAGTCCGACACCTTCATCGACATCCTGCGGCGCGTCCGCCGTGATTCGATCATTGTTGAAACTCCCCTAAAAACCGAACAGGCAAACAAGAATTGGGCATTTCAATCCTGGGGGGCGGATTTCGTCGAAGTGAAAATCAACCCGGTCCTGCCACGCGTCCAGGTCACGCGCGCGGTGTCGGTGATTAATTGTGGACGCGTCGTCACTTTCAAACCCGCGCGCAACCAGATCATCGGCGGTGTGAACATGGGAATTGGCATGGCTCTCATGGAAGCAACCGAATACGATCCGCAAACCGGACTGCCGGCGATTCGAAATCTGGCGGATTACCACGTGGTAACGAATGCGGACGCACCGGTAATCGACGTAGCATTCGTGGGTGAACCGGATTTCACGTTCAATCCAATCGGCTGCCGCGGTATCGGCGAGATCGGGATCGTCGGCGCCGCTGCGGCGGTGGCGAACGCGGTTTACCACGCAACTGGCAAACGGGTCCGCGATTTGCCGATCACACTCGACAAACTGATTTGAAGGAAATCTACGACATCCTTCGGGAATGGAAAAGACGGCGTGGCGAGTCATCCGCGCTCGCCACCCTGGTTGGTGTTGAAGGCTCCAGTTATCGCCGGCCTGGTGCGCGAATGCTGGTTTGCCAGGACGGCACGACTGCCGGCTCGCTCAGCGCCGGTTGTATTGAACAGGAAGTCGCGGCACGCGCGCGGGAAGTCTTGCGAACCGGCGATTCAACCTTGATGACGTTCGACACTCGCAAGCGGTTTGGTTGCGCCGGCAAGATCGACATTTTTATCGAGCGCGCAGAAAACAGATTTTTTTACGATCTCGCGCGCGACTTGGACGCGCGCCGCGTTCATGTCGCGGTGACCCGGTTGGGCAAAAACGAATTCGCCCAAACGATTGCGCCGCCAATCAGACTTTTCATTATCGGCGACGGTCTCGATAGTCATCCGGTCGACTCGTTAGGCCATCTCCTTGGTTGGGAAGTTTTCGAAGTCTCAGACCCCAATCTGCTGTCAATCGAGCGCGACGATTGGACGGCCGCGATCGTAAAATCACACAATTACGGCCGCGACTTCGTGGCGTTGCAAAAACTTCTTCCGTTGGATTTGCCCTACGTCGGGTTGGTCGGCCCGCGCAAACGCCGCGACCAATTGATGAACGCCCTGCTCGATCTCGGCGTGACGATCAATGCCGGCTTCTTCGCGCCGGCGGGTCTGGATTTAGGTGGCGAAACGCCTGAAGAAATCGCGTTGTCGATTGTGTCCGAAATTCAAAGGGTCTTGGCAAAAACGACCGGCGAATCGCTCCGGGAACGCAAGCTGCCGATCCACCAATCCGAATATCCCGCGCGATCAACGAATTCATGGCACGGGTTGCCGCGATAATTCTGGCGGCCGGCGAGTCGTCACGGTTTGGAAGACCGAAACAGCTGATCAGGCTTGATGGCAAACCGCTGATTCGACGGGTTGTGGATGAAGCCCATGATGCAAATTGCCGGCCGATTATCGTCGTGGCCGGCAACTCAAAAGATGAGATCAGAGGCGAACTCCGCGCGACAAACGCGACGATTATCGAGAACCAGAATTGGGAAGACGGAATTGGAACTTCGATTCGCGCCGGCATACGCCATTTGATCGGCACTGAAGCCGGGATCGAAGCCGTGGTGTTGCTGGTTTGCGATCAACCGTTCGTGAATTCGCAAACCATTCGCGGCCTGATTGCACTTTATGCAGAGACAAAGAAGCCAATCGTGGCTTCGCGCTATGCCAAAACCATCGGCGTTCCTGCGCTATTCGACCGATTATGCTTCAGCGAGTTAGTCGCGCTTGATGGTGACTCAGGCGCTAAAACGATTATTTCGTCCAATCCCGCCCGCGTCGCTGAACTTATGTTTCCCGATGGCGCGATCGATATCGACACAATCGAAGATTGGGAGCGGCTCGACCGAAGTTTAGGAGTTTAAAGGGCCACGGTTCCGCGCAAGATTTCCACTGCGTAACCGCCCACGCGGACATTGGTAACGCGATCGCCTTCGCACTTGGCGCGAACAAAAATTTCACTCGGCCTTCCGGCCTCCACGCCTTGCCAGATAATCATCTGTTCCTCTGATTTCGCTACTCCATGTTTAGCCATCCAAGCGGCTGCGCATCCGGCAGCCGATCCGGTAGCGGGATCTTCTCCGCCGTAAAAAAACATCCGGGCGCGCATTTTTCCACCGGCTTCGAAACACAGGAAATAAAAAAAGCGCGCATCCGTTCCTTCGAGAAACGCGGCTGCCCGATTGATGTCCGGCTTAAAATCCGTCAGGTCTTTCAAATTCCGAAACGGCACAATCGCGAAGGCCAATCCAGTCGATACAATCTGGCAAGGCCGGTCGGATGCAATTGCGTCAGAATCGATGCCAACAGCGCGCGCGACGTCATGCCGGGATAAGGTGTGGCCAAATTCAGGATCGCGCTGACGCATCTCGCCGAAAATTTTTCCATCGACGCGATCGTCCTTGAGATTGGCGGAATCCGGGGTGAACCGCACCGGAACTTTGCCAACTTTCAGATCGAGCACAATCTCTTCGGCCGGTCCGCGCAACGCATAAAGATAAAGCGCCGTTCCGAGGGTGGGATGTCCGGCGAACGGCAACTCTTCCGAAACTGTGAAAATGCGAACCTTGATTCCTTCGCGAGATTCGATCTCCGCTTCGCGTGGCAGGATGAAGGTTGTTTCCGAGAGATTCATCTCGCGGGCCAGCGCCTGCATTTGTTCGTCACTCAATCCGCTCCCATCGCCAAAAACTGCGAGGGGATTCCCGGCCAACCGCTTCCGGGTAAAAACGTCAACCTGCACAAATTCGTAACTACGCGGCATGTTCGATCTGAGGGTGAGGCTATTTTCCGCCGAAGATTTTCTTAAACGATTGAAAGAGCTTGTTTGGCAATTCGGCGGCCTTCTTTCCGAAAGGATTCAGCTTTTGGGCGAATTGCATCTGGTCGCCACCGTGAATTTCGCACGGGGCGGTCGGCACTTTGTCCGCAGGAATATCGAGTTCGTAGGCGGTGCCGGCTGCCTCGCATCCGGTGGTCGCCAGATGATTGGAAAGCGAACAAACCAGCGCGTGCTCGATCGGCATTGAAGGCTGCAAATCCTGAGGCGGATAAATCGTTGCCGCCTTGTTCATCACCTGGACCCAAACCGGCAACGCCAAAGCCGCGCCATATCCGTGGGGAATGATGGTCGTCGGCTGATCGAACCCAACCCACACGCCGCAAGTGACCGCCGAGGTGTAGCCGACAAACCACGCGTCCTTGTAATCATTGGTCGTTCCAGTTTTTC
>JAICWQ010000016.1 GCA_025934755.1 Chthoniobacterales bacterium | reverse complement strand
CAGCCGATCGACTCCAACAAGTCGATCAGTCGCGATCAAAATTACGATTGGATCATCGAGCTGAAAGATGGGCGAAAGATTTCAGCAATCGAGGTGCAGCGACTTTATCTGCGCGCAGCCGCGAAAATGGAAAACGACGAAGCAGGCCCGGCTTCGCAAGGCGACAGCGCGATCAGTGAAGATCGGCAATGGATTTTACAGGAATGGGAAAATGTCCTGAACGATCTCGAGCGGGACGTGATGACGACACGTGACCGGGTGGATTGGGCCGCCAAGAAATTTCTGCTCAACGCGTTGCAGGAAGAGGAAAAACTTTCCTGGAGCGATCCCTGGCTGCAATCGATCGATCTCGAGTATCACAATGCCGATCTAGAAACCGGATTGTATTATGAGCTGGCCCGGCAGGGGTCGATGCGGCGATTGGTAAAGGAGGAGGAGATCAAGACTGCGATCTTTACCCCGCCGGAAACCACCCGCGCATTTTTCCGGGGGCGATCGGTAGCGCGGTTCAACGATCAGATCGCTTCGATTCAATGGGACGAGCTGGTGTTTGCCAATGGCGCGCTTTCGCGTCGTGTCGGATTACCCGAAGCGTTCGCTGACGCTCGTCTCGCAGCGCTCAATCACGCTGCGCGGAACGGCAAAGATTTTTCTGAATTCATCCATGCCGTCAGCGCGGTGGATTAGGTAGCGGCGATTGACCCAATCGCGATGGCGGTTCGGTGGACCGCCTCTACCTGAAGAGCGGTGTTAATCACACAATGGTCACGATCAGGCGATGAGCCGCAGTTCGTGAGCCTGCATCATGTTCGGATGTATCGGGACGACGCGAACACTGAAACCGTAAGCGCCGCTTTCGGATGCCGGCACCGATCCGTGGTAAACGTAGCTGCCATCGCCATTGCGGCCGCTTGGATTTAAAACAGTCACCGCCGGGTTTTTGATTCCACCGTTATCGGCCTCGCCGTGATACGCTTCGACCCGAACGTGGCTGGGATCGACGTCGCCGAGATTCACGTGCGCGCTGACCTGAAGCGCCTCGCCGACCAAAATATTTTGCCGATCTTTGTTGCCGACCTGGACATCGTAGATCCGGACTTGGGGCCAAACTTTGCGCATGTGGGATTTCCACTGGCTCAAGTGAGTCGCGGGCTCGCAGCCGTTCTGCGAAAAATTTCCATGGGACTGCGCGGCGGGAAGGTAGAGCCGCTCCGTGTATTCTTTTACCATCCGGTGAGTGTTGAAGATCGGGGTGACGCTACGAATCGATTCGCGCATCAATTGCAACCACGCGAGGGGCAGTTTGCCGTCAGGCTTCGCGTAATAAAGGGGGATGATCTGGTTCTCGAGCAGCTGGTAAAGGCTGTTTGAATCCACTTCGCTTTGGAATTCAACCGTTCCATCGTTGATCTCCGGCGCAATCGCCCAGCCATTGTTTCCGTTGAAAGCTTCCAGCCACCAACCGTCGAGGATGCTGAGGTTAATTCCGCCGTTGGGGGCGCATTTCATTCCGCTGGTGCCGCTCGCTTCCATCGGCCGCAGTGGAGTGTTCAACCAAAGATCGACCCCCTGAACCAGGCGGCGCGCGATGTAGCTGTCGTAATCTTCCAGAAAAACCATGCGATTGTCGAAGCCAGCTTCTCGACTGAATTTGTAAACCTGCTGGATTAAAGCCCGGCCGCCTTCATCGCGAGGATGGGCTTTTCCCGCGAAAATGAATTGGACCGGGCGCGTGGTGTCGTTCAACAAACGTTTCAGGCGCTCCTTGTCGCTAAATAAGAGGGCGCCGCGTTTGTAGGTGGCGAAGCGTCGCGCAAAACCGATGGTCAGAATTTCCGGATCGAGGATTTGCTTCACATTGCGGATCATCTCGGGTGAATCGCCGATGCGTTGCCGCCGAAGACGCACTCGTTCGCGGACGAATTCGACCAGGCGCTGTTTCAACTTTTGGTGGGCGTCCCAAAGTTGGGCGTCTGGAATGTCCATCACCCGGCGCCAGAAATCGGGCTCGGTGATGTGTTCCTCCCATTCGCCGAGATATTTTCGATAGAGCGCGGAAAACTCCGGAGCCATCCAGGTTTTGGTATGAATGCCGTTGGTAATGCTGGTGATTGGCACTTCCGGCACCGGCACCCCGGTCCACACATCTCTCCAGAGAGAACGGCTCACCTCCCCGTGCAATTTGCTCACGCCGTTGGAGTGCCTGCTCATCCTCAGGGCGAGAATGGTCATGCTGAACGGGTCGGACCGATCGACCCGGGTCTGACCAAATGAAAAAAGTTCGTCGAACGGCAGGCCGATGTCCTTGGCGAAATCGCCAAAATATTTACGCATCATGTCCTTCGGGAACGAATCGTTTCCAGCCGGCACCGGGGTGTGGGTCGTGAAAACGTTGGCCGCAGCGACGATTTGAAGCGCGGAATAAAAATCGAGTTTCTTGTCCGCGACTCTTCGGCGAATCCGTTCCAGTGCCAGAAAAGCCGAATGGCCTTCATTCATGTGAAAGACGTCCGGCTCGATTCCAAGCGCGTTCAATGTTCTTACGCCGCCGATTCCCAGCATGATTTCCTGTCGCATCCGCATTTCCTGATCGCCGCCGTAAAGCTCCGCTGTGATCAATCGATCTTCCGCGTTGTTTTCCGGGATATCGGTATCGAGAAGAAACAGATTGATCCGTCCGACATTCAGTTGCCAAACCTTGGCGAACACCTCGCGATCCAAAATGCGCACCGAGACATGCAGAATGTTACCGTCCCGCTGCATCTCCCGAATTGGCAGATGATGAAAATTCTGATTTAAGCTGACCGCTTGTTGGGCGCCATCCTTGTCGATTTCCTGCCGGAAATAACCGTGACGATAAAGCAGGCCAACCGCCACGAAGTTTAAATCGAGATCGCTCGCCGATTTGCAATGGTCCCCGGCCAAAATGCCGAGACCGCCGGAATAATTCGGAATCGATTCGTGAAACCCAAACTCGGCGGAGAAATAGGCGATCGGTTTCTTGATCGCGGCAGCGGGGCCGGTTTTGCCGTAGGTGTCCTGGCGGGCAAGATAATTCCGAAACGCATCATGCACTTGTTTGAGCTCGCGAAGGAAAACTTTGTCCTGGGCCAGCTCTTCCAACCGCGCCTGACGCGAAAGCTGCAGCATTCGCACCGGATTGTGATTGGTGCGGTCCCAAAGATCGGGATCCAAATGACGAAAAAGACGGCGCGCATTCGGTTCCCAGGTCCACCAAAGATTGAAGGTGATTTCTCGCAGGGGCTCGAGGGCTGCCGGAAGAGTCGGAATTACGTTGTAGATCTGGAACGTCGGCATGAGCGGCGGAGTGGAAAGTTGGCGAAAAATCGGTGAGACGGCAAGTTTCTCGAATGTTGAGCGCATAAGTCGCGCCAGATTGTGGTCAGGTCCCGGCTTCGTTTCCGCGACCTCGGAATTACGCTGCGGTGAGCAACCCGCGGCGGGGTGAGAGGTAAAGTCCCACCAGAAATCCAGTTATCAGGCCGCACAAATGGGCCGAGGTGCTGACCTGCGGCGTGGAAAGGTCAAACACGAATTGGATCACGATGATGAGCAGGATATTCAAGAGTCGCTGCTTTGCCTGCCACAAATGACGATGACGAACTAGAAATCCGGCCCACGCGCCGACGATCCCCATTACGCTGCCAGACGCCCCAACTAATTCCGCCGGTTGCACAATTTTTAGCCAAGTCAGCGCAATGACGCCTCCGGTTGAGCCGACTCCCGCAATCAAGTAGCAGGCGGCGAATCGGAGATGGCCGATAATTTTTTCGAGCGCTGGACCGAGGACGTAGAGCGCGAAAAGATTAAAGGCGAGATGAAGCACGCTGTAATGCAGAAAGAGCGCGGTAAAAAGGCGCCAGAATTCGCCTCTGCCGATGACAGAAGAAAAATCGAGGGCTCCGAGACGATGCAACGTCACTGGGTTCCCCAATGCGCCGCGCCACAGCTCAATAAAAAACACCGCAATATTAAGAGCGATGAAGATGACAACGGCCGGAGCGTCACCTAATCGGCGCGGCTCCGCTGGCGGGGAAATGGCTTGCGTTCCGAGACCAGGTCCGTGGCGCGCTTCGAGCCTGCGAAAGATCTGAAGTTGCTCTCGCACCTGCTTTGTCGGGTGCAAATAATAAAGCGCTGACGCGACTCGTCTCGCGGCCCGGTAGCGGCCCTGGTCCGCCAGTTGCGAAGCCTGACGCGAGCCGACCGCCGGGAGAAACAAGAGAACGAACCACGCTCCGCCTCCAATGTACCCCGCCGTGGCCGGGGCCAGCCACCATGCAACTGCGGTAATGACGAGGACGATGATCGCAGAAAAACGCCAACCGCGAAAAGCCCCGCCTGGCCGCCACGCCCGCGCCAACACCAGCAGGGGCGAGATTATCGCAACAAATAAAAAGATGTGGTTAAGATCCACAATGTCGGCGGCACGGAAGCGTTGAGAGTTGAACGTTGAGTGTTGAGCGTTGAGAGTCGCGGCAAACATTCAACGCCAACTCCGAAACTATTCGCGAGCCGGCGGTCAACGTCCACCACTCAATTGAGAAAATGAAGGTCACGGTCACTGAGTATCTCGATGTTGTTTCATCCTGGTGTTTCTGGTCGGAACCGACCTGGGCTGAGCTAAAAAAGCGTTATGAAGGCAAGGCCGAGTTTCAGTGGAAGATCGCGCTGATGGACCCGATCGGTTTGCCGACTTCGCGCGAGCAGGAACAATGGTTTTATCGCCGGAGCGGAATGCTGATGCGCTCGCCGTTCATGCTGAACACCGATTGGTACGACGCAAGTTTGAAAGAATGGCTGGCTCCAAATGCTGTTGCCGAAGCGGCAAAGGATTTCGGTATTGCCGATGATCGGGTCCGGCTGGCATTGAGTCATGCGGCGCTGCGTGAGGGAGAGAAAGTCAGTGAATGGAACGTGTGCGCTGAAATTGGCGCCAGGGCGGCGAAACTCGACAAAGCGAAGTTACTCGAAGCGGCCCAGTCTCCTGATGTGGAGAAACGGTTGCGAGAATCCACGGCTGAATTTCACGCCCTGCAAGTTACCCAGCGGCCGACCTTTGTGATCGACACCGAAATTGGCGATCGGGCGATTTTTTCGGGCGTGGTAAGGCTTGAGCCGATGGCGGCGACGATTGACAGCATGCTCGATGACGCTGCGTTTTACGCGACGCACAAGGCGCACTTCGGAGCTCCGCCGCCAAAATAAAATCGCGGGGCTGCGTATTACGTTTTCGGCACCTGAATTGCTCCGATTTATCTTGCCAGTGTCGAAATGTTGCCTACATCTTCCCTTCGGTTCGCGATATATGACGCGAGCACTTTGTGGCGGTCCTCGCAACCGCGACAGAGCAGGGTGCATCGGGATTCGCAAAGGCGGATGTCGGTCAATGCGAGAGAACAAAATACCGGCGAAATGGCGCACTCCCATCTCGCGGGCCAGGAGTTTAGAATAATCTGCAACCACAATTTCGTGTAAACGGCCGCATTCGCGCTCGCGAAGTCCGGGTCATTATAGGGGCAAGCGGCCAGCAACTAGGCGTTTTAAAGTTGTCGGACGCTTTGCGAGAGGCCCAGAGCCGCGGGCTAGACTTGGTCGAAGTTGCGCCGACCGCCAATCCGCCAGTCTGCAAAATCGTTTCGCTGGGAAAATTTCGCTACGACCTTTCCAAGCACGACAAAGACAAGAGGCCGAGCGGGGCGAAACTCAAGGAGATCAAGTTTCGCGTTAACATCGACGAGCACGACTACTTGACCAAGGTCCGGCACGGCGAAGAATTTCTTGACCGCGGGAACAAGGTCCGGGTCCAGCTGCAATTTCGGGGCCGTGAAATGGCGCACCAGGAATTCGGAATGCAGCTCATGGAAAAGGTGAAGGACGATCTTTCCGGAATGTCACAGGTAGAAATGGAACCGAAGATTACCGGCCGCAACGTCACCATGACGTTGGCGCCATTGCCGGCAAACCGTCGCAAACGGCGTTTTCTCCCGCCGGTCAAGGATGAGGCGGATGCAACCGCCGATTCTCCAAACGGCAGCGATTCCTAGACCTTATTTCTTCTTGGGCGGGGCCGCGATCGGTGTTTCACTCGGTACCGCGTTTTGCGATATGATCTTCTGCAAACGCGCTTTGCGATCGAGGGCTTCCTTGTTCTTGCCGTTGATCTTCAGGGCCGCATCGGTCTCCATCATGGAATTCTGAATATCGGCGCGCGTCTCGTAAATGTAGGCGCGGTAATTGTGATACTTGATTTCGCCCGGGTTCAGTTTGCTCGCTTCAGCGTAATCGGCCAACGCTTTGTCGTTGTCGTTGATTCTCATTTCGAGTGCAGCCCGCTGTTCGTAGGCGCGAGGATCGGGTTTGATTTTGATTGATTCGGCCAAATCGTTCATTGCGTCCTGAAATCGCTGTTCGTTTGCGTAGGCAAAGGCTCGCTGTTGATAAGCCAAGGCCAGGCTCGGGGTGAACTTGCGATCCTTTTCCGCCGCCCTGCGGAAACCGTCGATGGCTTTGTCCCAATTCTGCTCCTTCGCGGCTTGGGACGCCTCGCGGGCGATCTTTGCGGCTTCAGGATTACCTTCCTGCTGGGCGGATTGGGCAATAGAAAGTCCAAATGCGGTAACGAGGCTGAGAACAAACGGTGTTTTCATAGTTAGCGAGGTTGACAATTAGATTGACTAAACAATTCAAAATTGGCGATCACAATTCTAGCCGACACAATTCGATTTTCAGGTCCGTTCCGCGGCCGGGGACTCTTCGGTATCGACCTTGGGCTCGGCTTCGGAGCCCTCCTCGATCGGCCCCGCCTCGTCGACCCGGGCGATATTCAGGGCCCGCCCGGTTTTTTCATCGATCTTGATCAGCGCACCGTGCAAACGGACCTCACCGGCTGCAACCGGAAATGACGCCGGCAAATTGGAGACGAACCGGCTCAGGATAGGGTCCACTGCGCGGCCCAGAATCGAATTGATCGGCCCGCACATGCCTGCGTCACAAAGAAACGCTGTTCCGCGCGGGAGAATTTGCTCGTCTGCTGTTTGGACGTGGGTGTGAGTCCCGAGCACAGCTGAAACTTTGCCATCCAAAAAACGACCCATCGCGATCTTTTCACTGGTAGTTTCGCCGTGAACGTCGACCAGGATGTTTGGCGTTTCCTCGCGCATCTTGTCGACCGTCGCTTCCATCGCGAGAAATGGGTTATCGAGAATCGGTTGCATAAAGGTACGGCACTGCACATTGATCACGCCAATTTTCCCCTTCGTCGTTTCCAACACAATCGAGCCATTTCCCGGCGCGCCGGCTGGATAATTGACCGGCCGTAATAATCGCGGCTCGGTGTCGATAAAGCTCAAAATATCTTTTTGGTCCCAGACATGGTCGCCCGTCGTTACGACAGCCACGCCGGCCCGCAGAAGGTCTATCGTGATCTTGGCGGTAATGCCGCGTCCGCCGGCCGCGTTCTCACCATTTACTACGACAAAATCGATCCCATGCTCCTCACGTAACTCCGGAAGCCGCCCGATGACCGCGTTGCGGCCAGGCTCGCCGACGATGTCGCCGAGAAAAAGTACCGTTAGCATTGAACAGAATCGTAGTGCACACGTTCCAAACGTGCACGCGAAACAAGTAAACAAATCCAGTTAGGCGCAGGGACGCGGGGGACTCGTGATAAATCCGAAATCCGAATATCGAAATTCGAAGCAATGACCGAAATCCGAATGTTTAAACCGGCGATGACAATCCGAGCTTCGGATTTCGAGCTTGTTTCGGTCTTCGGATTTCGGATTTCGGATTTGCTCCGGTCTTCGTCATTTCTGCTCGTGTTCCTGTTATTGCTAAGTGGTTCCGCTGCGGCCGCCGACAACATCGGGATTCTCGGCAGCAAGCCGAAATGGGATGTGCTTGAGCATTATCAACGCACCATCACCCACGACCAATTCACGCATCTCATTAACGACGTCTATTGCACCCATGGGATTCCCGATGATTTGATCAGAATCGATGACAATTCGGCGCAAATCCTAACGAGTCAGGATGGGCACGGCGTGTTCAAACTCGAATTTGCGCCTGACGAGAAATCGCAACGACCTGTCCCGCGGCTGTGGCGTCCAGCGAAATCGTTGCCGCCGGCAAAGCCGAACAAACCGCTCGCTGGATTACGGATTGCGCTCGATCCCGGTCATCTCGGCGGGAGGTGGGCAAAAATGGAGGAGCGATGGTTTCAGGTGGGCGATTCGAAACCAGTCACCGAAGGCGACCTGACTCTGCGGGTCTCGCGCATGCTTGCCCCGAGATTGAGAAAACTCGGCGCGACCGTTTTGTTCGTACGCAACAGCACGCAGCCGACGACCCCCAAACGTCCGGACGATTTTCGCGAACTCGCAAAAAAGATTTTGATCAAGAATGGCGTGCCGCGACCACGGGATCAGGTTCTCAATCCTCTCGACCCGGCCAAGGAAGGAACGGTCCACTGGCAGAGCGAAATGCTGTTTTATCGTTACAGCGAAATCCGGCGGCGCGCGGTCCTGGTGAATTCAAAGCTGCATCCCGATCTGGTTGTTTGCCTTCACTTCAATGCTGAAGGCTGGGGTGATCCGGCAAATCCGACATTGATCGACACGAATCATCTTCATTTGCTCGTCAACGGTTCGTATTTGCAGGACGAGCTCGATCTCGACGACGAGCGCTTTGAAATGATTCGGCGTCTGCTCAGTCGCGCTTACGACGAAGAGCTGCCCATCGCCGATGCGGTTGCGATTTCGATGGCGAAAGCGACTGGACTGCCGGCTTACCAATATCCAACGACCCAGACGACGACCAAAGTTGGAACGAGTGGTTATGTTTACGCGCGAAATCTGCTCGCCACCCGGCTCTACCGTTGTCCGGTTGTCTACTGCGAACCGTACGTCATGAACAGCAAAGACGCCTTCGCCCGCATCGAAGCGGGGGATTATGACGACACGAAGGAAATCAACGGCGTCCAACGCCAAAGTATTTTTCGCGAATACGCCGATAGCGTGGCCGAAGGATTGCGTGAATATTACACAAAGATTCGCTGTGGCGCCGGTCAATGACCGCCGGTGTGCTGTGATTCCGGCGGTCATAGACTGCCCCTACAACATTTCCACCGCCGCACGGATGTCATCCATCGTCACGTCGTCCAACAAATTTGCGCTACCGATTGTCGGAACGGCAACAAACCGAATCTCCCCGTCCACAAATTTTTTATCGAACTTGATCGAGTCGACAATTTTTTCTCGCGGGAACGTTTTCGGCAACACCGTGGGCAGGCCGAATTTGCGCAAAAGATCGACGATTCGATCGCATTCATCTTTTTTCAAGCCCGCCTTCTTCATTGAAACCGCGCAAGCGGCGACGATGCCCAGGCTCACCGCTTCGCCGTGGCCGACACCACGATAGTCGGCGGCATGTTCGATCCCGTGCCCGACGGTGTGGCCAAAATTCAGGAGAGCGCGATCACCGGTTCGCTCGCGCTCGTCCTTTTCGACGATATGCGCCTTTAGTTCGACGTTCCGACGGATCAACGGCTCGAAATCGATCTTATTAAGAGTGATGGCTTCGAGTTGCCGGAACATTTCCGGGTCCGCGATGATCGCGTGCTTGATGACTTCAGCGAAGCCCTGAGCGATCTCGCGTTGAGGCAGCGTTTTCAAAACCCCGACATCATCAAGGACAAGGGCCGGCGGATGAAATGCGCCGATGAGATTTTTTCCGGCGCGGGCGTTCACGCCTGTTTTCCCGCCAATCGAGCTGTCGACCATCGCGAGGAGAGTTGTGGGAATTTGGACATGCGATATCCCGCGTTGGAAGATCGCGGCCACGAATCCAGAAAGATCTCCGATCACCCCGCCGCCGAGACCGATGACGAATGATTGTCGGTCGAGACCGGCGCCCAGCATTTGCTCACAGATTTCACCCGCTTGGGCCAGGGTCTTTGATTCTTCCGTGGCTGGAACTGTAATCAGCTTCGGTTCGTAACCCTCGGATCTCAGACTTTTGGCGAGAGTTCCGGCAAAAAGCGGTCCCACATTCGTATCGGAAACGATCGCGCACTTCCCGGGCGGCAGCGTTCCTTTCAGCGCGCCGCTCACATCGGCCAACGATCCCGAGCCGATCAAGACGCGATAAGAATGCCCGGCAGCTTTAACTTCGATCGACGTCACGGCGAAACGGTACGGGTTTTTGCGGTTTGGAAAAAGCAAAACCATGCGGTTGCAAATGCTTTCGCATTGACGGATTGCATGCCATCTTGTGTAAGTAACCTATGCCCGACGAGCCGCCTCTTCCTCCGCCGCCTGTCTCGGATTCCCCTAAATCAACCGGGCTGCCTTCCAATATCGCGGCGGCTCTGGCCTGCATTCCTCTGGTCGGGGGCATCGTCTTTTTCATTTTGGAAAAACACGATTCGTTCGTGCGCTTTTATTCGATGCAATCGATCGTCTTCGGCCTCGCATGGTTCTTGTTCAACATCGTTTCGGCAATTATCCATGCGATTTTTGGCGCAATTCCGGCCATCGGGGGCATCCTCGTGTTCTTCTGGGCGATCATTGCCGCGATCATTCACATCGGGTTCGTCGTTCTCTGGATCATTGCCACGGTGAAGGCATTCAGTGGTGTCCGCTGGGACATTCCTTACGTCGGCCCGATTGCTCGCAAGCAAACCGGCCAGAGCTGATGTGGTAGGGGCGATTGACCTCAATCGCGTTGGCGGTTCGGTGAACCGCCGCTACCTAATGTCTTCACCACGACTTCGGTTAGGATCAGCTCGTGATCGAGCTGGGTCGTCACCAGTTGCAAGTTCGCGGCGAGGCAGGCTTGCATGCCGGCCATAAGCTGACCGGTTTGAAAACGGTGCGCATTTTGCGCAGCGATTCCGAGCGCGAAGGCGTTCACCGTTCCATCTTTTTTGCGCGGCAGATGGGCAGTGGCATCGGCTGGCAGCCGGTTGATCGCGGAAATGAATGGGAACGGCGCATGCGGCCTTGAAAGTCCGTGTCGCTCCATGAGATTTTTCGCGAGCAGCAGATTCCGGACGGTCGGCAAAATCGCGACCAGCAGAATACCGATTGCGCTCTCGCCCTGATCCAATAATTGTCGCACCAGTTCGATCGCGCGTTCGAGGTCGCGTTCTGCCAGCGCATTACTCAAATCAAAAATGACTCCTTCACGGGTGAGCGGGACCAGTTCGCGGACGAGTTCGACGTTTACCTTGCGCTCTTTCCCAAGATAAAGATCGATCTTTTCGAGCTCATTTTCGATGTCGCGAGTGTCGCCTCCGGTCAAAAGGACGAAAAGTTCAAGCGCATCGCCGTCGAACTGCAATTTTCGCTTCCTGGCCCGTGCCTCAACGATCTCGGTTGCTTGTTCTTCCCAACCTCCGCGACTGGAATCGAGTTTGTCGAAGACTTGAAGCTCCGCGCGCTTGGCGAGCGATTTGTAAAACGACCGTCGCTTATCGACTTCGATCGCGCTGAGCAACAACGTGATTTCTGAGCCCAATCCTTCACTAATCGTTTCGGTCAACTCTTCCAAAGCAGTCTGGACCGCGGCGGAGCGAGCCTTCTGATCATCACCCAGGAAGTTCGCGTTCTTCAGCCAGACAAGCTTCTCGCCGCCGAAGAACGGCAATGTCCGGAGCGCTTCGATCGTGGATCTTATCCGGGCGGCGGCCTGGTCGGCGTTGTCTGCGGCGCCGTCGATGATTTCGACTCCGAAATCACCCGCATTCGCGGGCTTGAGTCTCTCGGCCAGTTCGGCGGCAGTGTGTTTTACCTCGACGTCGTCCGAACCGACAACGGCGTAGATTTTCGCGGGAGCTTCGGTCCTGGTCCTGGCTTTCGACACAATGTGAGTGTGCAGACGTAGCGGTGTAGGGCAAGCGCGTCGCTTGCCATTTTAAGAGTGCCAGGCGGGCGCCTGCCCTACAATCATCTAGCGCGGCGTTGCCGCGGTAGATTGATTAACGTGCGCAGCGGACGATCAATTATTTGCCTGCTGCAAAGAACTTCCGAAATCTTTTGAGGCGTAGTCGCGGAATTTCTGCTCCAACACTGAAACTGTTGGAAACGTCGTTGGATAAAATTCGCGCAGGCCAGTTTCGAGAGGCTGATGGCGCGCGAGCGCATCCAACAGCTTCAAGAAGCTTGGCTTGTCCGTTTCGGCGAGCAACCGCACCAGGCGTTCCGATTCATTATAAAAAGTGTGAACATGGTCGGACGGTGGATAAGTGAACGCAAGAAGAACAGGTAGCGGCATGAACTCCTGCGGCGCAATCGCTTCGGTGTGCGGCTTCGCGAGGTAACCGCGGGCGCGTTGGTAACTGGCGTGGGCATCCTTGGAAATATATTGGGCAAAGCCCTCATCGAGCCAGCGTGGAATGCCGGCAGTGTAGAACCGGTGCATCACCAGGTGCACGATCTCGTGGCCGAGAGTGTTTCCGCTGAATTTGTAGGACGGATCGCGTTGGATGAACAAGCTTCCTTCGGAATGAATTCCGCCGGTCCACGGTTCCAATTTGCCCAATGCTTGAAACTGCCGCCAGTCCTCGGAGTTTTCAAAAATGTAGATGTGGGATTTGATATCTCCGGGAGGTTGATCGCGCTCCAGCTCCTTGGCCACAACGCGATAATGAAACTCGGCTTCCACTGAGACCGGCGTTGCGACGTAACCGTGGACGAAGTGATAAATGAAATGTTCGGTCTCGGCGTGTTTCCATTGCTCCGGATGGATGGCAAGCGCTTTCTCTCCGAGTGGATTCGGATCAAGCTGACTGAGATGCGAAAATTCAACCTCAGCGAGCGAGTTCAGGCCAACAACCGGCTCGTCTTGAACCGACATCGATGACCCGGTTACGCCAAACGGTACGGCGTAGCAGACGGTTAGTAAAAATAATCTCCAACGCATCGGGCTGACTGAAGCGAGTTCCGTGCGAGAAACGTTGTAGAGGCGCTTGTGCCAAGCGCCTGTTTATCAAGTTCGGTGCTTGAGAACAAGCACCGCTACAACATTTGCGTTAGACCCGCGATCGGCGACGCCCTGAATTGCGGGTGTATTTCGCCGGACGTCGCTTCGGCTCGATCTTGTCCAAACCGGTGCCGCTTTTTACTTCCATGATCTGATCGCGCAGGAGCGCCGCCCGCTCGAATTCGAGATTGGCGGATGCCTGTTGCATTTCGTCCTCCAGCTCCCGCAGCAATTCAGTAAGATCAAAATCTCCGCCAACTTCGCGAATCACCGAGGATTCGATCTCGCGACCGCGCAAAATCGTATGCAAACTTTCCTGAACAGCGCGGCGCACGGTTTGCGGCGTGATTCCGTGTTTCTCATTGTATTCGATTTGTCTGGTCCGGCGATATTCCGAGATCGAAATCAGCGCCTCCATACTCTGGGTAATGGTGTCGGCAAACAGAACGACTTCGCCGTTGACGTGACGCGCGGCGCGACCGGCAGTTTGGATCAGCGACGTCTGGCTGCGCAGAAATCCCTCCTTGTCCGCGTCGAGAATGCAGACGAGCGAAACCTCGGGAAGATCCAGTCCTTCGCGGAGGAGGTTGATTCCAACCAAAATATCGAACTCGGCCGCGCGGAGACCACGCAAAATCTCGACCCGCTCGATCGTGTCGATGTCGCTGTGGAGGTATCGAACTTTCAAACCGACATCGCGCAGATAATCCGCCAGATCTTCAGCCGTTCGCTTGGTCAGGGTTGTAATCAACACCCGCTCGCCGCGTTCCACTCGCTGTCGGCAAAGTTCGATCGTGTCATCGATTTGATTCTTAAGCGCCTTAATGGTGATCTTTGGGTCGAGCAGCCCGGTAGGCCGGATGATTTGCTCCACCACCAGCGATGCCCCGGGCGTAGTGGTGTCGAATTTTTCGGGCGGATCATCGGTCCGCGAAATAGGAATGTCCCCAATCGGTGAACGTTTCTTGCCCGGCAAAACAAATGGGACCAGTTCCTGATCGCCGATGCGTTGACGCCGATGAGGCACGTAACCTTCATTTCCAACCACACTGTTCTGAATTTCGAACTCGGCCGGGGTGGCGCTAACGTAGATCAGCTGATTGGTCGCCTTCATGAACTCATTGAAATTAAGCGGGCGATTGTCGAGCGCGCTTGGCAGACGAAATCCATAATCAACCAGGACCGTCTTGCGGGAGCGATCCCCTTCGTACATCCCGCCGATCTGCGGAATAGTGGCGTGCGATTCGTCGATAACAACCAGGAAATCTTTCGGAAAAAAGTCGAGGATGGTGTAGGGCTTTGAGCCTGGCGGCCGGCCTGAAAGATGGCGGGAATAATTTTCGATGCCGTTGCAAAAACCCATTTCCTGCAACATTTCGAGATCGTACTCGGTCCGAATGCGCAGTCGTTGCGCTTCAAGAAGTTTGTTGTTCTTCTCAAGAACTTTGATCCGGTCTTCCAGTTCAGCCCGGATCGTTTGAAGAGCGCGATTCAACTTGTCGGCCGGAGTGACGAATTGTTTCGCCGGAAAAAACACGATCAGGTTGAGCGATTCGCGCGCGTGGCCGGTCAACGGGTCGAACCGCGTGATTGCATCGATCTGATCGCCGAAAAATTCGAGCCGGACCGCGTCCTCGTCGGCGGTCGCCGGATAAATCTCGACTACATCGCCCCGGACACGGAATTTGCCGCGGGAAAAGTTCATGTCATTGCGCTCGTAGAGCATGTCGACCAATCGCCCGAGCACAGCTTCTCGTGAGATGTGCTGGCCACGTTTCACGCTCAGCAACATTCGTTCGTAATCTTCCGGTGAAGTGACACCATAAATACACGACACACTGGCGACGACGATCGTGTCCCGCCGGGAAAGCAACGAACTGGTGGCGGATAACCGTAAACGTTCGATCTCCTCGTTGATTGACGAATCCTTTTCGATGTAGGTGTCACTGCGGGGGATGTAGGCTTCCGGCTGGTAGTAATCGAAATAGCTGACGAAATATTCCACGGCATTTTTCGGAAAGAATTGCTTGAACTCGGAGTAGAGCTGCGCCGCCAGAGTTTTGTTGTGCGAAATCACCAGGGTCGGCCGGTCCAGTTCCCGGACCACATTCGCGATACTAAAAGTTTTGCCCGAACCGGTGACGCCAAGAAGGGTCTGATGGCGGTTCCCTGATTGAATCGATTTGATCAACTTCGCAATCGCCTGGCCCTGGTCGCCCCGCGGTTTGTAGTTCGATTCGAGCTGAAAGGCCATCCGGCAATCTAGCATCGCGCAAGAGTGCCTGAAAGTCGGCGTGCGGAATTGACTGGGCTGGACAAAGCGCGATAAAGATCGACAACTGGAGGGGACCTGAATCCGCGAAAATTCCTCGCTGAGCTGAAACGCCGCAACGTCTACAAGGTAGCCGTAGCGTATATCGTTGCCAGCTGGGCCCTGGCCCAGGGAATCGCACAGGTCCTGCCGGTCTTCGACATTTCGAATTCCGTGATCCGGTGGGTGATCGTCGCGATGATCTTCGGATTTCCGGTCACGATGGTGCTGGCGTGGCTTTACGAATTTACGCCCGAAGGAATAGTTCGCGAGGAAGATGTCCGGCCTCAGGTCCGCAAGAGTGCCGGGCGCCTTCTGGATTTCGCGATCATTGGCGTCCTTCTTGTTCTGGTTGCGCTGTTGATTTTTGGGCGGCTGCCGTCTCGAAGCTCGAGCGGCGAGTTAATTCCCCAAAAAAGTATCGCGGTCCTGCCGTTCGCGAATTTTAGTGACGACAAGCAAAACGCATTTTTTGCCGACGGAATTCAAGACGATATCCTGACCGCGTTGGCGCGAATTGGCGGGTTGCGGGTGATCAGTCGTTCGTCGGTGATGCAGTTCCGCGACCCTGCCGCGCACACCCTGCGGGAGGTTGGAAAGCTGCTTGGGGTCGCGAATGTTTTGGAGGGAAGCGTCCGCCGGCAAGGCGAGACAATTGTCGTGAACGTGCAGTTGATCAACGCTCTGAACGACGCTCATCTTTGGGCGAATCGTTACGAGCGCACCCTGGCCGATTCGTTAGGCCTGCAGGGTGAGCTCGCTTCGCAGATCGCGAGCGAATTGCGAGTGACATTGAGTCCAAATGAAAAAGCGAATGTAGAAACGAAACCGACCGACAATAGCGAGGCCTATATCGTTTACCTTCAGGCAAACCAGGTTGAACGAGACCCGGACACCCTCCTCGAAGATTACAAAAAAGCCGAGCAACTCTACGTCAAGGCGATCAACCTTGATCCCAACTTTGCCCTGGCTCACGCGCGCCTTGCTTCGACCCGCGCGGAAATTTTCCACTACTACGAGCCGGTCGATAGTTGGAAAATCAGAGCCCGCTCGGCCGCCGAAACTGCCTTGCAGTTGCGGCCAAACCTTGGCGAAGCCCATCTC
This sequence comes from Chthoniobacterales bacterium, assembly GCA_025934755.1. GTDB lineage: Bacteria > Verrucomicrobiota > Verrucomicrobiia > Chthoniobacterales > UBA10450 > AV40. The sequence goes on along the minus strand of JAICWQ010000016.1, from coordinate 13,698 downwards.
GCACTCGGGCAGTGCATTTATTGGTTCGACCAGAATTACGATGCGGCGCTGGGTGAGTTTGACACTGCGTTGCGATTGGCCCCGAACAATAGCGAAACCGGCGGATTGATCGCTGCGATCAAACGGCGGCAGGGGAAATGGGAGGAGGCGCTCGAGGGCTACCAAAACATCAGCCGGTTGGATCCGCAAAATCCAAATATCACTCGCAATCTGCTGTTCACGTCCACATCGATGCGGCGGTGGCCTGACGCGGCCAAGGAAGTCGAGCGAATGCAGGCGCAGGCGCCAGAATCACTCACCGCTAAAACTCAGCGGGGGTACGTCGACTTTTGGTGGAAAGGGAATATCAACCTGTTGAAATCCCTTCTCGCAGAAATTCCAGCGGGGACCGATCCGGATGGACTAGTGACCGCAGAGCGTTGGGACGTTGCGATGATTGCGCGCGATTATTCGTCGGCGGCGCAGGTTCTCGAAACTTCGCCCCTGACCGAGTTCTCCTATTTGAACGGGAGCGCGACGCCTAAGAGTTTTTTGCAAGGCTGCGTGCATCTCGCCCAGGGCGACGCGGCTGACGCCCAAAAGCTTTTTGAAACTGCCCGGGCATTTTTCGAAGCCGCGGTCAAAGAATCGCCGAAAAGCGCTGAACGGCACGCCAATCTCGGCTTGGTCAACGCGTTTATGGGACGAAAAGACGACGCCGTCCGCGAAGCCCGTCGTGCGGTTGAACTCAAACCCGAGTCCAAAGATGCTTTGGACGGCGCCCTGATGAATTGCTACCTCGCGCTGGTTTACGCGCGAGTGGGCGAAGTCGACCTCGCATTTCCATTAATCGAGCGTCTCCTCAAAACTTCCGGCGCGGTCGACAGCGCAGACTATAGTATCACGGTGAACGACCTAAAATTCCGGTGGGAATGGGACCCGATCCGGAACGATCCGCGCTTTCCAAAATTGATCGAACAATCGCCGAAGTGAATCGATTTTTCGCCGAACTAAAACGGAGAAAAGTCTACCCGATTGCGGTGGGTTACCTGTTCGGCGGGTGGGCGCTCGCTCAAGGCCTCGCCCAAGTCTTGCCTGTGTTCGATATTTCGAACTGGGTCATCCGGCTCCTGGTTGTCCTGATTATCGTCGGATTTCCGATCGCGCTCCTGTTCTCCTGGTTCTTCGATCTCACTCGGTATGGCGTCGTTCGAACGCCAAACCTGAAAGATATCGACAGCGCGCTGGCGCTCGCGCCGAGTGAGAACTCAATCGCCGTTCTGCCGTTCGCCGATCTCAGCCCTAACCGGGACCACGATTATTTCAGCGACGGCATCGCCGATGAAATCCTGACTGCGCTGTCGAAGATCGATAATTTGCGAGTGGCAGCGCGGCGCTCATCGTTTTGGTTCAAGGACCGGCCGGCCGATCTTCGCGAAGTCGCGAGCAAACTCAACGTCGCGCACGTTCTGGAAGGCTCAGTTCGTCGGGAGGAAAACCGGGTTCGCGTTACTGCGGAACTGATCGACGCCCGAAGAGGTTTCACGATCTGGTCAGACACGTTCGAGCGCGAAATGCAGAGTATTTTTGCGCTTCAAGACGAGATCACTCGCGCCATTGTCGACAAATTGAAACTGAAACTGGCGATCGCGCCTGCTCCACCAGAGCGCAGCCTGGATGCGTACGATCCTTATTTGCAAGGCTTGTTCTACTCGGACAAGAGCACTGAAGACGCGCTGAGAAAAAGTCTCGAATATTTCAAAGCGGCTCTGCAAAAGGACCCGCAATTTAGCCGGGCCTGGACCGGAATTGCGAAGTCCTGGCTCTGGCTGGCCGATGCTTATGTGCCGCCCCTCGAAGCTTACTCGAACGTTCGCGAGGCCGCTCTCAATGCCTTGAAGATCGACAAGACCGATGCCGAAGCGCATGTCTATTTGGCCGAAACAAAACGCATCCTGGATTGGAACATGGACGGCGCGGCGCGCGAATTCTGCCGCGCGGTCGAGCTCGATCCGAAATCCACCCACACCAATTATTTTTCTGCGGCATTTTGGGCCGCACTCGGCGATCGGGAGGACGCGCTGAAATATTTGAAACGCACGGCCACGATTGATCCCGCTTCGCTTTGGGTAAACAACGCTGCCTGCGAATTGTATCGCTACTTCGGTTTGTACAATGAAGCGATGGCCGCCGGTGAGCGCTCGCTGCAACTTGATCCTGCGTTTATTTATGGCGAGCCGTTGCTGGCGGCGTTGTATCGGGAGATGGGACGCTTTGATGAAGCGATTGCCCTTTATGAAAAAGCCTACAGCGTCAGCGGGCGGCCGGCCTTCGGTCTCGCCATTACTTACGCAAAAATGAATCGGCCCGATGAAGCCCGTGACATGCTCGCGAAAGCGGTCGCGGCGCGCGGGTCCTATACGCCCGGTGATGCGGTGGCGCATGTTTACGTGTCTCTGGGAGCTCGGGAGGATGCGATTCGCGAACTGGAGCGGGCTGCCCAGGAACGTTCCTCATCACTTCATTTTGTTGGCATCGCGCCCGAGTTTGCGCCCCTTCGTTCCGATAGACGGTTCGCTTCACTCGTGCACAGGATCGGTCTCGATCCGAAAAAAGTTTTCGCGATCAACAGCGAACTGAATCCACCTGAAACTTGAATTCTTGGTGCATCGCGTTTCTTTATTAAGAGACTCGGCGAGAACTTCGGCGAGTTCGAGGTTGGGAAAGCGGTGCGGGGACGCACCGCACTCCAAAGCGATGTTACTGAAAGATCACGTCTTGTCCGTGTCCGTGAGATCGTACGCCGTAGTTCTGCAAATCACGGGAGGCCAGGTGCATTCCGAAGATCAGCGCGGCAATCAGCCCGAAATACAGGACCGACATTGTCCAGCGTTGCGTTGACGTTACCTCGTAATAACGACGCTCCTCCTCCGTTCGTTTTCGAAAGAGAGAAATAATTCGTGGCAACGACAAGATCACCATCAACCAGACGATGAAGTTCGGATATTTCCAGCCGAACCACAGCAGGAGTCCGAATCCGGGCAGCCAAAGCCATCGTGATAACGCAGTCACGATCCGGCCGCCGTCGAGCATTCCCACCGGAATCAGATTGAAGAGGTTCAGGAAATAACCAAACCAGGCCAGAGCAAAGAAAATAGGTATGTCGGTGATTTCGCCCACGGAATTGCAGGCGAAAGCGCCCAAAGAACCGAGCATTGGTCCGCCAATGCCAACGCAGGCCTCCATCCAGGCGTTCCGCGGGGCCTCTTTCAAAGCGATAAACGCTCCCATGAATGGAATGAAAACTGGAGCCCCGACCTTGAGTCCGAATTTTTTTGCGACAATCAAGTGCCCGCATTCATGAACCAGCAGGAGCACAACAAATCCAACAGCGAACTTCCAGCCCCACAACCGGGTATAAATCCAAATCATCAGCAGCATCGTCCCGCCGGATTTGAGCAGGAGCGGCAAGAACTTGAGCGCCGGCAGGATGAAAAACTTCAGCTTCGCGAAGAACTTCAAGATAACGACAAGGGCGACGCCGACCGGCCCGAGTGTTTTCTTTAGTCGGGCCTGCCAACTCTGCTGTGACGGATGCGCGGCATCTGTTTCGATGGTGGTGCCGTCGGGCGCGCCGTTCATCCTTCAACCTTCAACGATTTTGCATTTACCTCAATCCCAGGGAACAGGCCGCTGAATGACGTTGCGAATAAGAATATCGAAGCACGAATGTCCAAATCCGAAACAATTTTCAAAGGCGACATCGCGCATGTGGCTTTGCCGCCGTCATTCGAATGTTTGAGCATTCGGATTTGTTTCGAGCTTCGAAATTCGAATTTCGGTTTTTCTACACCGACGGGTTTCGTAATTCGTTGAACGCCCCGCCTAAATTTGACAGAACGTTGCTCGCGAGGAGCGATTCTTCGCTTTCACCTTTTTGAAACATCGAAATTTCGGCGGCGCGTCCACAAGCCCAGGCGCCGATTCGGCCACAGTCGTAAAGAGGGAGCTCTCGGCCGGCCAGGCCCGCGCAAACTCCGGTTAGCGCATCGCCCATTCCGCCACTGGCCATCCCAGGATTTCCGGTGGTGTTGTAACTGATTGGTTTCCCGCGCTCGCAAACAATGGTTCGGCTTCCTTTCAACAGCAGAGTGATCGGGAATCGATCGCAAAAATTCCGGGCGATCCCGGCGCGCGCCATCTTGCCGACTTCCATCAGCCGATTCATTTCACCCGGATGCGGAGTCAGCAGTCGAGGACCGCGGCAACTTCGAAGAATATCGACCTTGTCTGCGACAATATTCAGCCCGTCAGCATCGACGATCATCGGCTGCTGCGCGTTTTCGATTAAATTTAAAACTTCCGCCGCCCGCGATTTTCCCAAACCGGGACCGAGTGCGAAAACATCGACTTTTTCTTCGAGAAGATCGCGATATCTCCGAACCGGCTTGACCATTGCTTCGATCGGCGCGGCGGCGGCGACGATTTCGTAAATCTCGTCCGGCACAAAAACTTCCACCAAACCGGCGCCGGCGCGGAGCGCGCCTTCGGTTGTCATGATTGCCGCGCCGGCAAATCCCTTTGAACCGGCGACCACGCCGATCCGGCCGAACTGATTTTTGTAAGCATCGAATTTTCGCCGGGAAAGAATCGAACCGAGCGAATAAGGAGCAGCCACAAGCTCATTGGGAGCGGCCACATCAGGCCAAAGGCCGGGCAGGGGGACGATTTCGATGCGCCCGACGAAATTGAGAGCCGAATCGACAATGAGTCCGTGTTTGACGAAACCAATCGTGACCGTGAAGTCGGCCGTAACGGAATCTTCCGGATCGTTTTCACCCGAATCGGCATCGAGACCGGTGGGAAGATCTACCGCAAACACAAACGCATTATCTTCGCGACGAAGTCGATTGATCTCGCGGGCGGCCGAACGGATGGGCTCACGGAGAAAGGATTTCGCGCCGGTGCCGAGCAAACCATCGAGAACGATTTTGTGGGGCGCGAGATCGATTGTATCGCGGGAATTCTCGGTCGATTCGCGCAACGACTTGAACTTTTTCTGAGTCAGTTCGCTGCAATTCTCTTCGGAAAAGGGGAGCCGAACGTCGATCTTCCAACCGACTCGCTGCAATTGCTCGGCTGCGACCAGGGCGTCGCCACCATTATGGCCTTTTCCGGCGAAAACGAGGCAGCGTCCGGGCTTCGGAAAAAATTGACGGACGGCCCGGGCAACACCGGCCCCGGCTTGATCCATCAATGTTTCAACGCTGACTCCGCGGGCGAGGACCGCTTGTTCAGCGGCCTGCATTTGGGCCGAGCTTAAAACGGGCGATTCCAACTCAATCCTCCGCCTGCTTTGAGGATTTCCTTTTCTTGCTCGAGCTTTTAGCGGTCGATGCGGTGTCGGAAGACTTCTTGTGTTTAGACGATGATGCCGATTTGGAACCCTTGGAGCTGCGTTTGTGCTTTGAGCGCGAAAGATCCGGGTCGTGATAGTGAGTCTGGTCGATAAAAGGCTGAAGCGGCACCGTCTCGGGCTCCAACGTCGTGTCGGAAGAACTGGAAACAATTCGGTTCGCTCCGGCAATTCGCGCGACTGACGCGCGGTTCTGGATTCCGTGCGCTATTTCCATGGCGAGCTTTTGTCGATAGGCAGCATTTTGGGCGTAATTCGCTTCCGTCGGATTGGTAAGGAATCCGCACTCGACCAACACCGACGGGATGGTCGTTCTTCGCAAAACAAAAAAACCGCGTCGTCGCACCCCGCGATTGGCCGATGGAGCGCCGCCGGCCACATAATAATGAATCGCGGACGCGAGGGGCAAACTTTGAGAGCTATAAAAATAGGTTTCGATTCCACTCGCGCTCGAACGCGGTGTAGCGTTGAAATGAATGCAGACAAAGATTGCGTCTCGATATGAATTGCCGATCGCAACCCGCGTTCCCAGCGGAATAAAGACATCGGTATCCCTGGTCATAACGACGCGATATCCGTACGATTGAAGCACGGACCTGAGCCGGAGGGCGACGTCGAGATTCATCATGCTCTCCGGCACGCGCTGCCTCGGAATGCCGCCCCGGTCGAATCCGCCATGGCCGGGATCGATCACAACCGTAGTTGAGGGGCGTTGACCTTCTGGAATGGCGGCGCGCCGTCGTTGTCGCTGTGGCGCTGGAGCCGGTGTGGACTGTGGCGTGTTGACTCGATGTTCGCGGGCGGACAGGGAACTCGGAGCCGGCAAAGCTCTCGCGGTCGAGACAAGGGACCAGCAGGCGACGAACAAAACAAATTGGAAAAGGCCTTTGGGCATGGGGCTAATTGTCTGTTGGTGCGCCAGGCGGTCGGGCCGAAAGCTTCGGAGCATTATCGCGCGCTGCCTGTGTTAGTGGTGTGTCCATCATTCCGCCGGCAACCTTTATCACACCATCGTCGGCGTGGACAAGCCGAGGCCGACTTTTCGTTTCGGCAAAACTGGCCCTGGAAACGAGTTCCCCGTTCAGCCCGACCCGGGCATACGACCACATTCGCGGGGCCGCGCAATAGAGAACATGAAGCTGATTGGACCGGTCGAACTCGGCCTGTGGTTGGTCGAACGCGATAAGTTGGCCTAACGAGTATGTGGCATACACCATCCCGCTGTCCTTGTCCTCGACCCGGACATAGAGCGAGGTGTGGTCGGGAAAACGGTTCGTCATTAGCGAGTAGGTGCGGGCATTGCCTGAAACGCCGCCCTCTTGCGGGACCCCAACCGTTTTCTGCCAGATCGGTCGCGCGTCGGTGACTTCAAAAACTTTTGTCTGTGAGTAAAAGAATTTGTTCAGGTCGCCAAAATAAATGTGGGCCCGGACCCGGTAGGTTCCGAAGTCATGCACTCCGTAAACCGGGGTGAGATTAATTTTGCGGGCAACTCGCTGTCCGGCCGGCACATTAAGCGGCTCGGTCGCGACTTTAGAGATTAGAGGGATTGATTGACCTTCGCTGCCAGTGACTTCAAACCCGAACCACGGTTGTCCACCGGCATCGCGAAGATCGACATCGCGCCCAGCCAGATTGGTGATGGTGAGGTTTGCGACCACGGGCTCATACGCGATGTATTGAAGTCGTGGAAACTTTAGTTCGACCTGAATTTGGGCGGAGGCGCTGCCGGCGATGAACCCCAGACCCACTAACGCCCAGCGCAACTTCATGAAAACGTAAACTATCGTAAAGGCGCGTAGTTGCATAGAAACTACTAAGCCGACCGGCGTTGCGATTCGTGCTCTTCCTTGTCGCGATTGATCGCGTCGATCAGAATCTGGTCCCACGCCATCGTGATTGTCTCTAATGATGGCCGAATACCTGGCTCATAAGCGAACTCGACATATTTCCAGCCCACAATTTCGAACAAGGCTTCGCCGCCGCGCCCGAGGGTCGTTTCGGCGTGGACGATTTTGCCGTTCCGCAGGAAAACCAGTCCGCTTTGCCCGTCTTTGACCATTTGCACCGCTCCGTTGCGGTGGCTAAGGCAGCACATTTGCAAAACATCGGCTGCGTGAAAAAGATCCGGCGCATTTACGGCCTTTTCCGCGCGTTCGACCGCGGACAGTAAATCGTCACCGGCGATCGGTTCCGGGAAAATCTTCGTCTCGATAACCGCGAGCCGGCGTTCGTCCGCCGGGTAATTTGGAAAAAACAAGACTTGGAGTCCGGGAAAGATTTCGCTGAGCGCAGAACCGAGAGCGAGGCCGTTGATCCCTTCGGCTTCGAGCTGGGTCAAAAGCAAGTCGCAATGCTGATGGCGCCGGGCCCAGTCCATCGCCCCCGCGTCGCTGGAAACGATGTGACAATAGTGGCGGGTGTAATTCTTCACCATCTGCACCAGCGCGTCACCCATCTCGGGATCACGGTGCACGATGAGCAATTGCATTACTGCGGCGAAGCTGTGTTAGGCGCGGGAAACAGCGTCAACAACTTGGTCGGGTCGGCGCGTTTGTCCTGCAGCTGATCATTATAATAAACACGAACGATGTAACCAAGATATTTGCGCGCGCCGGCTTCCGGCGGCGGACTGGCCCTCATCGGTTTGCCTTTTTTGGCCGGATTGATCGCCGCGGCGGCGGCGGCGAGATCGGAATCGGCTGTTTTCGCTTTCGATTTCGACCGAATGTAGGTGACGGCGAGAGTCTCACTGTTGCTGTCCGCCCAATCGTGATTTGGCGTCAGCCACTCGTAACTCACATCGGCGTCGGTCAACTTGATGTCATTGTCGCCGACCGTGTCATAAAAGAAGACCTGAATCTTGACCTTCGTATGGTCGATCACCGCACCCGGCCGTTTTTTTACGCTGATGCGCAACATCAGGTTCGTCTCCGAATCCGGGTCCGGGGTTTCCGAAGCGCTGATGTCGCTGATCCCAAGGGTCGATCCCGGGGGAATTCCTTCCACCGTCCCGCGGGACGCTGTCACATCGAGCTTGGCAATTGCGGTGGGCGCGGCCGCGGTGGAAGCGGAAGCTGGAACTCCGGTCCGTAATTTCATGTCCGCGACGTCGTAGAGCGCGCCTGCCGATGGACCGATGGTCTGGACTCGTCGCCAGGTTTCCGCCGATTTATCGAAATTTTGGGTCGACTCGTAAATCATTGCCATCTCAGCGAGCACCTCCGCATTTTTCGGATCGCGCTGAGCCGCGTCCTGCAATCGGGCAAGTGCATTAACAGTGTCTCCACTGTCGCGAGCGGCCTGGGCCTGTTTGGTCAGCCGATCTATTTCAGACGAAACCGTGGTAGGAGGAGTGAGCGCGGCTGCGGGCGAAGTCACCGGCAACGCAACCGGCGGGGCCGAGGGAGCGACCGACGGTAGCGGCACGAGAACTTCACGCGGAGCAACGGCTACCCGAGCCGGATGCATTGCGCTGATATAATGAATGCCGACTGCGCCGATCTCAGCGGCGGCAAAGAGGATCACCAGACCGAGACCGACATTAAAACTCTTATCGGCCCGAGAGCTGGAAACAAATGAAAGCGACGCCATGGGTGAATGTTCTTAGTAATTAAGGCCGCTTCGCTGTCAAATTACCGCGGCGATCGTACCTAAACATTACGCTCCCGCCAGTGTATCCATAATGTCCCCTGGATGTAGACGCCGCGCGGCGGGATGATTCAACATTTGCGGTTCGCTACCGCGAGATCTCGCTCTGGCTGAGGAGACGGAATCCAGCGCCGCTCAGGACTGAGATGGCGCATTCATTGTCATCGACATGGACGGCGAGGGCGGCCTGGCCGCGCGGCCGCATGAGCAGGGGATAGGTGAAATGGACATTTACTTCGCCCATAAACAGGGTGGCGAACAATTTCGGCAGCTCGGTGGCGACCTCATACATTTCGACCACCACGACATGGCACGTCCCGAACGCAATATTATTTTGCCGGAACAACTCTTCCACGCCGCCGGGATCGCTTACCACCAGACGGGCGATCGCGGAATCGGTCGATTCCGAAACGCTGAGAGCAATGACATGGTATTCGTGGGCATTGAGCAATTTCAGGACATCGAGCATGGCGCCGACTTTGTTCGACAGGAAAACGGAAAACTGCTTCACCAGCGGTCCGTCCCGTTTCGAAGTAGTTTTAGGAAGATCGAGCGCCATGTGAAAAGTCCAACTGTAGGGGAAGCAGCCTGCTTCCCAAGAAGGGACGCTAACAGCGCGCCCCCTACAGAATTATCCCCGCCAGTATCTCATCGCTGCGCTTTCGATGGCAAACCAATAAAGTTATCCGGCCGAAGCCCGTTTTGGAATTTCGCCGGACATTGGCCGCAGCCAAGGGCGCACGGCGGCGCGCTTGCGGAATAGGGAAAGAGAGCGTTCCGTAGCCGCGACCATGGAGCCGGAAAACGAATTAATCGCGCAACGCCGTGAGAAATTAGAGGCCCTTCGGAAAAAAGGAATCGAACCCTTTGGTTGCGCTTTTGAAACTTCAGGCTCGATCGGCGAGGTCCGCAACAAATTCAAGGAAGGCGAAATCATGCGTGCCGCGGGCCGAATTACCGCTCACCGCGACATGGGCAAAAGTCATTTCGTCGATCTTCGGGACGCGACTGGGCGGATGCAGATTTATCTCCACGAAAAGGAAGTGGGCGCCGAAGCCATGGAAATTTTTAAACTGTTGGACTTGGGCGATTTCATCGGGGTCGAAGGAACTTGTTTCCTGACAAAGACGGGCGAGCCAACGTTGAAGGCGCATAAATTCGAGGTGCTGGCAAAATCATTGCGGCCGCCACCGGAAAAGTGGCATGGCTTGCAGGACGTCGAAGCCCGTTACCGTCAGCGGTATGTCGATCTTGTTGCGAACGAGCAATCGCTCGAGACGTTTCAAAAACGGATCGCGATGGTCCGCGAGGTCCGGCGATTTTTGGAGGACCGCGGTTTTCTCGAGGTCGAAACGCCAATGTTGCAAGCTGTGGCCGGCGGCGCGGCGGCCCAGCCATTCAGCACCCATCATAAAGCACTCGGTCTCGATCTCTATTTGCGGATTGCGCCTGAACTTTATCTCAAACGATTGATGGTCGGAGGATTCAACAAGGTTTTCGAATTGAACCGCAACTTCCGGAATGAAGGCATTTCTCGGAAGCACAATCCCGAGTTCACCATGCTCGAAATTTATCAGGCCTACGCCAATTTCGAGAAAATGGCCGACCTGATGGAAGAATTAATTTGTCATCTGGCCGAAAGAATCTGCGGTTCATTGAAGATCGAGCATCGCGATGCGGACGGAAATGTCACACGCACGATCGATCTCAAGCGACCCTGGCGCCGGGCGCGATACATGGACCTGGTGGGTGAAGTCGCGGGCAACGATTGGTTTGAGCTCACGGGTGAAGAACGGCGGTTCCGTGCGGCCAAGGAGTTGAAGCTGGAGATTATTCCGCAGTTGGCCGATTTCGAAGTGACCCAGCACGTTTTTGAAAAGTTGGTGGAGGAAAAAACATTCGACCCGCTGTTTGTCACTCATTGTCCGAAGGAACTCGTGCCCCTGGCGAAACAGAACAAGACAGACCCGGCTCTGGTCGATGTTTACGAATTGATTATTAACGGTGTGGAAATGTCGCCAGGTTACACCGAGCTCAACGATCCGGATGCGCAACGTCAGCGCTTGCTCGAGCAAGCAGGGGAAGAAACGCAAAAGATCGATGAAGATTTCTTACTCGCGTTAGAACATGGGATGCCGCCCGCGGGCGGTCTGGGTCTTGGGATCGATCGGCTGGCAATGATGCTCACCGGGGCGGAATCGATCCGCGATGTGGTGCTGTTTCCGCTGCTAAAACCGAAGCGCGATTAACGATTCGATGGTTTAGCGGAGGCGGTCGGTGATGGACTCGGGGAGGGAGAAGCGTCCGCTTTTGTGCCAGGTGATTCTTTTTTCTTGGGCTCCTCTTCTGTCGAGGGAGAGAACACCAGACTCTTTGCTTTAAACCGGGGGTCGCCTTCATCGATTACTTTGGGTTCAGTATTTGCCTTCTGAGTGATGTCGTTAATCGAGGTCACTCCGGAATGCAGAAGGTTGGTTTGGAACTTTGGATCAGTTCCGCTCGTGGGAAGCTGTTTGGTCGATTCCACCTTTAACATTTTTTCGCGGCGCAGTTGCCTGGCCGTGAGCTGGCCCTCATCGCGGGACATCGAGCCTGCGCCGAGGCTATCTTTAGTCTTCAAACGATACAATGTATCGTCATTCGTATCCTCGCTGTCGCCTGCGTCGGGCGTGTTCGTGTTTGCTCTTGGCCGGGAGGGCTGGGCGTTCATGCCGGGAGCAGAGCCGAACGGGTCGGCGGAGGCGCCATTCGTACTTCCGTATCCGCTTGCCTGCGCTCCCGCCTTGGGAGAGTAAATGAGGGATACCGCGACCGCAAAAACCAGGGGTAAAACAGGGGATTTCAACACCGAAACCGAATACAACGACCCGCGGTCGAAATCAACGGATTTCGATGTCAGACCATTGCTTGCACGGACCGGTGAAGAGTTATACCGCGTGATCCGCCGCTTGCTTGCATGGGTGATTTTCACTCCCGCATTCGAGCTGAACCGTAACGTGACCGATTTGAAAGCGATGTTGGAGGTCGTCGCAGATTCCCGCCAACCACTCGTCATCGATGTTTCCGTCGGGCTTCACCAAATGCACGGTCAATGCCGTTTCGGTGGTGCTCATCGCCCAAATGTGTAAATCGTGCACCTTCGCGACTCCGGGCAACTGCTCAAGGTAACGCTCCACTTTTTCCAGTTCGATATTCTTTGGCACCGCCTGGAGCGCGAGATTGGTAGATTCGCGTAACAAATCCCACGTTCCCCAGATTATCACCGCAGAGATCAACAAGCTGACCACCGGATCGATCCAATATCGTCCGGTCCAAAGAATGGCGAAACCTGCGATCACAACACCGGCTGAAATGGCGGCATCAGCAGCCATGTGCAAAAACGCGCCCCGGATGTTGAGATCGGTTTCGCGACCCGACCTGAACATGAGCGCGGTGCCGGTATTAATTGCGATTCCGAGCAGCGAGACCCAAATGATGGTGTTGGCTGCGACTTCCGCCGGCGCGTTGAATCGGCGGAGCGCCTCCCAAACAATGGCGCCGACCGACACGAGCAGAAAGATCGCATTGAACAAAGCGGCGAGAATCGAGCTGCCACGGAGTCCATAAGTTCTTCGCTTGGTCGGCGGGCTCTTCGCCATGGCGCTGGCGCCCCAGGCCAGCAACAATCCCAAAACGTCACTTAAGTTGTGGCCGGCGTCGGCCAGCAACGCGAGCGAATGTCCGAGAAGTCCGAAGACGACTTCACACAAAACGTAGGCCGTGTTGAGGGTGATGCCGATCGCGAACGCGGCGTTAAAATTTTGGGCAGAGGTGGAATGCGAATGATCGTGAGCCATACGTTAGTGCTCAAATATAATCACTAAGATTCCTAGCAGGCAGAAAACTCCGCTGACAATCAAAGGCTCATATTTTTCCAGCGCCCTAAAACGCAAGCGTTGCAGCCCGAGCAAAGTCAACCAGGTGAATGTGATCATGCCGGCCACGGTTGCCACCGCCAGAACAGTGCTCAACAACGCAAAACCGAGCCAGCCATATTTCGCTCCGGTCAAAAACACGGGCAGGAAAGCTTCGCAGGGAGAAAATGTCAGCAGGGCGAGCAAACCAAGTATCGCAGCCCAATCCGATCTTTGTCGCGACCAATCGTGTTCGATCTCGCGCTCTTCCTCCTCGATGGTTTGATCCGCCGGCTCATCCTTATGTGCATGGCTGTGGTTATGTTCGTGCGCATGCTCATGTTTGTGGTGGGAATGGCTGCCGAAAAAATGAACGTGCCCGTGTCCGCCTCTGATCTGCCGAATTAAATAAAAAATTCCCAGCGCGATCAGCGCGCCGCCGGCCAGGTAGGGAAAGGCATTGCCAAGCCGGCTGTTAATTTTCATCCCGCCCCAGACCACCAGGACGCCGAGCGCGGTCGTAAACAGGGTGTGGCCCGCTCCCGCGAGGCCGGTGACGGTAAGAGTTTTCGCTCTGTTCCAATGTTGCGCGCGAGCGGCAACGACGAAAGGCAGCCAGTGAGTCGGAATGACTGCATTGAGAAACCCCACGACAAATCCCTTCGTCAGAATGGTTATGAAAACGTCGTCGTTCACGTCATCGCCTGTTCCTCATTCGGTGAGAATAAGTCGGCGACGCCACAGGACAATCAATGAAAT
>JAICWQ010000005.1 GCA_025934755.1 Chthoniobacterales bacterium | reverse complement strand
TTGCCGGAGTTGCCGGACTTGGCGAGCTCGATTGCTTCCTTGAATTCCGTGAACGGAAAGTGATGGGTGATGAGCGGTCGAATATCCACGCCGCCCTTGATCAGCGCGGTCGTTTTGTACCAGGTTTCGTGAAACTCGCGGCCGTAGATTCCTTTGATTGTCAGTTGATCGAACACGATCGTATTCCAATCGATCGCGGCCTCGCCGGGCATTATTCCGAGGAGGGCGATTTTCCCGCCGTGAAACATGTTGGGTAGCACGTCTTCGAACGCTTTTGGGTTTCCCGACATTTCGAGAGCGACATCGAATCCTTCCTTCATCCCGAGTTGTTTCATCGCATCGGTCAATTTTTGAGTCCGAACATTGAGCGCCAGATCGACTTTCATTTTCCAAGCGAGGTCGAGCCGGTAGGAATTGACGTCAGTGATGACCACGTGCCGCGCGCCAGCGTGTTTGCAGATTGGAATCGCCATGCAGCCAATCGGTCCGGCCCCGGTTATGAGAACGTCTTCGCCGACCAGGTCGAACGAAAGCGCGGTGTGAACGGCGTTGCCGAGTGGATCGAAGCAGGAAAGGACATCGAGCGAAATCGAAGGGTCCGCGTGCCAGCAATTGGATTGCGGAATGGCCACGAACTCGGCCCATGCCCCGGAGCGATTGACGCCCACCCCTTCGGTGTTTGGGCAAAGATGCCGCCGGCCGGCCAGGCAATTTCGGCAGTGGCCGCAGGTGATGTGGCCTTCGCCCACTACCAGATCGCCTTTGGCGAACCCTTTAACGAGATTACCGACCCGATCGACCACTCCTACGAACTCGTGCCCGATGGTCATGGGGACGGGGATGGTCTTCTGGGCCCAATCGTCCCAGTTATATATATGTACGTCGGTCCCGCAGATCGACGTTTTCAGCACGCGAATCAGAACATCGTCGCCTCCGACGTCGGGAACGGGGACTTCCTGCAGCCAGAGTCCCGGCTCGGCTTTCGCCTTCACCACGGCTTTCATCGTTTTCTGCACAATTAAAATTCTATCCGCAGATCCGTCTTCGCCAAGCAGCCTACGCATAAACCGACGGCGGGTCGAGAGCCTAAGACGCGACAAGTTTCGCAGATTCACACCGATTAAATCGGGCGAGAAGCTGAACTAAATCCGCGGAAGTTTGTGTAATCTGTGGACAAACTTCTGTCTGATCGGAAAGAATGGAGGTCATGCCCGTGACGGTTGAGCAACCCGCGTCGCACGCTGCGACTCCGCGAGCTGTTTTCATTCTGCGGTTCGCCAGCACGGTGGTGTTGTGGTCAATCGCATTGGCCATCGCCTTCTCAGGATACGAAATCCTGTTCTGGTTCTTGATCAGCGCGTTTGGACTGATCGCGCTCCTGGAATTTTATCGGATGCTCGACCACGCCCGTCTGCCGAATTTCAAGATCACCGGTTTAATCTGCGGAGCGATCCTGCTCGCCGGAAGTTTTCATTATTTCTCAACGGTCGGACCGGCGGAGTCGTACGATTTTGAGCTGGCGGTTCTGCTGTTCTTTCTGCTCACCGTCTTTACCCGGCAGATGTTCGCCCGTCTTCGCGACGACGAACCGTTGCGCACGATGGCCTATACCCTCTTCGGCCTGCTCTACGTGCTGTGGCTGTTCAATTTCATCACTAAGATTCTGTATCTGACTCCGCGCGCGTCCGACGGGATCGTGACCGGCCAGTTTTATGTTTTGTATCTGATCGCGGTGACGAAGTTCAGCGACATGGGGGCGTACTTGACTGGAAGCGCGATCGGCCGGCATCTGATGAGCCCGCACATCAGCGCCAAAAAAACCTGGGAAGGATTTTTCGGGGCGTTGCTTTTCGCGCTGCTCTGCAGCCTCGCCCTGTTCAAGTTGATGCCCGGCCATCTGGCGATGTTCACCTGGACGCATGCGACGGTGCTGGGTTTGTTACTCGGGTTCGCAGCAATCATCGGAGATCTCGCCGAATCGATCATCAAGCGGAGCACGGGCGTAAAAGATTCGGGAAACCTGCTTCCGGGCATCGGCGGCGCGCTGGACTTGATTGACAGCCTGCTTTTTACCGCGCCCCTTCTGTTTTTCTATCTACGCCTTGTGATTCGGGTGTCCTGATAGATTTCTGACAGAATGAACAAAATGATCAGAATTGAAGAGGAAGCGCGGACCTATGATCTCTGCGGAAATATTATTGGCGCAGCGATGAAAGTGCATTCAACACTCGGTCCAGGATTTCTTGTGACCGTTTACCAGAACGGGTTGATCTTGGAACTGCGGAAGAGCGTCATCAAAGTTGAAGCGGAGAGACAGATCACCGTCCGCTACGACGGACAAGTTGTTGGAGCATTTGCGGCAGACTTGGTGGTCAACGATTCTGTGATTGTTGAGCTGAAAGCGGCCCAGTGCTTGGTGAAGATGTACGAAGTTCAACTCGTCAATTATCTGACGGCCACCGCGTTCGAAGAAGGTGTTCTGCTGAACTTTGGCGCGCAGAGGTTAGAGTTTAAGAAAAAGTTTAGGTCATCGAGGAAAGAGAAAGTCTCTCTTTGATTCTATTTTGTTAATTCTGTTCATTCTGTCGAAATATGAAACGTAAACGCGTCGTCTTGCTGGGCGCGACCGGTTCGATTGGCGACAGCACTCTCAAAGTCGCGCAGGACATCCCGGAGCGGATGGAGATCGTGGGATTGGCTGCGAACAGCAACGCGAGCAAGCTTGCCGTCGCCGCCAACAAAACGCGCGCTCCCGCGATCTGTCTGGTCGACGAACGCAAAATGGAGGTCCTGCGATCGAAGCTGGAATACGAGCCGAGGATTTTAGTCGGCGAAGCCGGACTTTGCGAAATCGCGAAACTGGAAGACGCCGACATGGTGCTGATTGCAATTGTCGGCACCGCCGGATTGCATCCGGCATTGGATGCGATCGAGACCGGCAAAGACCTGGCGGTGGCAAGCAAAGAAATCCTGGTGATGGCGGGCGAAGCGGTAACCAGCGCGGCGCAAAGACGCGGCGTCAAAATTTTGCCGGTTGATTCTGAGCACAACGCTATCTTTCAATGTCTCGACGGCCGGCCATCGGAAGTTCGGCGAATCATCCTGACCGCGTCGGGCGGGCCCTTTCGGGAAACGCGGGCGAGCGAATTGGGGAGGGTCACGGTCGAGGACGCCTTGAAGCATCCGACCTGGAACATGGGTCCGAAAATCACCATCGATTCCGCGACCCTGTTCAACAAAGGCCTGGAAATGATCGAAGCGCACTGGCTGTTCAATGTTGGTATGGATCGGGTTGAAGTGGTGATCCATCCTCAAAGTATCGTCCACTCGATGGTGGAATTCGCCGATGGCTCAACCCTGGCCCAACTCAGTTATTCGAACATGTGTTTTCCGATCCAGTACGCCGTGACCTGGCCTGACCGGGTCCCGAATACATTGCCGCCGCTCGATTTCTCCACGTTATCGAAGTTGGAATTCTTTCCACCGCGATACGATGACTTTCCCGCGCTCAATCTGGCGCGCCGCGCCGGCGAAACCGGCGGGACACTGCCCGCGGTCATGAACGCAGCCAACGAGGTGGCGGTTGCCGCTTTCCTGAACCGGCAGCTCCGATTCCCGCAAATTTGGCAAACGGTCGCGCAGGTGATGGACCGGCATCAGGCCGTTGCGCATCCGGATCTCGATGCGATATTGGCCGCCGATAAATGGGCGCGCGAGGAAGCGCGTCGGGTCGTCGGCAAATAAAAGTCCAGCTTTTTCATGATCGTTCACGCATTGCGGGTCGCTTTCATTCTGGTCGAAGTTGTCGTCCTGTTTAATCTGCTCATCGTCGTCCACGAGGTCGGCCATTTTCTCGCCGCCCGCTGGCGCGGACTTTTTATCGAGAAATTCGGAATCTGGTTCGGCAAACCGATTTGGAAAAGGACGATCAAGGGGGTTCAATATTCGTTAGGCTCATTGCCTTTCGGCGGATTCGTCGCCCTGCCGCAACTCGCGCCGATGGACATCATTGAAGGCAAAGCGGATGTCGATCGCGCGAAATTGCCGCCGATTTCGGCGCTGGATAAAATCATCGTCGCGTTTGCCGGCCCGCTCTTCAGCTTTCTGCTCGCGATTGCTTTTGCAGTCATCATTTGGATGGTTGGCCGTCCGGTTAGCGAGTCGGAAGCGACCACCACGATCGGCTACGTTTTGCCCGATTCGCCGGCCCAACAGGCTGGGTTGAAATCGGGCGACAAGATTTTGGAGGTGGACGGCCATCGCGTGACCCGATTCGGCGGGATGAGCGATGAAAGCATTTCCTGGCGAATCGTGAGCAGTGAAGGCGAAAAAATTCCGATCGCCTACGAAGAAAACGGCCAGGTCAAAACCGTGGAGGTCCGGCCGACCATTCCGCCATCGAAGCCCTGGATGCGAAAAGGATTTCGGGAGATCGGAATTGTGCCGGCAGAAACTCCGGTGGTGCATGACGTCGAACCGGACAGTCCGGCGGCCAGGGCCGGCGTGCGGCCTAACGATTTACTGTTGTCGATCAATGGCCAGCGGATTTATCACTTGCTCGGGCTCTCCGAGTTTATCCGAGATCATCAAAGCGAACCGCTGACCCTGGGCGTGAGACGCAACGGAACGGAGGTTTCCCTGCCGTTCGAGCCCGGACATCCGAAGATCGAACAGGTTTTTAAGGACAGTCCCGCGGCGAACGCCGGGTTGGAAAAAGGCGATTTGGTCATGGCCCTGAATGGCAAACCTGCGCGCAGCACTCTGGCCGTTTCGGATTCCATCAAACGCCAGGCCGGTCAGACGATGACGTTGTCGATCTCTCGTGACGACAAGCAGTTCGATGTGACGTTGACGCCGCAGATTCCGCAGGGCGAAAAGGTCGCCCGGGTCGGACTTCAATGGGCGGATGAGTTGGGGATCACTCCGGATGAGTACGGTGTGACGGCATTGCAGTATCCAAGACCAATGGAGCAAGTCCGCCAGGCGATGATGTCGATCTTTAACACCGTCGGCGCGGTCGCGTCGTCGAAGTCCGACATTAAACTGCAACACATGAGCGGTCCGGTGATGATGATGCAGATTTATTATCGGATGTTCGAAAGCAAAGAAGGTTGGCGAATGGCGCTTTGGTTTAGCGTCGTGTTGAATGTGAATCTTGCGCTCTTGAATTTGCTGCCGATTCCGGTGCTCGATGGCGGCCACATCCTCCTGGCGCTGATCGAATCCGTTAGGCGGCGCCCAGTGAACATGCGTGTCCTTGAAGTGGTACAAACCGCGTGCGCAGTCGTGATTATCGGGTTCATGGTTTACATTGCCTTCTTCGACGTGGAAGATCTTTTCGGCGGTCGCCGTGATGCGCCACGATTTTCGCCCAAGTCGACCGCGCCGGCCAAACAGCGCTAGCGCCTTGTGATTGCGCGGCGGTTCCCGCGCCGTAAACTTTGTTATTATTATGAATCCGTCCATGACTACGACGGCGTTTGAGCTGCCCGGTTATCGCGTTGTGAAAACCTTCGGCGTGGTGAGGGGGATCATTGTGCGCTCGCGTTCGATCTTCGGAACGATTGGCGCCGGACTGCAGACTCTGGTCGGCGGCAATATCACGATCTTGACCGATCTCTGTGAGAAGACACGGCAACATGCCCTCGAGCTTTGTTTGGAGCATGCCCGCGACCTGGGCGCGAATGCGATCATTGGCTTGCGTTACGACGCAACCGAGATCATGCAGGGCGTAACGGAAGTTTTATGCTACGGCACGGCCGTCTTGGTCGAGCCTGTCCAGGCCTAACGAATGCGCTATTGCGAAAACCCGTTGCAGTACCGTCGACGTCCGACCCGTGAAGTGCGGGTGGGAAAAGTCGGAATTGGTGGGAACAATCCGATTCGCCTCCAATCGATGATCACCTGCGATACGATGGACACTGAGGCGTCGATTCAGCAGACGATCGAGCTGGCGAATGTCGGTTGCGAAATCGTCCGCATCACCGCCCCGACGGTGAAAGATTCGCGGAACCTGGAGAACATTGTGAAGGGTCTGCGGGCCCGGGGATGCAACGTTCCGATCGTGGCCGACATCCATTTTAAACCGGACGCGGCCATGGAAGCGGCCAGGTGGGTCGACAAAGTGCGGATCAATCCGGGCAACTATGCCGATTCCAAGAAGTTTGTGATCCGTGAATACACCGAGGAACAGTACGCGGGGGAACTGAATCGGATCCGGGAACGTTTCACGCCACTGGTGGCCCTTTGTAAACAACGCAATGTCGCCATGCGAATCGGGACCAACCACGGCTCGCTGAGCGATCGTATTCTAAATAGATACGGCGACACACCCTTGGGGATGGTGGAAAGCGCGCTCGAGTTCGCCCGGATTGCCCGCGACCTCGATTACCACGCGCTCGTGTTTTCGATGAAGGCGAGCAATCCAAAAATCATGATTGCGGCTTATCGATTATTGGTCGCGCGATTAAACGAGCTTGGCCCGGATTGGAATTATCCCGTCCACCTGGGCGTGACCGAAGCCGGCGAAGGCGAAGACGCGCGGATCAAGAGCGCGATTGGAATTGGATCGCTCTTAGCCGATGGAATTGGCGACACGATTCGAGTTTCGCTCACCGAAGACAGCCCGCACGAAATTCCGGTGGCGAGGGCGTTGGTCGCACTGATCGACAAGCGATCGGACCCTCAACTCTCAACCATCAATTCTCAACTTTCCTTCGACCCGTTTTCGTATCAGCGCCGTGCGACGGAAAGAATTTCTGTAACGGCGGTCTGTGAGGGCCGAATCCAGGCAGACGGCGCTGACACAGCTCCGCTACAACAGATCGGCGCCGGCGGCGAAGAGCTGATTCGGGTCGTCGTGCCAAAGACGAATTACAACAAAGTCGCCCATAAGATCGATAAGATGGGCGATTACAAACCCGAGATTGTTTACGAGGATGCCGCGGTCATTGAAGTGGACCCTCGCGACAGTACGGCTATTTCCAAAATCAATTCCGAACGGACCGCACAGTTAGTGACCGTGCGGGACGACGTTGATCTTCCGGTAATCGCGGCGTTTCGTTTGCTGGCCGCGACCTTGGATAATCGTCACCCGATTCTTTTGAAGGATCAATTGGTAAACCGGAAAGCAGAAATCGGAAAACGGAAACAAGAAGAATCGGATTTTCTGGAGACGTTGCTGATTGCCGCCACCAATATCGGATCCCCGTTATGCGACGGAATCGGCGACGCGATTTTGGTCCAGGGGGAAGAAGCGCCCGGGCAGTCATTGCGCCTGAGCTACAATATTTTGCAGGCCGCCGGCTCGCGGATTTTCAAGACAGACTACGTCGCATGTCCCTCCTGTGGCCGGACATTATTCAATCTCCAAACGACCACGGCGAAAATCAAAGCCGCCACTTCGCATCTCAAGGGAGTGAAAATTGCGATCATGGGCTGCATCGTGAATGGCCCGGGCGAGATGGCTGACGCCGACTTTGGATATGTGGGGGGCGCTCCCGGAAAGGTAAACCTTTATGTGGGGAAAACCGCGGTGAAGTTCAATATTCCCGAAGCCGAGGCGGTCGACCAATTGAAGGATTTGATTCGCGAGCATGGGAAATGGGTTGAACCGGCGGCAACCGAGCCAGTTTTGGCCTGACATTTTGCTTGCCCTGCGACCATTAAATAAAGCAGGCTCGGCCCCGTCTAAGAAAATACGCAGGAGAATCTTATGAAGAAACTGATACTACTTTTAATTGCAATGCTTTCGATGAGCGGTTTTGCAAATGCAATCTCGCTGAACGTCGAGGTGGGCGATCGTCCGTATTACACCTATGGGCCGCGCTACTGGGCCCGCGGGGCTTATTGGTGCTGGGTCCCAGGGCATTGGAGCCGGCATCGTCATTACTGGATCCACGGGCACTACCGTCCCTGCTGATCGTAGTCGGGTGGGTTCAGAGGGCGCGAGCCCTCATCAGAAAGTTAAGCCCCTTGAGCGGATTTTCCGTTCAAGGGGCTTTCTTTTTTGGGCAATTCTGAACATTAAATCGCGGCTAAAAATCGATGGCTAGGGAGATTACAAAATTGTCATTTATCCCGATCTGGCAGTTTAGGAAACAGAATATCGATTCCGGAACTCACAGCCGTCTTTTTTTGCAATTTTACGGTTTTCGTGTTTTTAAGTTGTCGATTCCCGGTTTTTTTCTCAGTTGTTGAGTCCTCGTTCTGAGGGGGTTCCAATTATTTTTTTTTGAGCGTAAAATAATTTCTTGACCACCCATGCCAAAGTCGGCAGCCTTCAGGCCATTAACCAAACCCCTGCTCTAACCCAATCCATGAAAACTAATACCAGTCGTATCTTCACGTACCTGCGCGTCGGCGCCGGTTGTGCATTCTTTGCCGCAGCAGCGGCACTCGCGTTTGTTGCGACGTCAACAAACGTGCTGGCAACCCATGACGTCGGCACAGCCAAGGTCAAGTCCTCTCTGAAGGACAGCGTCGCTGGCTCCGGAAGCGAAAAATCCGACAAGGATGGTTCCTTCCAAAGTCCGGCCACCGCAGCCGAGGAACAAGCGGCTATGCGCGCTTTTCCTTTCACTGAGACTCCGTTCAGCCAACAGCTGAACAGCGTAGTCAGTTGGCGGCGGTTCCAGGCCTCCTCGGCGAGTAATCAGCCGACCGGCACCAGTGGGACCGGCAAGGTTACGGCGAAAAATAAGAAGGGGAAGCCAGAGGCTCCTCGATTTAACTCCTGGTCATTGATCGGCCCGAGCACGGCAATCGACCCGAATATTCTGACTTTCACCGGTTCGCAGTCCACTCAATCCGGCCGAATCACGGCTATGGCGCTCGATACGCATAACGCATGCACTCCGGCGTTTTGCCGGGTTTGGATTGGCGCCGCAGGCGGCGGTGTCTGGAGGACGACAAACGCTTTGGCGGCCAGCCCGAGTTGGCAGTTCCTGACTGGGTTGAACGTCATGAGCAACGCGATTGGCGCATTGACATTTGTCGATAACGCAACCGCGAACGGGATTCTTTACGTAGGCACGGGTGAACCGAATGCCTCGGCCGACTCCGAAGCAGGGTTGGGCATTATGAAATCGACCGACGGCGGTAACACCTGGCAAATTTTGAATGCTCAAATCGGCCCGATTACCACGTTTTCGAATGGAAGCGGCAGCAACGGTACCTACACCGGTAACGCGTTTTTCGGCCGCGCGGTCAGCGACATTGTAGTCGATCCAACGAACCTGAACGTCCTTTACGTTTCCTCGGCTCGTAGTGTGCGCGGTATCGATGAGACTTATGGCGGTCCGACCTCGAATCCCCCGGTTCCGCGTCCTCCGTTCGGATTGTTTAAATCAACCGACGGCGGCAATACCTTCACCTTTATTTGGGACGGCGGTAACAACTGCCCGGCCTCCTGCGTCGGTGGCGATCCGCAGGCTTCGATCCGCGGTGTGACCGAGGTCGAGCTTGATCCTAACAATCACAATATTGTTTACGCAGCGGCCTTCCCCGGTGCGGCGACCCCCAGCGGCGGCATCTATCGTTCGTTGGATGCCGGCAGTACCTGGACTCAGATTAAGACGCCTTCGACCAATGCGATCAACGTTGCTCGTTGCGCATTCGATGTCACGAGTGGCCCTCCCCTGGCCGCCGGCGTTACCCGTATGTATGCCGGCTGCGGCGATGTCGGTACAGCTCAAGGCGGCACAGTTGCGCATGTCTTCCGCAGCGACAATGTCAATACTGCCGCCACCTTCACCGACCTGAATGCGCTTCAAACCTACGAGGCGATCGACGATTACTGCACAGGTCAATGTTGGTATGACAACGTTATCTACACGCCACCTGGATTCCCCGACATCGTTTATGTCGCTGGTTCCTTTACTTACAACGAGTGCGGCCACGGCTCTGATTGCCGCGGCGTTGTCTTCGCGACCGATGCCGGCAACGGCGTCTTCTGGTCTGACGCAACCTGGGATGCGCAAAATAACGGCACTCCCGCTGGAACATGCTGTCAGCCGAATGCAATCGCACCGAACGGGATCCATCCCGACCAGCACGCCCTCCTCACGGTTCCTGGAAGCCCGTTCCTCTTCTTTGAAGGTTCGGACGGCGGAATTGTCAGATCCAGTGGCACCCTGAGCGATATCTCGGGCCAGTGCGGATCGCGCACCTATCCAGCAGGGACGGGCAACGCCTCTCAGTGCGCCTTGCTCTTGGGATCGCCTCCGTGTCCTGCTCCGACGGTATGCGGTGTCCCCACTACCATCTTCACTGGTATGAACGCGGGGCTTTCCACCCTGCAGTTTAACAGCGTGTCGTTTTCCTACCAAAACCAGTTCAACGTTCAGGGTGGAACGCAGGACAACGGAACGTATCAAACGTTCGGTTCGTCTACCTGGAACCAGGAAATCTATGGCGATGGCGGCCAGACCGGATTCAACCGGAACAATTCGTTCCTGCGTTTCAATACGTTCACCGGCCAAGCCCATGACGCCAACTTCCAGAACGGAGACCCGACTAAGTGGGTAATTATCGGCTCACCAATGGAAAACAGTCCCGAAGGCGCGCTGTTTTATCCTCCAATCATTGCTGATCCGAACCCTGGCGCAGCCGGCACCATCTTCGAAGGTTCCTTCGGTGTCTGGCGAACCCAGGATTGGGGCGGAAATCAGGCGTTCCTCGAAGCGAATTGTCCTGAGTTCACAACCTCAGCGGCTCAACCCGGATGCGGCGACTTTGTCCGTCTGGGCGGCCCGGCTGGTTCTAACACCTCGGGATCCTTGATCGGCACGTTCTATGGCGCCGACCGCACGGGCGGAGACGTCAACGTAATTGAGCGAACGACCAGCAACACCAACGTCGCTTGGGCCGGCACAACCGGTGCTCGTTTATTCATCAGCACGAACGTGGACGGTCCGGCGGCCAGCGTTACCTGGAACCGCTTGGATCCACATAATGTCCCTGGCACTACGCCTGATCCTTCACGCGTCGTAACCGGAGTCGCAGTCGATCCAGTCAATACTTTCCATGCATGGGTAACTTACTCGGGGTATAGCGCGTCTACGCCAAGTCAGCCCGGGCACGTATTCAGCGTGAGCTGGAGCGGTGCTGGCACGGCTACGTTTACAAACATCTCCTTCAATCTGCCGGATATTCCGCTGACCTCGGTGGTGTTTGATCCGCTGACCGGAGACTTGTACACCAGTTCGGACTTTGCTGTGTTCCGAATGAAGGCCGGCACCCAACAATGGGACATCGCGGGAATCGGAATGCCGATCGTCGAAGTACCGCATCTGTCGATCAATCCGAACGCGCGCGTGCTATACGCGGCGACCCACGGCCTCAGCGTCTGGACACTGCCTCTCTACTAAGGGCTAACGGTTAATTACGAATGGGCGGGACAGGAAGCTGTCCCGCCCATTTTGCTTTTGCGCCTAACTCCCAAGGCCGCACCTGTTCCGGCTCAAGGGTTGATTTCTGCGCCGTACGCGGCATATTCCGCGCTTCCTTTGGCCCCCACAGGACTGATCCATGCAAAAAATCCGCAATATCGCTATAATCGCGCACGTCGACCACGGTAAGACAACCCTGGTTGACCAGCTCCTGCGTCAGTCGGGCACGTTTCGGGAGAACCAAAAGGTTGACGAGAGAGTGATGGATTCGATGGACCTCGAACGCGAAAAAGGTATCACCATCCGGGCGAAGAACGCCGCATTCCAATGGAACGGATATCGCATCAATATCGTCGACACTCCAGGTCATGCCGATTTCGGAGGCGAAGTAGAGCGCATCATGAAGATGGTCGACGGCGTTTTGCTGGTGGTCGACGCTCACGACGGGCCCCAAGCGCAGACCCGATTCGTCCTCCGCAAGGCCTTCGAAAACCATCTCAAACCGATCGTCGTCATTAACAAGATTGACCGGGAGCACGCCCGCCCGCACGAAGTTCTCGATCTGGTGTTCGATCTCTTTGTCGAACTAAAGGCCACTAACGAGCAGCTCGATTTTCCGATTGTCTATGCCAGCGCGAAGGAAGGTTTTGCCAAACGAAACTTGACCGATAAGAGCGAGAACATGACGCCCCTCTTTGAAACTATTGTCGAATCGGTCCCCGCTCCCGAGATCTCAAACGATCCCTTCTTTCAAATGCTCGTTTCGAATCTCGATTACAGCGATTACCTCGGGCGAATCGCCCTGGGACGAATTGTCAGCGGCCAGGTTCGCGTCGGAGATTCTCTAGTTTGCCTTCATCATGATGGCGCGCCGGAGCGCGCGACCGTCACCGCGATTTTTACCTATTCCGGCCTCGAACAGGTTCAGATCAAAGAGGCGTCGGCCGGCGATATCATCGGGCTTACTGCTTTCGAAGAAATTCGCATTGGCGAAACTTTGACCGATTCGGAAGAGCGGAAACCGCTCTCCTTTGTCGATATCGATCCGCCGACGATTCGGATGCGGATTTTGGTAAACGATTCTCCATTCGCCGGTCGCGAAGGCAAATTTGTTACGGCGCGCCATTTGAAGGACCGCTTGCAGCGGGAGACGCGCGCAAACGTGTCGTTACAGGTCAATGATACCGATACCGCGGGTGCTTTCGAAATTCACGCTCGTGGAGAAATGCAAATTGCCATCCTGGTCGAGCAGATGCGGCGCGAAGGCTACGAGATGATGGTTTCGCGCCCGGAAGTCATCTTCCATCGGGATGATTTGGGCAACCTGCTTGAGCCCCTTGAAAATCTCTACGTCGATCTGCCGAAGGATAGCCTGGGCGACGTTTTGCAATCTCTAGCCAATCGCAAAGCCGACGTTACCGGGGTTCATCACCACGGTGCTCGCGTTTCGATTGAGGCGATTATTCCCACCCGAGGGCTGATTGGTTTGGAGACAGATTTAATCAACCTGACCCGCGGCGAAGGCTTGATGAGCCATCTGTTCCGGGAATACGCCCCGTTCAAGGGCGAGCTCGCCAATCGCGGTCGCGGGGTTCTCGTTTCCATGGAAGGCGGCATCAGCACCGCTTACGCACTCAACAGCATTCAGGAACGCGGCCGTTTGTTTATCGGGCCGCAGGAAGACGTCTACGAAGGGATGATCGTGGGCGAAAATGCGCGCCCCGACGACTTGCCGGTGAACCCGTGCAAAGCAAAACATCTGACCAACATGCGCAGCCAGGGAGAAGGCAAGGGGATTCAATTGGAAACGCCTTTGCGGATGAGCGTTGAACGCGCGCTGGAGTACATCGACGTCGACGAGTACGTCGAAGCGACCCCAAAATCATTGCGGCTTCGGAAGCATATTCTTGACGCAACCGCCCGCAAACGGGCAGCCAACCGGGCCGCTTAGTTGGATTGACAAAGTGCCCGGCCCCGGCTTGAATAGCGCTTGGTAATTTCTCCACGTCCGCAGTTCGCGGCGTGCTCTTGGAATCTTACTCGTCAGGAAATCTTTATCTGAAAACCCGATATGGCGGGGCATAGCAAATGGTCGAAGGTCAAGCGGTTCAAAGGCGCGATCGACGCGAAACGCGGGCGGATCTTTAGCAAGTTCTCGAAGGAGATCAGCATCGCGGCGAAAACGGGCGGGGGCGATCCGGCTGGCAATCCCCGGCTGCGCAGCGCGATTCAAGCGGCCCGCGCCCAAAGCATGCCGAACGACAACATTGAGCGCGCCATCAAACGCGGTACGGGCGAAGGAGCAGAGGCAGCGAACTACGAAGAAATCATCTACGAGGGCTATGGGCCGGCGGGCGTGGCCATCATTGTGGAGGCGGCCACCGACAACAAGAACCGCACCGCTGCGGAGGTCCGAAGCATTTTCACTAAAAATAACGGCAACCTCGGATCGGCCGGCAGTGTTTCATATATGTTTCACAAGAAGGGCCAGATCGTGGTTCCACGCAATGCAATCGACGAAGATCGCCTTCTGGAAGTTGCTTTGGAGGCTGGGGCTGAAGAGTTGACAACTGAGGAAGATCAGTATCTTATAACCACCTCGCACGATCGGCTCTACGCTGTAGCTGATGCACTCAAGAAAGCGAATGTTACGACTGATGGGCAAAAGTTTACCTTCATCCCTGATACAACTGTGCCGCTGGCCGATGAGGACGTGGTCCGGCAGGTGCTGCGCTTGTGTGATGCCCTCGAAGACGATGATGACGTTCAGAACGTCTATTCAAATCTAGATATCCCCGACGAAATGCTGGCCAAGTTGCCAGTCTGAAAAAGTAATTTCCTTCCGCTGAAAATTGGCGGTCCGCTCGCCGCGGCGAACGATCTGCCTTTTTGCAAAGTTATGAACGAAGAAAACCAAAACCAGCCGCCGCCGCTGGACACCGGATCAACGTCCGCTCCATCCGAGCAACGTCGCCCTCGTGGGCGCCGCCGTTATGGACGGCGCCGCTATTACAATCGTGGCGACCGAAACGATAATTTCAACGAGCCCTACAACGAACCGCGCGCTGACGGACCCGGTTCCGGCAGTGGCGATCCCGTTGGCACCGAAACTTTAGAGGGCGCCCCCGAAGGCGAACAAGCGGAGCGTGAACCGGAATTTGGTGAAGGTATCATCGAGATCTCAGGCAAAGGCTTCGGGTTTCTGCGCGATCCGAAGCGTAATTTCGTTCAAACTCCGCAGGACATTTTCGTCACCCCGGAAATCGTGCGGCGCTTCGCTCTCCGTGACGGTATGTGGATTTATGGCGAAACCCGTCGAGGAAATCGCGGACCACAGCTAATCAAACTTCTCACGATTAACGGCGAGGATCCGCCGAAATATCAGGGACTGCGCCCATTCGAAGAGCTGACCACGATCAATCCGAACAAGCGAATCAAGCTCGAGACCGTTCCCGATCGTTACACGACCCGGGTCATGGATTTGATGACCCCGCTTGGCATGGGCCAGCGCGGCTTAATTGTCGCGCCGCCCCGCACCGGCAAGACCACTTTGCTCCATCACATCGCCGATGCGGTGACGAAAAATCACCCCGAGATGAAGCTGATTATTCTTCTGGTTGATGAACGGCCGGAAGAGGTCACTGATTTCAAACGCTCGCATCCGAAAGCGGAAATCATTGCCAGCTCAAACGATAGCGACATCAAGAGTCATACCCGGATCGCTCAGCTCGCCATCGAGCGGGCTAAACGTTTGGTGGAAGCCGGTCAGCACGTTTTCATTTTGCTCGATTCGATTACCCGAACTGCCCGCGCGTTTAACAATGCAATGTCCGGTGGCGGCCGGACCATGAGCGGCGGTATCGATGCTCGCGCAATGGAAATTCCGAGAAAAATCTTCGCCGCCGCCCGCAACACCGAGGAGGCGGGCTCGCTCACCATCGTGGCTACCGCCCTGATCGAAACCGGCAGCCGAATGGACGAACTGATTTTCCAGGAATTCAAGGGTACCGGGAACATGGAAATGGTCCTCGATCGGAAAATCAGCGACCAGCGAATCTATCCAGCGATCGACATCTTCCTTTCCGGAACGCGGCGGGAAGAGTTGCTTCTGCAGCCGTGGGAGCTCGAAAAGATCAATTTGATTCGACGCGGCCTTGCCGGCCATAAGCCGGAAGAGGCGATTCAACGCCTGCTGATGTTCGTGAAAAAGTTTCCGACGAACGTGCAGATGTTGAAAGAGATTCCGGGCTGAGACGCTGCGAGCTCGGGTCGGAGCTGTTGTTCGCGCGTTTTATCCATGCGCGGGCCGGCGTTTCCTCGAAATTAGCCGGCTGGAAGGAACTCTCGCGTGACCTCTGGCCAGAGCGGGGGTTAATTGTTACGGCACCCAACAGTATGAACAAGGCGGCGGACGTTGAATGGGAGTTGCTTCCTCCGGAGGAACAACGGCAGCGGCGCAGTTCCCTCGAATCTGTGTTCAAATTCGTCTCGGTCCTGATGGACCGGTTAATCCGGATTCCTGGATTGAAGAAACAGCTCGGGCTAAATCCCATTATCGATCTTATTCCTGGATTTGGCGATATTGCCGCCGCCCTGGTTTCCGTGTCGGTCCTGGCCTACGGCATTCGGCGCGGCGTGCCCAAGATTTTACTCAGTCGCATGGCCCTCAACGTTCTGATCAACGAGCTTGTGGGAATCGTTCCAGTTGTCGGCTCGGTTTTCGCGTTCTGGTTCACCGCCAATACCCGCAATTACGAATTGATTCGGGCACATCTCGATACGCCGCATCGCTCCACCAAAGGGGACAAGATTTTCGTCATCTTGATTTTCGGAGTGGTGATCCTCGTCATTCTGGGCGGAATGGTTGCAACGTTCTTGATCCTGCGCGAGCTCGCAAAGTTGCTGGTGAGCGTTTAATTGATTTACGATTTGAGGTACCGCTCATAGAGCGCGTGAATCGTCTGGCGTACCGCGTCGTATTCACTTCCAAAAGTGTCGGCTGCTTTGTAGCCGAGCCATTTCGATAATTTTGCCTGCTCTTCCGGGGCCGCGGGTAAGCCCGCGACATTCTTGTTTTCAAATCGACGCAGAGCTGTTTCGATGCTCCGGAGGAAATTGTAACTCTCGATAAGTCGGCGAGCATCGACCGTCGAGATCGCGCCATCCTCAACTAAACGCCCAACTGCCGATTCGAAGTTGGTCTCCCAAATCCCACTCCGCATTTGCAAAGCCTGAACTAGAAATTCGGCTTCAATCATTCCGCCAATTCCGGTTTTGAAGTCGAGAAATCCGGAGCTGCTTCCACGCTCGCGATGAATCCGCTCAAGCATCCCGTCAATCTTCGGGAAGAGATCGGATTGTTGGCCGACCTTGTGCCAAATCGGTCGGATGTTCTCGAGATACGCGCCCTGCGACGGCCCGGTAATCGGCCGTGCTCGGGTCAGGGCCTGGATTTCCCATAACTGAGCTCGCTCTCGATAATACGATTCATATGCAGCCAGCGGCGCAACCAGCGCGCCTTTCTCGCCATCAGGGCGGAGGCGTGCATCCAGCGACGCAATCATTCCTTCCGCGCTGGGCTGGGTAACAGCGGTGATCAAGTTTTGGGCCGGGCGACTATCGTCACCGATAAAAATTATATCGAGGTCCGCCCCGTAATTTAATTCGCGTCCGCCAAATTTCCCCAACGCGATAATGGTCAGATCGTCCCCGCCGAGGAGTTGGTTTGTGAAACAGACGCACGCTTCGGCCAGATCGGATAGTTCCGAGAATATTGTGGACGATTTAGCGACGCCGAGAACGTCACGCATGATGATTCGCAAGGTCTGCCGTTGCCGGTAGGCCCGGACGGGCTCCAAATTGATCGCGGTGGCTCCGAAGGAGCGAAGCCGAGCAAAATGTTCCGCAATGGAACGTGGACGGTTAAAGCTCTTGTCCCGGGTGATTTCCTCAAGCAGCTGGGGCCGGCGAATCAACAAGTCGGCGGCAAATCGACTTCGATCAAAAGTCTTCGTTACAAGTTCAAGCAACGTTGGATTAGTGGCGAGTAATTCAAAAAGTAAGCCTCGCAAACCATAGGCCTGTACGAAGCGAACGAATTGGTTCAGAGTCGCATCCGGGTCGGCCGTTTTTCCGATTTGAGCAAGCAGCGCAGGCCGTAGTTTTGCAAAAATTTGCTTTGTCCGCGGGGCGATGTGCGATGCCGAAGTTGGTTTTAACAAATCGCTTAGCGATCGGACGGCGGCCTTTTCATCTTTAAAGTCTGTTAAATCGAGTTGCGCGGTTTCCGGGGAGCGGGCGCTGATAACCCGATCAAAAACCGATCGGACTCTGTGCATTGTATCTCGCAACTGCGCGTTGAACTTTCTACTCGATTCAAAACCGAGACTGTGGGCCAGCATTTCCACCGCAGACGAATCGCGTGGTACGGTATGGGTTTGGTGTTCCGCTTCGATTTGCAAACGGTGCTCGACCCGGCGAAGGAAGCGATAGGCCCGGTCGAGATCGAGGACTTCGGCGTGCTCAATGAGCTCAAGCCGGCCCAATTCTGCCAACGCGCGCAGGGTATTTGTCTCCTGGAGAAAGGCATGACGGCCGCCATGAATGAATTGGAGGGTCTGGACCACGAACTCAATTTCACGAATTCCGCCCCGGCCGAGTTTGACATCCCGCTCCAGATCTTCGGCGGCATCGTGTTCGATCCGGCGCTTGATACCGGCAATTTCGTTAAGCAGGTCCGGTGTAGGACTGCGCGGATAGACGAACGGTTGATGTTGACGCAGGAATTCATAGGCGAGCTCACGACTGCCGGCGATGCCCCGCGCTTTGATCAAGGCGATACGCTCCCAGGTTTCACCGAATCCCGCGTAATAATTTTCCATGCTTTCGAGAGAGCGTGCGAGCGGACCGGCCGATCCTTCTGGGCGCAGTCGAAGATCGACTCGGAAGAGGCCCCCTTCGGCGTGGGGTGTCGTAAATGTTTCCAGGATTTTCTCGGCCAATCGGTTGAACCATTGATGATTTGACAGCCGTGGCGAAATTTCGCCTTCTTCAGTGTAGAGAAAGATCAAATCGACGTCGGAGCTGTGGTTTAATTCGCGTCCCCCCAACTTTCCCAGGGCCAGGACTGCGAACTCGGCAGCCGGCGAGCCGGCCGATTCACGCAGTCTGGAATTCCAGTGAGCGAACACTTCGCCAATGCAAATCTCGGCAACTTGTGACAATTCGGCAGTTGTTTCTTCGAGATCGGCCGCGTTTGTCACTTCCCGCAGGGCGATCCGGGTCATCTCCTGGCTTTTCCAGCGCCGCAAAGCCCGAAAGTTGTCCGCCGAAATATTTTCATTAGCGAGTCCGTCAAGAGCGCCCGTCATTTCGGCGCGGCCTCGCCCACGAGTGCAAGTTTCAGGCTCGGCAAGCCAGACTAACAGCTCGGGATAACGGACGATGCGGGTTACCGAGATGCTGGAGAAGGCAAGAAGATGGAGTAGAGCTTTTTCTCCGGGCGGAAAATTTTCGACGAGCGCCCGCAGCGGAGGATAATCCGCCGGCCAGACTTCGTTTATTTGGATCAGCGCCGCCTTGACCTGCGCGGGATGGAACGATCCGGCCGTCTTCTTTCCGATCCAGTCAGTGCTTTCCATTACGCGGAAGATGCCGCGAAACCGGGGCAATTTCTAATCGATCGCGCTGCAGGATTCCCGCGAACAATCAGCCGGCTTTTTGGCCGACCCGAGCCAGGATGCGTCGCTCGGCTCGACTCAGACTGCCGATTCCGTCGCGGGAAATCTTGTCCAGCAGGGGATCAACTTCAATCTCGACGAATTCGTCGAAACTCATTCGATCAATCCGCCGGGCCACAGCGCGGCGTTGCCACAACTTTCTCTCAAACCATGATGGATGGCCAAATCCCAGAAGATGAACGTAGAGCCAGCCTGCAACCACTCCTCCCGGTATCGCGCTGTGGGTCAGCGCGCCGTGGCGGTCTACCACCACCATTACCACGCTCAAAAACATCACTGCGACGGCGAGGTGTTTCGCCTTAACGCGCACTGTCAAAAATCGGGATTGGCAGGTGACCAGCTCTAGCTCTGGCAGGATCGTGGCGTAGGCAATGAGGACAGCGGCAATTCCGCCGCTGGCTCCATACAAAGCCGTTTCCGGCGGCATCAGGAACAAATGCCCTAGCTCACCGGCAAAAGCGCCCGTGAGAAACAAATAAAAAAAATGTCGTTGTCCCAGAATCGATTCGATGTCGCGGCCGAGAAAATAGAGGACGAGAATGTTCCCGAGAAAATGCCACGGATTTCCATGAAGGAGCGGCGCAGTGATGAATTGCCACGAATATGCATCGAGAAGCCCGCGATTACTCAAGGCGAGATAGTCCCGAACGAATCCAGGTTGCGCCGTCTCCAGAAATAATTGGAACACGAATGCTCCGGCACTCACACTGACCAGAGTCAGTAAAACAAGGCGCCTCTTTTGCGACCATGGCCGCCCGATGGCCGATCGTTTATCCCGCGACAACCGCACCCGAAGAGGGTATCGCAATGCGATTTCATTGTCAGCAGAATTGACGATCTCAGCCTGCTAAGGGGTGAGAACGCGGAGGAACCGCTGTTGCAGGGAAAATTCTACCGGGCAATTTCCCACTAATTCGCCGTCGAGCTCGACCGGCACAGTTTGATCGCTTTCCACGCGGAGCTGGCGGGTCTGGAAATATTCGACTTCGGGCACTCGGATTTCGGAGCTGAATACGACGTCCTGGAGGTACTTGATGATTTCAAGGTAACCCAGGCGCTTGAACACAACTACATCGAAAAGGCCGTCATCGAGCGCGGCGTGTTTGAAGAATGGAAACGGACCGCCGTACAAACGCCCGTTTCCCACAAGAACGAACGACCCTTCGTCAATCAATGCGTCTTCCGATTGAATGAATAACCGCGGCGGTTGGCGCGCGGCAATTTGCGCGGCGGAGACCAGATAACTCAGGGGTCCAAAGTTGCGCTTCAGCTGGCTGCTGGTCTCTTTTACCACCTGGGCATCAAGTCCGACGCCCGCCAGTTGAACAAAGAATTTTTGGTTGGCTTTCGGGAGATCGACCGTCCGGGTATGCTGGCCTTGCACGATATTCCAGCAGCCTTCGAGATCGTGCACCGGGAGGCCAAGCTCGGTTGCAAAAACGTTCATTGTCCCAATCGGCAGCAAACCGAGAGTGGCTCGGGAACCGGCCAGGCCGTTAACGACTTCGTTGATTGTGCCATCTCCTCCCGCGGCCACTATTTTCTCGAACCCTTCATGGACCCCGCGTCGGGCCATTGATTCGGCTTCGCCGATATGGGTTGTGGCGCATACGACACAGTTTTGGGCAAGCGATTCGACGCGGGACCGGAAACGCTGCGCTCGCTCGCTGCGCGCCGCCGGATTCAAGATAATGAGCGTCCGGCTCATCCCGGCTGTCCTGCTTTCATCTTTTCTTCAAACATGCGCTGCGTAACGTCTTCCGGTGCAAAAACTGGGCCGCCTGATCCTGATTCTAATTGGGGGACTGCTGATCCTGGGGACGGTGGCCCTGCTTGCGGTGAACTTGTATGTGCAATCGCAAGGGACACAAGCCCGGATTCAGCGCGAACTCCGACAGCGCTTCGGCGCAAATTTGAATATTGGACGAGTAAGTGTAACGCCCTGGAGCGGGGTAAAACTAAGTGGTATTAAGATCGCTCAAGGGCCGGAAGCTGGCGCAAATTTCTTGGAGGCCGAAAATTTCGGGCTGCGAATCTCGTTCTTCTCTCTGTTTTCTAATCGATTGGTCTTCAAAGAAGTTTCGTTGGTCAGGCCCAACGTAGTCTGGCCACAGAATTCGGCCGGGAAATGGAAATTGCCGGATTTGCGAGTGGAACGACATCCGGAAAGGAAGAGCACCGAAACTCCCGCTCCCGAAGCCGCTCCTCCTCAAGAAAAGGTAGGCGAATCGCAACCGGTTGAATCCGCCTCGCCCTCCTCGACCATTCCGTTAAAGGTTCGGCCTGAGAGTAAATTGAAATCAGCCGCCGAGTTCGCATCGGAAATCCACAAGATCAGTCTGGTCGACGGAAATTTTCGATTTCTTGATCGTTCCAATGGGCTGGTCGCGAATTTCGAAGGCGTCGGATTTCGAGCAAGCGTGACCAACGCTTCCGCGCTACATGGAAATGCGCGGGTTGTTAAAGTCTCCTTGCGCGACCGGTTTTTCCTGGAGCAGTTGAAATCGCCGGTGCGGTATGACGCCGACGGGCTGAATCTCGCCCAAATTTCAGCTCACGTCGGCAGTGGCGACATTTCAGGTAAATTTTCGATTCAACCGGAAAGCGATGAGTCGCCTTTTCACGTCGAGATGAAATTTCGCGGCGTTCAGGCGGACCAGGTTATCGCCGAAGCGGGAGGTCCAAGCGGCGTTCTTCAGGGAAAACTTGAAGGCACGCTTGAGGCCGACGGAAAAACAACGGATCCGGATGCGCTGACCGGCGCCGGGGAAGTTGTCTTGCACGACGGCCAGTTGCGACAATACGATCTGCTGGTTGCGTTAGGTCAGATTTTTCAAATCGAAGAGTTGACCCAGCTGCACCTGGAACAGGCTGATGCCAAATACCGTCTGTCTCCGGGTGTTGTGAACGTGGATCAACTTAATTTGCGATCCGCAAATATCAGACTTTCCGCGACTGGAACGATTAGTTTTCGCGGGAAACTGCGTCTAAAATCGCGCCTCGCTATCAACGAGAAAATTCGATCGCAGTTATTTAAACCGATGCGAGCAAACTTTCAGCCTACCGACGACCCCGGATATTGGGCGGTTGATTTCGAAGTCACCGGAACACTGGACCGACCGAAAACGAACTTGATTGAAAAAGTGGTCGGACACGATCTAAAGGACCTGGTCAACAGTTTCTTTGGCGGCGGGAAAAGCGATAAACCGAAAAAGAAAAAGGGAGTGAAGGCCAATCAGGAGACGCCGGCACCGCCAGCGCCCGATCAAACTTCGCCAACGCTCACGCCTGGCCCCGGCGGTTCGCCATGAGAGTAATCGCCGGCCGCGCCGGCGGCATTCAACTTATTTCACCGAAAACCGGTGTTCGGCCAACCATGGATCGGGTGAAAGCGGCCATTTTTTCCAGTCTTGGAGACGTGGTAATTGGGGCTCGGGTCCTGGACTTGTTCGCCGGTACCGGTGCGCTTGGTATCGAGGCCCTTAGTCGCGGCGCCGAATCCGCCCTTTTTGTCGACGAAGATCGGCAGTCAATGGCCGCAATCGAGAAAAACCTCGGGAAAACGAATCTTCCGGGGCGAGTTCGTAATGCCGACGTCTTTCGGTTTCTGAAAAATGCCTCCGGCGATGGCGGAAGATTTCGGCTTATCTTTGCCGATCCGCCTTACGAGAAAATGGAATCCGGTGAGCGTTTTACCGACAAACTTTTGAGCAACCCGACATTGCCGGCACTCATCGAGCCGGACGGGATTTTTGTGCTCGAAAAACGACCCAGTGAAAAGATTCCGCCAACTAACTCTTGGCAATTGATCCGGAGGAAGACTTACGGTTCCACCGAAGTCCTTTTCCTTTCCGGAATCCGCAATCCGCAATCTCCAATTTAGTGATTCGTTTTATCTACAATCTGCTTTGGCCGATCGGGCTCTTCCTCTTTTTACCCGGATACCTGGTCAAGATGTTCCGGCGCGGCGGTTACCGGGAGAAGTTCGGGGAGCGCCTTGGGATTTACGATCGGCATTTGCGGGCGCGGCTTTACTGGAAGAAACCAATCTGGCTGCACGCAGTCAGTGTCGGCGAAGTGATGATTGCGCTGAAGCTGGCGGAGCAGATGCGAACGCTGGAACCGGACCAGCATTTTGTGCTGACGACGACCACAACCACCGGCTTTGCCTTCGCTAATCATAATGCCACGGACTGGATCGATGTGATGTACAGTCCGCTCGATTTTTGGCCGATCATGCGGGCAGCGTTCGAGGCGATCAGGCCAACAAAGATTCTTCTGGTTGAAGCCGAAGTGTGGCCAAACATGGTGGCCGAAGCGAAAGACCGAAAGATTCCGATCGCGCTGGTCAACGCCCGGTTGTCGCCCCGTTCGGAGAAAAGATTCCGAATGTTTCGACGGTTGATCGCTCCAACTTTCGAGCTGCTCGATTTGGTTTGTGTTCAAAACGCGGACGACGTTGAGAAATGGAAGGCGCTCGGGGTCGACGGGGCAAGGATCATCCACGTCGGCAGCATCAAGTATGATCCTGAGGACATGCCCATCGATCCGCAACTGGCCCGCACCGTTCTTGCGGGGTTCGGGGTCGAAAATCGCACCGTGATCTTCGGTGGCAGCACTCACGCCGGTGAAGAGAAAATTCTGGGTGAGGTATTTCGCGCCCTGCGGCGCGATTTCGTCGACCTCCTCCTCGTGATGGCGCCACGCCATACCGAGCGGACGGGCGATGTCGAGCGGGAGCTTAAAGAAATGGAATTCCAAATCGCGCGGCGGAGCCAGCCGCCGGCGGTCGATCCGTTTCTGAATTGTCTGCTGATCGATACGACCGGTGAATTGCGGCATTGGTATGCAGCTGCCACCATCGTGTTCGTTGGCAAAAGTTTGCTGGCGCACGGAGGACAAAATCCCGCCGAGGCGATCCTGGCTGGCAAACCGGTATTGTTCGGTCCACACATGGAGAACTTTGGACCGCTGGCGAGCTCGCTGGTGAGCCGCGGCGGCGCGGTTCAAATCAATTCCGCAACGGAACTGCGGCGAGCCATGGCCCATCTCCTGGCCAATCCGGACGAGCGAGAAAAAATCGTGGCCAACGCCCGCCAAGTTTTGGAAATCCATCGGGGAGCAACTGCGCGCACCGCCCGAAAGGTCCTCCATCTTACCAAAGCTCAATAGCAATCAGGGCAGGTTGCCTTGTCGCCAACGAATGGAATATTGGGCAGCTTCATTGACCCTATCGTCCAGAGGCCTAGGACATCGCCCTTTCACGGCGGTAACACGGGTTCGAATCCCGTTAGGGTCGCCAGCTTATTTCCATAGATGAATGCACGCTTTGCCTGAGGACACGAAAAGACTCGTGTAGCTTCGCGGTTTTGCTTATCACTGCGCGAACGAAATTTTGAGACCACTGCGAGCAGGCTCGCACGGGAAAAACATTCGGGAAAGAGAGCCGTATGTTCGTTAGCAAACTCCGCAATTTGTCCCTTACTGCCGCCTTGCTGATTGGTTGGTCGCATCTTGCATTCTCGCAGTCGAGCACGAGCCCCACGCCCAAAGGCACTGCCGTGGGAACACTTGATGAGAATTCGGACAAGCTTTCAATAGATACCTGCGACGGGCGTCCGAAAGAATGGACCAGGTGGTCGTTCAGCATCGAGTCCATATACGCTTTCGAAAACATTGAAAGCCCATGGTTTGTTGCAGCTCTGCACCCGCACAAAAAGAACTTCCGAAATTACAAATTCCTTACTGAGATTCTTTCCGCGCGCTATCGCTTGACTGAGGCGGCCGGGCCACTGTTCCTCCGCGGCAATCTTGAAGTTAGTATCGGCCCTATCGCCACAGCGATCGTCCACGGGCCCGAATCGTATTTCGTCGGCGCGGCCGGAGGCTTCCGATATAATTTCGTTCAGCCCGGAGCGCGGTTAATTCCATACCTCGAGCTTCGTGGAGGGATTGGAAAGTCCGATTCGCGAAAGATCTACAAGTCTATGCAATCTGACGCGACGCTGAGCTACCTATTGGGCGCCGGATTGCGCTACGAAGTAAATTCTCGTTGGAGTGTCGCGGTTGGGGCGTTGGATCAACACCTCTCCACCGGCTTCTTTGCGGCTCGCGACTATGGGGCTGATGCCCTTGGCGTCAATGCAGCCATCGAGCTGCGGTACTAATGCGTCCAAAGATAAGACTTCCTCCAGCTCAAGGGAATGAAGTATAGGTTTGCCCCCAGGACTAATGGAGGCTGATCGCACGCTCATTGTTGTCCCGACCTACAACGAACGGGAAAATGTCGCCGCCCTCATTCCACAGCTATTGAATGTCGCGCCGAACGCCGATGTCTTGCTGATCGACGACAATTCGCCGGACCAAACCGCTGATCACGCCGAAGAATTGTTTGCGGTCCATCCACGCTTTGCCGTTCTTCGCCGGAAATCGGACCGCGGTTATGGGCGCAGCCTCCTCGAAGGTTATCGAACGGCGGTTGACCGCGAATACGGCCGGTTAGTCCAACTTGACGCCGACTTTTCGCACGATCCGGTTATCCTGCCTCAATTAATTGAAGCCACGCGGGGCGCGGATGTCGTCATCGGATCGCGTTACTGCGTTGGCGGCAGCGTTGCCAACTGGCCGTGGCGTCGTCGATTGATGAGCCGATTTGCTAATCGATACGTTCGCGCGATTACCGGTTTAAAAGTCTTCGACAGCACGAGCGGGTTTCGTTGTTACACTCGTCGCGCTCTGGAAATTCTCCTCGAAAT
The DNA here is from genome assembly GCA_025934755.1 of Chthoniobacterales bacterium. GTDB lineage: Bacteria > Verrucomicrobiota > Verrucomicrobiia > Chthoniobacterales > UBA10450 > AV40. Next base: position 18,660 of record JAICWQ010000005.1, on the reverse strand, counting down.
CCCGAACGCGGCGGAAGGCTACGCTTTTTTGGTCGAGACGACCTTTCGCGCCCACCGAGCGGGCCTCCGGATCGCCGAAGTCCCAATCACCTTTGTCGACCGGCGCCAAGGGCAGTCCAAAATGTCTCGTCAGATAATCTTTGAGTCGGTGATCAAGCCGTGGCTCCTCCGTTTTTGGCGTTAGTCCGGCGCGGTCAAAGCGTTGAAAGGAGTTCGGGATTCCATTAGACTCCCTCAAGCTCAATGCGCGACGCTTTTTACCAATCTGAAATCGATCAGCCCCATCCGGGGCGGGCCCGGGCACTAATCAAGGCTCACCCCGAAATACGCCAGCTAATGGTGCGCAATCGCTGGACGGCTGCGATCGCGCTTGGGATTGTCGTCTTACAAACATCAATCGCTGACTTGATGGGCCGGCTCGGTTTTCATTATTGGTGGCTCAGTTTTTTTGTCGCCTACTTCGTCGGCGCCTTCGCCAACCACGCCAACTACGTCATCATCCACGATGCAACGCATAACCTCATCTTTCGGCGAAGGAGCTGGAATATTTTCGTCGCGATCCTGGCGGACCTGCCCAATCTCGCGCCGGGAGCGATGGGGTTCCGGGTTTATCATTTAAAACATCATTCCCACCAGGGCGATTACGAGCACGACGCCGACCTCGCCAATCATTGGGAAGCGCGGCTGGTTGGCAATGTTTGGTACCGAAAAGCGCTTTGGTTGATGCTCTTTCCTTTTTTCCAGCTCACCCGGCCCCCCCGCCTAAAGGCGATTACCATGCGCGACCGGTGGTTCGTTCTTAATCTTGTTTGCGCGGCGGCCTACGATGTGGCCGTGGTATATTTCTGCGGGTGGGCAGGATTTCTCTACCTCGCATTTTCGTTTTTCTTTTCGATCGGTCTGCACCCGGTAGGCGCGCGCTGGGTCCAGGAGCATTATACAAACGATCCCAATCAGGAGACTTACAGTTACTACGGCCCGATCAATCGGTTGTGCCTGAACATGGGTTACCACAACGAACACCACGATCTGCCGTCTATTCCCTGGAATAATTTACCGAAACTCAAGGCAATGGCGCCGGAGTTTTACGATAATCTCAAGTTCCATTCCTCGTGGACCCGTCTCCTTTTCCAATTCATTTTCGACAAGCGCTACACTCTGTTTTCGAGGATCGAACGAACCAGGGAATCAGCCGCGAGCCGGAACATTGTCGCAGTCAGTCCGTCGAATGCCGATACCCTCTATTCTGAGCCGGAAGTTGTTAAGGCTTAACACCGTCATGGAGAAGTTGTTCGTTTCTAACAAAAACCAAACGGTCCGGATGTTTGAGAGCAACTTCATGGAATTTTTTTCCCATGTGCATCCTGCGACCCCGCTAATTCTTTACGGGCCGATTATTGCCTTAATGCTTTACCTCGCGTTCGTGCGGAAAGGTTTGTCGTTCCTGACCGTGCTCGGATTTTTCGTGATCGGCGTCCTGACCTGGACACTCCTGGAATACGTCATTCATCGCTACGTTTTTCACTACGAACCGAAAACGCGCGTGGGCAAGATGCTTCACTTCATCATGCATGGAGTGCATCATGATTATCCCAATGATGCGACCCGATTGGTTATGCCGCCGATAATCAGCGTGCCGTTGGCGGTGGTTTTCTATGTCGTGTTTATCCTCACTCTGGGCCGGTTCGCCCCGGCCGCGCTGGCCGGCTTCGGGTTTGGTTATGTTTGTTACGACACAATCCATTACGCGACCCACCATTTTTCCATGAAGCGCGGAGTCTGGAGGTGGCTGAAACAGTATCACCTGCGGCACCATTATCAGGACGATCACGCCGGCTACGGGGTAAGTTCGCCTCTTTGGGATTACGTCTTCAAGACGACCCGAAAATAGCCCAAATTTCTCCGCCAACGCCTCGACCGGGGAGCCTCACTTAAAGGTTGTCCTTGAGGCCAGACTCGCTAGAGTAGTTGCCCCGATATGCAACTCTGCGGGGGACCGGCTACGGGCTTCCCGACGGGGCGCTACATAAGGCAATGGACGAAGATCCGTTCAAACTCAGTCTCAGCAACTTCCTGGCGAAAGAAACGCAGGATCCTCTCCAGGCTCCGCCCACGTTTTCCAAATGGGTGCGCGATAGCGGGCGAGCCAGTGAATTATATGAGCCGCAAATGCTTTCCACAGCCGACGCGCGCACCACGATCGAATACGACGGTAAACCGCAGTCGGTTATCAACCTTTGTTCGTATAACTACCTCGGTCTCGCAAATCATCCCGATGTAGTCGCCGCGGCCCATGATGGCTTGCGCGAATACGGGGTCGGCGCCTGCGGCGCCCCGATGTTGTCCGGGATGACCGATCTTCATCGCGAGCTGGAGCGGGCCGTCGCAGAGTTTTTAGGTCGCGAAGACGCCATGCTTTTCAATAGCGGCTTTGGCGGCGCGCTTGGCACGATCTCCGGGCTTCTTCGCAAATCCGATGTCGCGATCCTCGACAATCGATCGCACCTGAGTTTGCGCGACGGCGCAATTTTATCACGCTGCCGGACCGAGAAGTTCGAGCACAACGACCCCGCTTCCCTGGATGTCGCGCTCAGTCGTCATCAAGGACGACGACGACTGGTGATTCTCGAAGGCATTTATTCCATGGACGGTGATTTCGGTAATCTCAAGGAACTGATGGACATTGCGCAGTCTCATGGCGCGAGTGTGTTCGTGGACGAAGCCCACTCGATGCTCGCCTGTGGAGAGAACGGCCGAGGCGCGGCGGAAAAGTTTGGAGTAGAGGACCGCATTCCATTGATCTACGGCACATTTTCAAAAGCCTTCGGCGCCCTCGGCGGATTTGTGGCAGGCTCAAGGGAAACAATTCAGTACCTCCGCTTTTACGCCCATCCCTACGTTTATTCCTGTGCATTGCCGCCAGTGGTCGTGGCTGCGATTCTGAAAGCCCTGGAAATCGGCCGGCGCCAGACAGAATTACGAAAACAACTTTGGGAGAATGCTGAATATTTTCATTCTCAACTCCGCAGTCTGGAGATTGATACCGGAAGTTCCACTACTTATATCATGCCGATCGTGATTGGAGACCGTGGCCGATTGTACCAGGTCGGGCATGAGTTGAGGCGTCGCGGGTTGTGGGTCGCTCCTGTCGATTATCCGGCGGTCCCGCTTAATCGTGTGTGTTTCCGCGCGTGCGTTACCGCAAAACATACCCGTGCCGATCTCGACGAAGCATTGAATATCCTTGCGGATACTCTGGCTCCGGCTGCCCTGAAGAGCGCGTGAGGCGACTGGCGGCGGCTTTTCGAATGTCCGAGCAGCTTCAATTGACAACTTCTGCCTTGGAGGACACTTACAAGGCCCGTGACGTTGAGGGGGTTCTCGACCTATTATTCTATCGCCGGGTTGCGTTTCAGTTAGCCCGGTTCTGTGCCCGACTAAAACTGACGCCGGTCACGGTAACTGTGTTCGGCGGGATTTGCGGGATATTCGCCGGCCATTTGTATTTCTATCGGGACTTGCGCATCAACATTATCGGGATGGTCCTTCATGTTTTTGCCAATTTGCTCGATAATGCGGACGGCCAGCTCGCTCGGTTGCTAAATCGAAAAAGCCGAACCGGGAGAGTGATCGATAGTCTATTCGATCATCTGATTTTCCTGAGCATCTATGTGCATCTCGGATTGCGTTGCCTGGCCGAAGGTGCATCACCGTCTATTGCCGTCCTCGTCCTCGCCGCTGGACTTAGTCACGCTGCCCAGGGGGCGTCCGCGGATTACTTTCGAAACGCCTATTTGTTTTTTGTTAAGGGTCGCTCTCGCGCGGATTGGGATTCGTCTGCCGCCTTGCGGTGTGAGTTCAGGACTTTGCGTTGGCTAACGGATCCGTGGCAGAAGTTCCTGCTTGCCCTTTACATCAACTTTACCTGGCAACAGGAGGTCCTCTCGCCACGGCTGCGTCGTTTGCGTGACGTCGCCGAACATGAATTTCCGGCGGAGGTGCCAGCGGATTTGCGTCGGCATTATCGGGAAAATGCGCGGCCAATGTTGCGGTGGTGGGGATTGTTGATGACAAATACCCGGATGTTCTTTCTTTTCCTTTTCCTGATCATCGATCGGCCGTCGTTGTTTTTCTGGCTCGAAGTCAGCGTTCTAAATCTGCTGCTTCTCTTTCTGATTGTCCGCCAGGAGAATATGTCGCAGTCGTTAGTCGAAGACATCATCCAGCCGAAAGCGGCCACTGCAGTCAGTTAATGTCTGTTCAAGTTTCACAGGTCGACTCGGCCGCCGACCGCAATGCGTTCATAAAATTTCAATGGCAAATTTATCGGAACGATCCGGCCTGGGTGCCGCCGTTGATCCTCGAGCGGAAAGGCTTTCTCAATCGAGAGAAGCATCCGTTTTATGGCCACGGCGACGCTGCATTATTTCTCGCCAGACGGGATGGGAAAATTGTCGGCCGGATCATGGCCAGCGACGACCCGAATTATAACGCGCTTCACGAAACGAATGTCGGTTGCTTTGGTTTGTTCGAATCGATCGATGATCACGACGTGGCCGAGGCTTTATTTCAAGCAGCCAGCGGCTGGCTTCGGGAAAAAGGCCGAAACGAGGTGCTGGGCCCAATCGATTATTCCACCAACTATGTCTGTGGTCTCCTGATCGACGGATTCCAGTATCCACCAACCCTATTAACCTCGCACAATCCGCCGTATTACGGGCCTTTGATTGAAGGCTGCGGATTTTCCAAAGCGAAAGACTGGTATGCCTGGTGGTTCTCGGAATACCCCGAGCCAGCGGCGCGGCTGCGAAAAATCGCGGAAGCGCGCGCGCGCAAGGAGAAAGTCACGATCCGTTCGATCGATCTGAAGCAGATTGCCGCCGAGGGGCAGCGGATCCGGGACGTTTACAACCAGGCTTGGGAAAAAAATTGGGGATTCGTCCCATTCACCGAAGCCGAAGCCGAACACATGGCACACGAACTCAAGCCATTGATCGTGCCGGACGCGACTCTCATCGCGGAAGTTGGCGACCGCCCGATTGGGTTCGTAATTGGTGTGCCGGATGTCAACGTGGCTTTGCGGAAGATAAATGGTCGCCTAACCACATTTGGTTTGCCAATTGGGTTGCTGAAATTGCTTTATCATCTCAAGAAGGCCCGGACCGGGCGGCTGATTGCGCTCGGCGTGGTTAAAGATTATCGCCGAGCCGGCATCGCCGAGATGCTTGTCCTCCGGTTAATGGATAAGGCTTTTTCACTCGGATTTACCGGTGAACTCAGCATGACGCTGGAGGACAACGTGATGGTGAATCGCTTCATCGAAGCGATGGGCGCGAAGCGTTACAAGACCTATCGGATTTATCGCCGGCCAATTCATTCATGATCCCGAGTTTCGATCGTGTCATTATTCTGGCAGACGAATCGGCCAATTGGGAAGTCGCCGGGCTGCGCCAGCTCGATCGTCTGACCCTGGCAATGGATGAATTCGCTCGTTCGATTTCAAGCCAGCGCAAAATCGAGATTGTGATTTTCTGGCAACCGGGGATCGCGGTCGCCGAACGCTGGCAACCTGATCATCCGCGATTGACCCGCTGCCAGTTTGTCGAGGGTATCAGCGTAGGGGCGAGCCAGCGTTTGCTTAATACCCGCTTATTGGTGAAACGGACCGGGGTCGAGCAATTACTGCGCGAGGCGATTTCGCTCGAGTTCGATCCGGGGCTTGGCGATGAGTCGGCTGTTTGGACGAAACTTTGGCAACAGATTGAAGTTTCGCCCGTTCATTTTGACAGTGATGGCTGGCAATACCTTGTCAATTCCAGGGAAATTCCATCCGCGGAACGTTGGCTCCTCCGGGGAAGTGGCAAATCGCGAGACGGTTTCGTATCGCGTTATCTGAATCGTCCGATTTCCCGGGCGGTCAGTCAGTTCCTTGTTAAAACGCCGATTACGCCAAACTTCTGGACAATCTTGATCACCGCTTTTCCGGTGATCGGTTTTCTGTTCCTCATCCGCGGTAGCTATTTCGGATTCGTTGTCGGCGCCCTCCTGTTTAACGTCCACAGCATTCTCGATGGCTGCGACGGGGAAATCGCGCGCGCGAAATATTTGGATTCTGAGAAAGGGCCCGGTATCGATGCGATTGGAGATTTGATCGCACTCTTGCTATTTTCGATCGGGCTCGGGTTTGGTCTGTTCCGCAGTCCTCATCAGGGCTCCGCTGGCCAGTGGGCCTTTCTAAGCGAAGGCGTTCTGGCGTGCGTGTTTATTGGTTTACGGCTAGGACCAGACCACGTTCTCGATCTTCTTCGCCGCGGACCCGCGGCAGTGGTTTTCACACAGGATGACGATCGGTTGCGGCGCTCAGGCGGCCGATTTTTCGGTGATCGTTTGACCTCGTTGGGATTCGAATTAACAAAAAGAGACGTGGCGTTCTTTATTTTTCTGGTTGCGATTGCGGCGGGACTGGCCCGTTGGGTTTTGCATCTTCTGTTTTTTTACGCTGTCGGAACCTTAATTCTTTCGTGGCGCGGCCGGACCGGGTATCGGAAGTTGGTGTGATCCGCCGAGGGTTTTTTTAGCTGCCGCCAACATTTCGGGCGTGTCGATGTCCTGCCACCAGGCCTCCCCGATATCGATGGGGAGAACCTTTCGGTCGTTGATCATCGCGGCTACGCCATCAGCCAGACTGCAATCACCGCCCCGCTTGGCGCGCTCGAGGTAATCGAAAAAACTGGGCGGGCAGACAAAGGCACCGGTGTCGATGGCGTCGTAACTACGTAAATCTTTTCCGATTTTTACGATGCGGTCGCCCGAGGTTTGCACTTTCATCGCGTCTTCGAGATCGAAAATGGAATTTAATTTCCGATCGATCGCCACATTGAATTCGGTCAATATCGCTTCGCGCAGCAGAATTTCGATAATCGATGGTTGGAACAAATGGTCGCCCATGGTCAAAAAAAAAGGCGTCGGGACATGCGATCTCGCGGCCAAAACTGAAATCCCATTTTGTTTTTGCCACTCGGGGTTGTGAATCGGGTGCAGTTTTATTTCGTGTGGAATTAACGGATCGAGTCCCTTCAAGAGCGTGTCGCTGTTGCGACCGGTGACGACGTGGACCGTTTCGATCCCAGCTCGTTGCAGAGCGTCGATCAGGTAGGAAAAAACCGCGCGGCCTGCGATTTGAATCAGCGGCTTCGGCAAAACGTGGCCGCCTGCGGCGAGCCGCGAACCGGATCCAGCCATAAGAACGACCGCATCGGAAATCGGCTTTTTCATATTTTCGGTATAGTTCCGAGAGGTCATGGGCCGGTTCATACGAAAATCGGAGGAAATGGTGAGTGGGACAGCCGAGATTGTCTACTCGCTACTTTTTGGGCGGCAGCAAGCACGATTCATTCGGCGGCAGTTATCCAATTCCTCCTCAACGCGCCCAGGTCGCGTCATCGTTTGTCTTTCAACGCTGCCGGATCGGATTGACAACCTCGAACCCACTCTGCGTTGTCTGCTGGAACAGACGCGCCCCCCAGACGAAATCGTCGTTGTCGTCCCTGCGTTTTCGAATCGTCAGCAAAAGGAATATGTTGTGCCGGGTTATCTCGAGAAAATTCAGCGTGTCCGCATTTTGCGCTGCCAGCAGGACTGGGGACCGGCAACCAAGTTCATTCCAGTTATTCAGGAGGAGTTGGCGGCCGGTCGTGGCGATACGTTGATTATGGTTGTTGATGACGACCGCATCTATCCGAGCGATGCGTTGGAAACATATCTGCATTACCATGCTCAACTTCCAGACGCCGCCCTTTGTTTCCGTGGCGCATTGATACCGCATAGCCTTGTCTGGTTTCTGCCGAAAATTATTCGCGCCAATCAGATTCGCGAGCCGAAAGCAGTCGCGGTTGTTACCGGCACTGCAAGCTATCTGGTTCAGCCGCGGTTCTTCGATTCCACGTTGTGGGATTATACTGGCGCCCCGAAAAGCGCATTCTACATGGACGATATCTGGATTAGTGGCTGCCTGGATCGAGGTGGCGTCAAAAAGTTTGTCGTGCCCGGGTCGGCGATGATGCGCGCCGCTCGAGCCCAAAAGGGTACGATGGCGCTGTGCGACGTACCGAACGGCACGGTTCGAAGCAATACCGAAGTGATAAATTACTTTCGCGACAGTTGGACCGCATTCTTTTCCCGGCGGATTCTTTCCTTGCCGGTGATTCGGGTCTGGATCCGTTCCTTTTTGCCGAATCGGGCCGGAATCAAATCCCGTAATACATCTTCAGACCCCAAACCCGAATCCGCTGCGGCAGAAAACGAAAAATGAGCGGCGCAACTTTGGATTGAAAAGCGTCACCGACGATGATCCGGGGTGGCGGGTTCGTTGAATCGATCAATCGAAGCGCATGTTTCGCGACGAGCTCCGGCGGCGGCGCATTCTTCATATTGCGCTCCACCGCGGACCACGTTTTCGCCACCTGCTCCTGGTAGCGCGCGTCATGATCGACATTTTTCGGAACGGCGTCATTGAATCCAGTTGAAATATCCGCCGGCTGAAGATCGACGATGCGCACATTCGAATCCGGCAGTTCGAGTTGGAGCGACATGGTGTAGGCCGCCAGGGCAGCTTTGGCTGCGTTGTAAGCCGCCATGAACGGAACCGGCAGCGATGACGCCAGGGAGGTGACGTTGATAATTAGTCCGTGCCCTCGCTCACGCATCTCGGCCATCGCCAGGCGCATCAATTGAAGCTGGCCGAACACCAAAATTTGAAATTGGCTCTGAATCTCCGCTTCCGACAGGTGTTCCGCGGCGCCAAAATGACCGCTGCCCGCATTGTTAATTACCACGTCGAAATGTCCCGCCTCGGACAATGCGGTCTTGAACGATTGGTCGATTGAATTGGGATCGGACAAATCGAGTCGCACAGGGTGAAGACGCGGTAGTTGGGGGACACGACCAGGGTCCCGGGACGTTCCCCAAACTTCGTCCCCGCGCGCGTTCAGCGCTTTCGCAATGGCCAGCCCGATGCCGGAACTGGCACCAGTCAGGAAAAGCCTTTTCATTTTGTTTTCACTCGCAGATTAAAGTTCCATAGGGTCAGTTGCACGAATTGTTTTCGCCATGGATGCCAATCCCGCCGCCACCGCTGATTCCGACCGCCAACGCGTCCGCGCGACTGTAGTCACCGCGCTCATTATCTTTATTTTTGCCGTCTGGCTCGGATTGGAAATGCCTTACGGGACAATGTGGAGCACGGACGAATTGCTCACCGCGGAGCGCAGCCGCGAAATGTTGATCACGGGTGAGCGCGGGGTTGTTCATTACAATTTCGATCATTCGTTCGAGAAACCGCCGCTTCAATACTGGCTGACCAGCCTGACCCTTCCCCGATTTAAAAATCATGCTGTCGCTGTCCGGATTTGGCCTCTGCTTTATGGCGTTCTCACCGCTGGTGTTCTTGGCTGGCTTGTATTTTTGATCACGCCGGATGAGCCGTGGTTGGCGCCACTCGCGGTCGCGATCTTGATTTCGTCTCCCCTTTTTTCGACCGAAGCTGCTCGCGGCCTACTCGACATCGGCCTCGCGTTTTTCACGCTTTTGGCAATCGCATTTGCGGAGCTGGCCCGAAAAAAGCCAATCTGGTGGCTGGCCGTCGCCATCGCGTGCTGGCTTGGCAGTTTGCAGAAAATGCCGGTCCCGTTTTTGATTTGGGTTCTCATTCTTATCTTTCGGCTAACGAACAAGGACGAGCGCGCGAATCTCCGGCGCGGACTGGTTTGGCTTGTTCCGGGCCTGATACTGTCGATTGGGCTGATGTCGATCTGGCCATTGTTGCAGCTGATTAAATATGAAATGCCGCTACGGGCGGAGTTTCACCAGGAAGTTGTTGTCTGGCTTGGCCCGACTGAGTTGGGCCGGCGACCCTATCTTGAAATTCTAAAGTCGATGAGTCTGCATCCCGGCGGTCTTTGTGGCTTTCTCTCATTGATCGCCCTCGTCGTGGTTTTGTTTTCAAGAAAGATACGGCCGTCGCGTCAAGTGATCGAAATCGCGTTTGTCGCTTTCGCCTTCCTCGTGCTGGCGATTGTTTCGAATTTTCGCCACATTCGTTATGCGATCCCGGTCGTCCCCTCGCTCTGTTTTTTGCTGGCGTTTGTCCTTTATCGCTTTTTGAGGAGGCCCGCGCCCGTTCGCACTGTCGCGATTGTGGCCCTGGTCGTCTTACTGACCGCGGGTTTCGTTCATGCCAACATTCATCTGGTGAAAAGAAGACGCGATGTCGCGGACGAGAAAGCTGTCGCAGCAAAACTGGGCGAGCTCCAGCAGGCCAGCGCGAAAACGATTCTGATCAAGGCGATTGAGCCTGGAAACGATTTACTCTGGGATTCGTTTTATCTCTTTCACGGCAACGCCAGGTATCACATAACCAAGCTGACTCGCGACCAGATTCGTTCGAATCCGCCCAGGCCTCCGCTGATTGGCGTCTCTACGACAGGTGACTTTCCGCTGGTGAAGGAGCTTTATCCCACTGTGGCGGTGGAACTAACGCGGGGCCAGTTCGTGTGCTGGCAGGTTCCCGGGCCATGAATATCTTTATCGATGTAACCAATTCCTGCCGGTCGCCTCGAAACACCGGAATGCAGCGGACGACCCGGCGTCTTTTCGCGGAGCTTGAGCAGCGCGTTTCGGTTACACCGCTTTGTTGGAGTCGGCTTGGCCATTTTTACCATCGGCTGGGCAACACTGAGTCGGTTTATCTCAGGACGCCGTTTAAAGGATACGGCCGCCCCGTTGCTCTGCCGGAATTTCGTGGTGAAAAACTTCCCGGTGAACTGCGGCGGCTTATTCGTCGCAAACGTGTCGATCTTTCAAGCGAGGTCACGCCCGGCGACGTTTTTCTTGTGCCGGATCATTTCGGGGATTCGCGCCGGCGCCGGCTGCCGGAGCTGATTCGCAAAACCGGGGTCCGGTCGGTTGTCATTTTTCATGATGCTGCGATGGAGCGGCTCGGGATGCATGGAAAGCAAACCACGAAGAAGTTTCGCGAGTATCTGAAAGCGCTGGCCGCGTTCGATTGTGTCATTTGCATTTCGGAGCAGTCGCGGGACGATCTCATTGCCTTTTGGAAGGAATTCGGAATTCGTAAGATGCCGGAAACATTCGTCGAAGGCTGGCCCCTGGAATTCGATGATCGTGAACGAGTTTCTTCAGATGCTGGTGCGAAATCGAAGGTTGTGCTTTGTGTTAGCACGTTCGTCCCCCGCAAGAATCATCTCGCGCTCTTGGATGCAGCTGAGCGGTTATGGGCAAGTGGCCTTGAATTTGAATTGAAGCTGGTCGGGGCCTGGGCCGGGAATTTTTCCGTATCGAGGAAGATTCGGGCACTGAGATCAAAAGGCCGGTCGCTGCTTTGGTTAAAGCATGTCGACGATAAGACGCTGCACGCGGTTTATCGCGAATGCATCTTCACGGTTTACCCGTCATTGATGGAAGGGTTCGGTCTGCCGATTGCCGAGAGTCTCTGGCATGGCAAACCATGCGTTTGCGGCGGAAACGGTGCCTTGGGCGAGATCGCCCGTGGTGGCGGTTGCTTGATTGTCGACCAAACACAAAGTGCCGCCCTCGCTAACGGCGTTAAGAGTTTGTTGGAGGACCGACAATCATATTCGCGACTTTCGGCTGAAGCTCGCGCCCGAAAATTCCGTTCCTGGTCCGATTACATCGAGAAACTTCTCGCTTATCTTCAACCGGGTGGCGCAAGCCTGCCGTCACACTGAAATTCGCTCTCCGTGCGGGTGGCTGGCGATGATGCGGCCGTCTTTCATTTCGTGGACCCAATCACAGGCGTCAGCAATGAAGCGGTTGTGGGTGACGAGCAAAAGAGCCTTCTCACGCTCGCGCACAATGTTTGACAGCAGCTCAAAGGCTCGCTGCGAATTGTCGGTGTCGAGATTTCCCGTCGGTTCATCCGCCAGAATCACTTGCGGATCGTTCGCCAAGGCGCGGGCGATCGCCACCCGTTGTTGTTCGCCTCCGGAAAGATGACGGCTTTGACGTCGCAATTTATTGCCCAGAGCTACCGCCTTCAATAAATCAGCGGCCCGATCGGCCATTTCCTCATCGCTCATTTGACCGAGGCGGCGCATCGGGATCATCACGTTTTCGTGCGCGGTGAAGTCCTCCATTAGAAAGTGAAATTGGAAAATGAAACCAATTAGTTCGTTTCGCCGTCGGGCCAGCTCTTCATCAGTCAAACCCGAGATCAGGGTCGAGCCAACTTCCACCGAACCGGCGTCAGGCACATCAAGCAGACCCAGGATGTAAAGCAAAGTGCTCTTGCCGCAGCCGGACGGGCCGACCACCGCGTGCAGGCTTCCGGTTTCTACATTCAGGGACACCCCGCGCAGAGCATGCACCCGCTCTTCCTCTTCCCCGAGGAAACGCTCGAGATCCCGGCAGCTGAGTGAAATGTCGCCCTTCATCGGCCTCCGCCAAGGCTGCGGGCTAACGAGTAAGCCGTTATTAACAAATGAGTGAGGCCGTTCATAAACTCGATCCCCGCAACGTATCCACGGGTTGCAACAGGGCCGCGCGTTTGGCCGGAACATAGCTGGCGATGAACACGGCAATCCCGGCAAGGACCGTTGCCCAAAAATAATGTCGCCAGTCCCACACCACCAAAAAATGATTGGTGTAGAGCAAACCGCGGATGTGAATCGGAACCTTGGAAATGATCCAGGTCAGTAATGCGCCCAAAAAACAGCCGATCAATGAGCCGACTGTCGCAATGAGAGCTCCTTGCCAGAGAAAAATCGCCGAGATATCAACTTGGCGATAGCCCATCGAGCGTAAAATTGCGATCTCCCTGACCTTGGAAAGCACGGACATGGTCAGGACGTTGAAAATTCCGAAACCGGCCAAAAGAATCATCAGCGAGACCGTGATCGCGGCCGATAAGCGAAGCATGATGAACAATTGCAGAGTCGATTCCTCGCGCTCCTGCCAGCTTTGCGACGAATGTTGAAATAAAGTCTCGAAATGCGTCGCCAGCGCCGGAGCACGATCCGGGTCGCGCAGTTTATAGATGATCATGGACGCTTGATACGGTTTCTTGAGCAGCCGCTGAGCGACGCGGGTTTGGGCGTACACCCGCGTGGAATCGATCGCGCCGACTCCGCTGCGCGCGATGGCCGCGACGATGAAACGCCAATACTCGCCGCTTGGCGAAAGCAATTGGATTGAATCGCCGCACCCGACCTCGAGCTGGTCGGCCAGTTTATAGCCGAGAATCACCGAACTGGTGTTGTTAGTAAAATCATCAAATTTGCCATCGATGATTTGTTTGGCCAGGTCGGTCGTGCGCAGGTGGGAGGGCGGGTCAATTCCGAAAAGCTCCACTGTGGTGGTCTCGAATCCCGACCGGGCGCTGACATTACCGCGAAGCACCGGTGAGCACGCGACCACGTTGGAAAATTGCCGGCTTACCCGCATAATTTCGCTGACGTCGTGAATGCCTTCGAAATAATTGCGCCGCGCGGGGAGAGCGTTGACGTTTTTCGTCGGAACCACCAGTCCCTCATAACGCGGTTGAAATCGGGACCGCAAGGTGAGTGCGCCATTGCTGCCGATGGTGGAATCGATAAAAAACTGCAGGAACCCCTGGGTTTGGGCCTGGGTGCAGATGAAAATGCCGACCCCGAAAACAACTCCGACGAGGCTGAGCAGGAGGGCGCGTTTGCGATGCGTGGCAAAACGCAACGCAATGTAGAGCGAGGCGCTCACGGTTTCGGAGAAAATTCGACTCGGCGTTGTCGCACTGGCTGTCCGTTGTGGAGCCGGTCCTGGTCTGAAACAACGATGCGATCTCCGGCCGAAACGCCACTTAATGCTTCGCTGACGTCGAGTGTCCGGAAACCAACTTTGATTGTTCGTTTTTGGACAAGCCCACGTTTTATCACCAGCGCTTGATCGACCAGAACGGCGCGGGTTGGCACGAGCAACGCGTTCTCGTGCGTGCCGGTAATGATGTTCATTTCGCCGGTCATGCCGGCCATCAAATTGTCCGGCGGCTTTTCCATCTCCAGGATAACGGTGTAGCGTTGGGTGTCGGGATCGGCCGCCGGTTGAATCGAGGAGACTTTCGCTTCAAAGACGGTGTTGCGATAGGCATAGAGCTGCACTTTCGCTTTCATCCCGGGTTTCACTTCGCCGACGTCTTCCTCGTTTACTTCACCGCGCACGAACGTCTTCTGCGACGAAACCGTGAAAAGCTGACCTCCTTCGTTCACCAGCTCCCCATCGATGGTCAGAACCGCGCTGAGGAGGCCGTCCATCGGGGCGCGGATTTCTGATGCGCGCAATTGGGACTCCAATTTCTTTTGCCCTTCGTCGAGCGCCTGCAAGTTGCGATCCCGCTCGATCCGCTCGTTATCGCGTTGAGCGCGCAAACGATTCACTTCGCTCTTGGCCCTTTCGTAATCAACCGCCGGCACGTTGCCGGTTGCGACGACTTGTTCGAGTCTGCGCAAATTATCTTCCGCGGCCTTGAGCGGTTCTTCCGATGGCAAAGGCAATTTTGCGCGCTCGATCGCTGCCTTGAGATCCGTTCGCGCCTGTTTCAATTGTCGCGCGGTCGCCTCATCGGCGATTGTGGCGAGCAACTGTCCCTTGGTCACGCTCTTGCCGATCGCGCCCCGCCCGGCGGAAAACTCCTCGGCCAGTTGGATGAACCCGGAATTCTGGGCGCGCACGTGGACCACAAATGCCGGCTCGATCCGCACCGTTCCATAAACGGCGGAGATGGCAGTTCCGCGCCGGACAACGGCGACTTCCGCCACCGGCATGAAAAAATAATAAGCGGCACCGCAAATCAGGATCAGCAGCACGACCGCAACGGCCAAAAGCCGTCTGGATTCGGGAACTTTCAAGAACTGGAACTAACGCATATCTTCCGAAAATTGAAAATAGCGTCCGGTGGCCCGGTCCCATTCGGCCAGGGCCACGTTTTGCAAATAGCTCGCTTCCAGGAGCCCGCTCTGCGTTTTCAAATAACTGCTCTCGGCCACCCGGTATTCGAGTTGGGAAGCGAGGCCGCTCCCGAGATTTTGCTGAACCGCGACGGCAGCCTGCTCGGCGTTAGTAGCTCCGGCGATGAGCGCATTGTGACGCTCAGCGAGTCCGGCAAGCTGGTTGCGTATGCGGGACAGTTGTTGGCCGACGTTCGCTTCCAGCTTTTTCAACTCGAGCTCGTTAATTTCCCTGGCCGAGCGCGCTTTTAGAACCGCCCCACCCACTTTGCCAGTATCAATCACCTGCCAGGTGTAGGCCGCGCCTTCCCGAATTTCCGACCCGACAAAATCCTGGTTCCGGCTCGTGGATCCTTCGCGATGAATTCCATGGACCGGAATATAATCGCCGGTAAAGCTGCCGGTGGCCGACGGATAATATCCGGCCGCAATGATGCGCTCGTCTTCATTGGCGGCGCGAACCAGGAGCCGCGCAAGTTTGATATCGGTCCGCTGCTCGAGCGCAGTATTGATTTCCTTGTTCAAATCGACCTCGACGGTGGCGAAGGTCAATTCGCCCTGCGGTTCCGGCAGCGGCGCGCCCGATTTCAGATCGGCCGCCATCGCCTGTCCAAGTTGCAATTGGGCCCCTGCATAACTGCGTTGCGCCTCTTCCACCATCGGGTCTAGCCCGCGCGCTTCGACTGTTGCGGTGGTAAACGCGCTTCGATCGACCAGGCCGGCATTGTAGCGGTCGCTTTGACTGGCGACGTTTTCGTCCAGATGCGACCGCTGTTTTTCACGAAGCGACCGCAGTTCCCGCTGATACACGGCGGAATAAAATGCCACCCTCGCGGCGTGGAGCTGTTCTTCGACTGCGAGGTTGAGTTGTTGTTCAGCGATCAAGACCTCGATATCGCCCCGGCGGAGCGAGTGCGGAATCGAAGCGTCCACCAGAGGCTGAGTCAACGAACCGCGCACGAATCCGAAAAGTTTAGTCGTGGTGCTGCCTGCGCGATCTCCGCCTTGCACACCCCCCGGCACATTTAATCTCACGCTCGGCCAAATCACTGATCGAAAAACGAGCCGGCGCCCTGCCGCCTGCTCGAGTTTTAATTTCGCCTGCTGAATCGCTGGATTGTTGTCGAGCGTTGCTTTGAGTGTTTCGTCGAGAGTAATCGCAGGCGCCGCTGATAAAATCGACAACCACAAAACCGCGATGCTGAATCGAAGCCTCATCGGGTGGTGATCTTTGCCGGCGGCCGCGCCACATCCACTGCTTGTTGCTCGTTTCGTTTCCTCGAACGGTTCGAGGCGAAATCGAGTGCGTCGGGGGTGCTGCCGCAGGCGCGGGCCAGGCGGGCCAGCGCCACATTGTGCAGATAGATTGCGCTCAGCCGCGTCGTCCTTGTCCGTGTCACGTCGGCCGCCGCCTGTAAAATATCGAGCTGTGTCCCCAGACCGGCTGCGAGATTCGATTTCGTGATTTCGAGCGACTCGTCGGCGGTCTGAACATTTTTGGTTTCCGACTCCAGCACATTGTCGGATTGCTGAAGATCGAGAAACGCGCTCCGGACTTCGGACGCGACGGATCGCCGCGCCGCCTCGAGAGCTTGCATCGCAGCTTCCCGGCGGGCATGCGTGGCCTGCATTCGACCTTTCGTCGCGAAACCGTCGAACAAATGCCAGGTCGCGTTTACCCCAACCAGATACCCATGGTTGAATTCCGGGCCGACGTTCGGGTCGCGCTCGCTGTAAACTTCGTAGCCGGAAAAAAGTTGAACGTGCGGACGCAGTTCGCTGCGGTCGACCAGATATTGTCGATCTTCGATCTCAACGTCGAGCTGCCGGGCTTTGATCTCGCCGCGTTTGGCGTCAGCCCGGCCGAGACTTTCGTTCAAATCCGGATGAAGCGCGGCGTATTGCAATTGTCCGGCGACTTCGAACCCGAATTGGTTCGCTTGTTTGCGATAATCGACCCCGAAAAGTTCGCCCAACCGAAGATAGGAATTGCCCAGCTCGGTCTTGGCGTTGGCCAACTCCGGTTGCTCATTGGCCAGCGCGACCTGAGCCCGCCGAACATTCAAGGTTCCAACAATTCCCGCCTTCAACCGCTCCTCCTGGGTCTTGACTTCTTCGTTTAGGACTCGCACCGAATTCTCGCGGACCCGCACTTTGGCCCGATTCAGCAGAAGATCGTAAAACCCGATCCGCACATCCATCGCCACTTTGTTGCGGACTTCCTCCAAGTCGCATCGTTGTTTTTCGATCATCAGTTGTGCGATTGCGACCTGGTTCGAAACGGCGCCGCCGGTATAAACGTTTTCCAGGGC
The DNA here is from genome assembly GCA_025934755.1 of Chthoniobacterales bacterium. Classification (GTDB taxonomy): domain Bacteria; phylum Verrucomicrobiota; class Verrucomicrobiia; order Chthoniobacterales; family UBA10450; genus AV40. The sequence goes on along the minus strand of JAICWQ010000005.1, from coordinate 1,334 downwards.
CCGGATCGAGGCGTTGTAGTCCTCATTCCGCAGGTCAGTGGTCGTCTGGGTTTGGCGTTTGTCCGCGAAGCCTGTAGAGACGACGGAGGGCAGGTAACCGGATCGGGCCTCGACCAATCCTCCGCGCGCTGCTTCCAATTTCTTGCGGGCAATCAGAATGTCGGGATTTTGGCTGTCGGCCAGGGCCACACCCTGCTCGATTGTATAAGTGGGTGGCTCCGCGTGCGTTATTGGGGAGAGCCCGGGGGCCAGGTTGGCCCCGAGAATCATTATCAAGCAGGCGGCGTGTTTTGTCCTAACGAACATCCTCGAAAATGCTTGCATGCTAGCTCTGTCTACGGCACTTTCCACGCCTTAATCGGGTCGTGGTTTCTCCTCCGGTGAAACCTGACAATCCACTGCCCACCTTAACCTTAATGCTTTAAACCTGCTACATTGCATCTTGCCCGTAGCCCAGGGCTCCGGGTAGGATTTCCTTCCCATGAGAAAAATCCGTGTCGCCATCGTTGGAGTGGGCAATTGTGCAAGCTCACTCGTCCAGGGGATCAATTTTTATCGCGGCTCCGCCACCAACGGCAACGCCGTAGGCCTCATGCACAAGCAAATCGGGTCCTACCGGCCCGGCGACGTCGAGGTCGTCGCTGCCTTCGATATCGACCGCCGCAAAGTCGGGCTCGATGTCTCCAAAGCCATTTTTTCACCCCCAAATTGCACTCACATTTTCTGCGACAAAGTCAGCCTCACCGGCGCGATCGTGAAGATGGGAGTGGTCATGGACAGTTTCGCGCCGCATATGGCCGATCACGACCCCCTTCGCACATTTTTGCCGCTCGAGAAAGAGTCCACCCGCGAGCAAATCATCTCCGAGCTGAAGGACTCAGCGACCGAGATCATGGTAAATTATCTCCCGGTCGGCTCGGAAGAAGCGGCGAAGTTTTACGCGAGTTGCGCGCTCGAAGCCGGAGTCGGCTTTGTGAATAACATCCCGGTTTTCATTGCCAGCGATCCCGCCTGGGCGAAACGTTTTGCCGACAAAAATCTCCCGATCGTTGGCGACGACATTAAATCGCAGCTCGGCGCCACTGTGCTGCATCGCACCATTGTCGATCTTTTCCGGAAACGCGGGGTAAAAGTCGAGCGCACTTATCAGCTCAACACCGGTGGCAACACCGATTTCCTCAACATGCTCAGCCGGACCCGGCTCAGTTCCAAGAAGACTTCCAAGACGGAAGCTGTGCAATCGGTCATGAACGAGCGTCTCGCCGACGAAAACATTCATATTGGGCCGAGCGATTACGTCCCATGGCAGCTTGACAACAAGATCGCGTTCATTC
>JAICWQ010000132.1 GCA_025934755.1 Chthoniobacterales bacterium | reverse complement strand
GCATTCATCCGCGACGAAGGGGTGCAGCGTCAGCTGATCGACAGATTGAGGATCGATCCGGGCAAAAAGTATTTCATCAATGTTGGCAGCGTGGGCCAGCCGCGGGACGGCAATTGGCACGCCGCCTATTGCATTTATCACGTTGAGAGCAACATCGTCGAACAGCGGCGGATAAAATACGATCTGGCTACGGCCCAGAAGAAAATTATCGATGCCGGCCTGCCGCCTATGCTGGCCGAACGATTGGCGGTAGGAAGATAGAACTGAAAGCTGAAACGCTGAAAACTGAAAACTGAAAACTGAAAGCTTGAAATAATTCGAGCGTGCTTTTCGTCCTTACCTTCGTGTTAATTCGTGTCCATTCGTGGTTGAATCTGTGAACTCGATTCTCGTCATCAAACCAAGTTCGCTCGGGGATGTCGTTCACACCTTGCCGGCGGTCGCGGCGATCCGCGATGCGCATCCCAAAGCGAAAATCACCTGGGTGATGAATCCGGAATTTACCCCGCTCCTTCGAGGTAATTCCGACGTGAACCACATTCACGTTTTTCCGAGAAAGGATTTCAGCGGACTGGGCGCGCCGGTTCGATTCGGTCCCTGGCTGAAAGAAACACGCAAATTGAAACCTGATCTCGCCCTCGATTTTCAAGGACTGCTTCGAAGCGCGTTTATCGCAAGGATGAGCGGGGCAAAAGAAGTTTACGGAATGAGCGATGGCCGCGAAGGATCGCGATTCTTTTACAAACGCACCGCGAAAGTGAACCGGCGCGAGCACGCAGTCGAGCGGTATCTCAAACTAGCCGAGCTTGCCGGCGCGAAAATCGGAGACGCCTTGCGCTGCCCGCTTCCCACCGGCGATCCCTTGCCGCGGTTCGACGAATATCCTCCGTTCATTTTGTTGCATCCATTTGCCCGGGGCAGCGGGAAATCGCTGACCAATCGCGTGATCGAGGAAATCTGCGCCGCCTTCGCGCCGACCCGGGTTGTGGTTGTGGGAAAAACCAATCGCCAGATTGACGTGGTCCAGGTAGCGGAAAACTGCGTTGAGCTCACGAACCAAACTTCGCTTTTGCAACTTATCCGCTTGATCCGCGTCGCACGCTTCGTCATCAGCGTCGATAGCGGGCCAATGCACATTGCCGCAGCGGTGAACGATCGTTTATTGTCGATCCACACCTGGACCAATCCGCGCCGGGTTGGTCCCTACAATCCCGATGCCTGGATTTGGAAGCACGGCAGCGTCGTGCGGGTAAGCGAGCTGGAAAATGCGAAGCTCAAACGCCACGGACGACCGTTCAAATCCAAAGACATTCCGGCAATCGTGGAACTGATTCGGCCTCTCGTTCCGATCGATCCGATGCTGGTTTAGCGCTTGGTTGCGTTTGCCCGTTGCTTCAGGACGAATTCAGCCAGGGGCAGATCGCGCGGATAAGTGATCTTGAAATTGAAATCGTGGTTCGGAACGAGCACGATTTTATGTTCCAGAAGTTCGACCGCCGAAACTTCGTCGGTCACCGAGACTTTTTTTTTGGCGACGAGCCGGTACGCTTCTTCCAACAAATTTTTCTCAAACACCTGCGGCGTCTGCATTGCGTAGATCCCGCGGCGATCGACTGGTTCCTTGACGACAAGATCGACAGCCTCCTCCGCCGCAGCGGCTACGGCAGCCAGGTCAGCGCGTTTCAAAGTGTCGTTGATTGGCTCCGCCAGCGTCGCAGCACCATGGGCCCGGGCGGCTTCGAACACGCGCGTGATTTTTTCCGGCGTGACCATCGGCCGCGCCGCGTCGTGCACGGCGACGAAATCGGAGTTGGCATCGACCTGATCGAGTCCAGCGCCCACCGAATCGCTCCGTTCTGCGCCGCCCTCGACGATTTGCTTCACCTTGCTTGGATGGCTGATAAGCTTTCGCAATTCGCCCAGACCGTCGGCGCGTCCGACCAGAATAATTTCATCCACGCACTTCGTGTTTTCGAACGCCGCAATGGTGTGCGCAATCACCGGTTTACCGCTCACCAGCGCGAACAATTTGTCGAAGCCCATGCGCTCGCTGCTGCCGGCGGCGACGATGATTGCGCTCAGCATGGAAACATCGGAAGACGTCCAACGTCCAACGTCCAACGCTCAACGCTCAATTCAGATTGCCGTAGTTGGACGTTGAGGGTTGAGGGTTGAGCGTTGGGCGTCGGCATCATTTTAATTGTGCCTGAACCTCGGCGCTCAGCGTCTTGCCCTCGGCCCGGCCAGAGACTTTCGCCTGAACGGCTTTCATAACGGCGCCCATTTGCGCTTTGGAAGTCGCGCCAACTTCGGCAATTGTTTCGCGAACAATTTTCGAAATTTCATCTGCGCTCATCGCCTGCGGCAAATACGATTGCAAGATCCCCATTTCCTCCTTTTCCTTGGCCGCGAGTTCGGCCCGGCCGCCTTTTTCAAAACTTTCGATCGAATCCTGGCGTTGCTTTACCTGTTTTCGAATCACTTGGATGGCGTCCGCGTCGCCAAGCTTTCCCTGAGCGCCCGATTTTTCGATCGTGGCGTTCATGAGCGCGGCCTTGAGCATGCGTAAGACGCCAAGCTTCAGCGCGTTTTTGTCGCGCATCGCGGTTTTCAAATCTGAATCGACACGTTCCGAAAGGTTCACGATGCAAAATTACGATGACCGATGTTAATTGTCGATCTTGGAGGAACAGGCGCCGTCGTGTCCTCTAATTTGAGCGCCGGCAGCGCGGCGCCCTCCAATTATCCGCGAATTTTCTCGGCGCATGCCCGAACCGCTTCAACATCGCCCGCGGAAATAACATCGACATCTTTGCGGGTGCGTTTGAGCAATCCGGCGAGCACACTGCCGGGTCCGAGTTCGACGAACAGGTCACATCCCATTTCGAGTAACTGCCCCATGCAATCGACCCACCGCACCGTGCTCGTGACTTGATCCTGAAGAGTCTGGCGAATTTCCGGTAGGGTTTTCACTTCGCGCCCCGTGACATTGCTGATCACCGGAAATCGAGGCAACTGCATTTGCACCTCGAGCAATGCCGGACCGAGTTTCTGGTAAGCGCTGTCCATCAATCGGGAATGATACGCGCCGGCGACGTTCAACATTGTTGCCCGGCGAATTCCGTGTTCCTTCGCCACTGCTGCCGCTGCTTCGACTTTTGCCAGTTCGCCCGAAATCACGATTTGTCCCGGCGAATTAATGTTCGCGACATCGACGTCTTCGTCGTCGGCCAGTTGCCGCACGGCGTTTTCATCGGCCCCAATCATCGCTGCCATCCCGCCGACCGTTGCAGCACACGCTTCCTCCATCAGCTCGCCGCGCTTTTGAACAAGGCGCAGGCCATCTTCGAACGTGAAAGTCTCAGCGGCGGCATGGCCGGTCAGTTCGCCTAACGACAAACCCGCGGCGCCCCCGACTGGAAAATCTCCGGCGAGCTCGCGCAAGACCGCCAAACTGGCAAGTCCATGAACACAAAGCGCCGGCTGACAATTTGAAGTTTTTGTCAGCTCCTCGATCGGGCCATTCCAGGCGATCTGGCTGAGGTTGCGGCCAAGAATCTCGTCGGCCCGGCGAAACAGGCCGGCCGCAGCTGGAAATTCGCCGGCAAGACCCTTTCCCATTCCGACGACCTGAGCGCCCTGCCCTGAAAACAACATCGCGATCTTATTTGCCATCCGATGGACCATCGGCAGTCAAACGCGTGATTCAATTCCAAATTTAAGCTTGCACGCGGACATGAGGTCGGCAGCGTAAATGAATTGACCTATGGGATTCACGGTACGCGAGATAGAATCACCTGACTCGGTGACCCGAGTGGTCGCGGAAGACGCTAAATTGCGCGCGCCTCGTCCTGGTGATGGTGCGGCGGGCGACGCGGACATCGGGGAGAAGATGATCCTTAACATGGGGCCGTCGCACCCGGCGACCCACGGCGTATTGCGCCTGGTGCTCGAGCTCGACGGCGAAATCATCATCAAGGCGACGCCGGACGTTGGTTTTCTTCACCGGGGCGACGAAAAAATTGCCGAGAACATGCAATACAACCAGTTCGTCCCTTACACGGACCGGCTCGACTACCTGGCGCCGTTGGCCAACAACGTCGCATACGCGCTGGCGGTGGAGAAATTAATGAACTGGGAAATTCCACCGCGCGGAAAAGCCATTCGCGTGATTTGCTGCGAAATTTCGCGGATCTCTTCGCATTTGATGGGACTGGGCGCGATGGCGCTCGATCTCGGCGCCATGACGGTTTTTCTTTACTCATTCACCCAACGCGAAAAAATTTACGATCTGAGCGAACTGCTGAGCGGCGCGCGATTCACCACCTCTTACACCCGGGTAGGCGGGCAGATCCGTGATCTGCCGGAAAAATTCGTTCCGATGTTGCGCGATTTTCTCGACGAATTCGGTCCCGCCCTGGACGAAATGGATAAGCTCCTCACTCGAAACAAGATCTTTGTCGATCGCACCAGGGATATCGGCGTCATCACGAAAGATCGCGCGATTGCCTACGCGATTTCAGGACCGAATCTGCGCGGGAGCGGCATTGAACACGACTTACGGCGCAAACATCCATATCTCGATTACGAGCAGTACGACTTTGACGTCGTCGTCGGCAGTGCCGGTGATTGTTACGATCGTTATCTGGTTCGGGTGGAGGAGATGCGGCAGAGCGTGAAAATCCTGCGTCAGGTGATCGAGAAACTGCCAGGCGGTCCGATCAACGTGGCCGATTGGAAAAACATGCTGCCCCCGAAGTCGCACGTAATGACAAAGATGGAGGAGCTGATTCACCATTTCATCGTGGTGACTGAAGGATTGAGCGCGCCACCGGGCGAAGTTTATTTCGCGGCGGAAAATCCGAAGGGCGAGTTGGGTTTTTACATCAACAGCCGGGGCGGCGGTGTGCCATACCGTTTAAAAATACGGGCGCCGTCATTTGTGAATCTGAGCATCCTCCCGGAGCTGCTTCCGGGTTGCATGCTGGCCGACGTCACCGCCGTGCTTGGAAGTCTGGACTTTGTAATGGGCGAATGCGACAGATGAGTGAAATGAGGAAGCGAACAAAAAACTGTGATTCGTTAAATCGTTACAACGTTACATCGGAGCTCCGATTCAACGATCCACCATTCAACGATTTAACGTGCTCGAAAAGCATTCGTCATTCGTCATTCGTCATTTGCAAGCGCTTCTTCGTGTTATTGCTCGCAATCGTGACCATCGCCTGCGCCGGAAAGAAAATCTCCAAAGCAAACGTCGATGAAGTCGCCGAAGGAATGTCGAAGAAGCAGGTCGAATCAATCCTTGGACCGCCTAGCGAGCTCGACAACAAAGATTTCCTGATCTTGAAAAAGACGACTTACGTTTATCGCCAGGGTAAAGACACGGTGACTATCGTTTTCAAAGACGATAAGGTCGTCGAAAAACAGAGCACATTAGATTAATTTTTCGCGAGTGGACTCACACCTTCCGGCTGAGTTAGAGCGAAAAATGGACGAAGCGATCACGCGGTATCCACGTGATCAGAAACGGAGCGCTTCGCTTCCCTTGCTTCATCTCTGGCAGGAGCATTTTGGATTTATCAGCGATGACGCCGTAATTTTGATCGCGGCCAAACTCGGATTGCAACCGATTAACATTCTCGAGCTGGTAAGCTTTTATCCGATGCTTCGGGAAAAGCCCGCGGGCAAAACCCACATCCGGGTTTGCCGGACACTGAGTTGCGCGATGGCCGGAAGTTATCAGGTCATGGAAAATCTTTGCGCGGCAACGGGAATTCAACGGCCGCCTCCGCAAGCGGCCGCGACCTCCGGCGGGGCGAGCAAGACCAGTCATAATCCGACAGCTGCCGGCCATGAGCCAATTTCAGTCAGCGCGGATGAAAACTACAGCGTCGAGTTTGTAGAATGTCTGGCCAGCTGCGGGACGGCTCCGGTCTGCATGGTCAACGATGACCTGTGGGAGAACGTTTCGCCGGATTCTCCGGCAAACATTCTCTCAAATTCGAAACCCGAAATCGGAAACCCGAAGTCGCCGCATCCTTTGGAGCATCGGATCGTTTTGAAAAATATCGGAAGTCAGAATTGGAAAGTCGACATCGAGACCTATCTCGAAGCGGGCGGTTATCAGGATTTGCCCAAGGCCCTCAAGATGTCCCGCACGGATATTGTTAACGAAGTCAAAACATCCGGCCTGCGCGGGCGGGGAGGCGCCGGGTTTCCCTGCGGAGTAAAATGGAGCTTCATCAAACCGGACGAAAAGAAGCCGATTTACCTCATTTGCAATGCGGACGAGTCCGAGCCGGGCACATTTAAAGATCGCTACATTATCCACGAAGATCCGCACCAACTGCTCGAAGGCATCGCCATTTCCTGTTTCGCGATCAACGCCCGGACCGCCTACATATATATAAGAGGCGAATTCCCCGAGGGCGCGAAAATCCTCGAACGCGCGATTGAAGAGGCGCGCAAACGCAAATTTCTCGGCAAAAACATCCTCGGCTCGGGGTTCGATCTTGAAATCCACATTCATCGCGGGGCCGGCGCTTACATTTGCGGCGAAGAAACCGGATTGATCGAGTCCCTCGAAGGCAAGCGCGCTTATCCGCGAATCAAGCCGCCGTATTTTCCGGCCGTGCTCGGCCTTTACATGTGTCCGACGATCGTGAACAACGTCGAAACTCTGTGCGCCGTAAAACACATCATCGCGATGGGCGGCGCGAATTACGCGCGGCTGGGCCGGCCTAACAATACCGGCACTCGCGTCGTTTGCGTCAGTGGCGACGTCCAACGGCCCGGCTATTTCGAAATCGAAGTCGGCGCCGTAACAATGGGTCAATTGATTTACGACATGGCCGGCGGATTGAAATGGGGACGAACCTTGAAAGCCGTGATCCCTGGCGGGAGCTCGGCCAAAGTTTTGCGGGCCGACGAGCGCTTCAAAATCAAACAAAAGCAGCCGGATGGTTCGACAATCGAGCAGGAAATGTCGATCGACGAATTGCCGATGGACTTCGACAGTCTCGCAGCGGCTGGATCAATGGCCGGTTCCGGCGGGGTGATCGTCCTCGACGATTCGCGCGACATGGTCTGGGTCCTGAACAACATCAACGAGTTCTACGCCCACGAATCGTGCGGCCAGTGCACGCCCTGTCGCGAAGGCTCACTCTGGATGAAAAAAATCACCGACCGCATGGTGAAAGGCGGCGGGGTCACGGAAGATCCGCGGACTCTCAAGACCATCGGCGACAATATTGCGGGACGCACCATTTGCGCGTTTGGCGAAGCCTGCGCCTGGCCGACGCAAAGTTTCGTGGACAAATTCCCCGACGAATTTGCGGCCCACGCTCGCAAATCAGTTCCACCGCCACTCCCACCCGAATACACGCCCGAGGAATTGACCGAACACGAACACATCCCCACCAGTCCCCTCGCCCACGATCCCGGTTGGGAAAAAGCCGGCGCCGATTCGGTGATCTAGATATGTCTCAGGAAAGCAGGAACGCAGGAAAAGAATTGAGAAACTCGGAAATCACGGACGCGATCATTTCGGCCGCGATTGCGCTGCATCGCGAATTGGAGCCGGGTTTTATCGAGTCAGTCTACGAACAAGCATTGGCGGTAGAGTTTGCTCTAAGAGGAGTCGCGTTCGTTCGGCAAAAATCAATCCCGCTTTTCTACCGTGATCACCAGATTGGAGAGCATCGTCTCGATTTTCTTGTCGAACAAAAAATAGTTGTTGAGTTGAAAGCAATCGACTCGCTCGAGAAAGTTCATTTTGCGATTGTCCGAAGTTACCTAAAAGCAAGCGGTCTGGCTGATGGCCTGATCCTCAATTTCTCCAGCATGCCGCTGACCGCGAACCGCGTTCGCCGCGAGCGAACGTTTGAACCTCCGAACCTTCAAGAATGAATTCCTGCGTTCTTGCTTTCCTTAGATATGTCTGACGAAGCTCCGATGTTCAACGTCCAGATCGATGGGGTGTGGCATCAGTTTAAGAAAGGCACCCGCGTGATCGAGGCCTGCGCGCAAGCCGGGGTCTACATCCCGCGCTACTGCTATCACCCGAAGCTCAGTTCGCCCGGAAATTGCCGAATGTGTCTGATCGAAATGGGCATGCCCCGGATGGGTCCTGACCGGAAACCGGAGCTGGGCGGGGACGGCAAGCCAATCATCAACTGGATGCCGCGACCGCAAATCTGTTGCGCCCAGGACGTCGCCGAAGGCATGGGAGTGCGCACGAACTCGCCCCTCGCCCAGGAATGTCGCAAAGGCGTTATGGAATTCCTGCTTATCAATCATCCGCTCGATTGCCCGATTTGCGATCAGGCCGGCGAGTGCGAATTGCAGGAATTCAGCGTGGAGTATGGCAACGCCGGTTCGCGGTTCCTCGAAAATAAAGTCAAAAAACCAAAGAACGTGGAGCTCGGCCCGCGTGTCACCCTCGATGACGAGCGCTGCATTCTGTGCTCACGGTGCATTCGCTTCTGCACCGAAATCGCGCATGACGACGTCCTCGGTTTCGTCGACCGCGGCAGTCACACCGTTTTGACGGCGCACCCCGGCAAACAACTGGAAAACAATTATTCGCTCAACACCGTGGATATCTGTCCGGTCGGCGCGCTGACCTCGACCGATTTCCGATTCAAAATGCGGGTTTGGTTTTTGAAGGAAACTAAAAGCATCTGCACAAGCTGTGCGACCGGTTGCAACACCGTCATCGGCACCCGCGAGGACATCGTGTATCGGCAGACCCCGCGCGAAAACAATCACGTAAACTCGAGCTGGATGTGCGAT